>JBQCCW010000297.1:0-24847 GCA_051961835.1 Marmoricola sp. | reverse complement strand
TGCTCGGGGCGCACCAGGCCCTGAACGCGGCCGCGGTGGCGGCCGCCGCCACCGCGACCGGCATGCCGCTGGCCGACGTGGCCCACGCGCTGTCGGAGGTGCGGGCGCTGTCGCGGTGGCGGATGGAGCTCCACGAGCGCGCCGACGGGCTCGTGGTGGTCAACGACGCCTACAACGCCAACCCGGAGTCGATGCGCGCCGCGCTCGAGACCTTGGCCGAGCTCGGGCGCCGGTCGGGCCGCCGCACCGTCGCCGTGCTGGGGGAGATGCGGGAGCTCGGGGACGACTCGCCTCGCGCGCACGCCGAGGTCGGTCGCCTCCTCGACGAGCTCCACATCGCCGAGGCCCTCGTCGTCGGCGCGGGCGCCGCGGCCATCGTCGGACGGGCGACGCGCCAGGTGGAGGGCGTCGACGAAGCGGTCTCCTGGCTGCGCCAGAATGTGCGGGGCACCGACGTGGTGCTGGTCAAGGCATCCCGCGCCGCGCGTCTGGAGCGCGTCGCGGACGCCCTGCTCGACGAGGCGCAACAGGAGGGGGACCGGTGAAGGCGATCCTTCTGGCCGGCGGACTCTCGCTGCTGCTGACGCTGATCGGCACCCGCTACGCGATCCGGCTCTTCGCCGCCCGCGGCTACGGCCAGCTGATCCGAGACGACGGGCCGACCACCCACCACACCAAGCGCGGCACCCCCACCATGGGCGGCCTGGTGATCGTGCTGTCGAGCGTGATCGGCTACTTCGTCGCGAAGCTGCTCACCGGCAGCACGCCCTCCACGTCGGCGCTGCTGCTGATCTTCCTGTTCGTCGGACTCGCCACGGTCGGCTTCCTCGACGACTTCATCAAGATCTACAAGCAGCGCAACCTGGGCCTGCGCAGCGGATCGAAGATGATCGGCCAGACCGCCGTCGCCGTCGTCTTCGCGGTGCTCGCCCTCGCGTCGTGGTTCCGCGACAGCCACGGCTACACGCCCGCGAGCCGCTACATCTCCCTGGTTCGCGACCTCACCCAGTGGACGCTCCCGCTCGTGGTGGCCGTCGCGCTCATCTGGCTTCTCGTCACCGGCACGAGCAACGCGGTCAACCTCACCGACGGCCTCGACGGCCTCGCGACCGGAGCATCGGGCATGGTCTTCGCGGCCTACACGCTGGTGAACATCTGGCAGGGCAACCAGTGGTGCGAGCGCGCCGGGGTCGTGCGTGCCACCTGCTACGAGGTGCGCGACCCGCGAGACCTCGCCGTGCTCGCCTTCGCCATCACCGGCGCGTGCTTCGGGTTCTTGTGGTGGAACGCCGCGCCCGCGCAGATCTTCATGGGCGACACCGGCTCTCTGGCGCTGGGCGGCGCGATCGCCGGCATGGCGGTCCTCACCCGCACGGAGATCCTGCTCGCGCTCCTCGGCGGGCTCTTCCTGCTCCAGACGCTGTCGGTGATCCTGCAGGTCGGCTTCTTCAAGGCCACCAAGGGCCGACGGCTGTTCCGGATGGCCCCGCTGCACCATCACTTCGAGATGCTCGGCTGGGAGGAGATCACGGTGGTGGTCCGCTTCTGGCTCGTCGCGGGGATCTTCGTGGCCGCCGGTCTCGGCGTCTTCTACGCCGAATGGGTGGCCCGCTGATGGCGGCTGCCCGCCGCGACGTCGACGCCCTCGGGCGCGACGACAGCTGGTCGGGCGTGCGTGCCGTGGTCGGCGGCCTCGGAGTCTCCGGGTTCGCCGCCGCCGACAACCTCACCCACCTCGGCGCGAGCGTCACCGCGCTGGACGAGTCGGACGCCGGGCAGCGCGCCGAGCGAGCCACGCTGCTCGACATCCTCGGTGCCGACGTCCGGCTCGGCCCGGGCACCACCGCGACCCTCCCCGAGGACGCGGACGTGCTCGTCGTCTCGCCCGGCTGGTCCCCCCGGGCCCCGCTGGTGCTCCAGGCCCAGCAGCGCGGCGTACCGGTATGGAGCGAGGTGGAGCTCGCCTGGCGGCTGCGCGGTCGCGACCCCGCGACCGGCCGAGCCGCGCCCTGGCTCGCCGTGACCGGCACCAACGGCAAGACCACGACCGTGCGCATGCTGGAGTCGATGCTGCGCAGCGCCGGCCTCCGCGCGGTGGCGTGCGGCAACGTCGGCCTGCCGCTCGTCGAGGTCGTGATGTCGGACCACGGCAACGACGCGTCGCCAGGAGCGACACCGCCGTACGACGTGCTGGCCGTGGAGCTGTCCAGCTTCCAGCTGCACCACACCCACTCCATGCGGGCACAGGCCGCCGCCGTGCTCAACCTCAGCGAGGACCACCTCGACTGGTACGCCGGCGAGGAGCCGATGGCCGCCTACGCGGCGGACAAGGGCCGGATCTACTCCGGCGTGGAGCGCGCCTGCGTCTACAACGTCGCGGACCCGCTCACCGAGGAGCTCGTCCGCGAGGCCGACGTCACCGAGGGCGCGCGCGCGATCGGCTTCACTCTCGGCACGCCCGCGGTCGGCATGCTCGGGGTCGTCGACGACGTGCTCTGCGACCGGGCCTTCGTCCCGGAGCGGCAGACGTCGGCCGCCGAGCTCGGCACGCTCGCCGATCTCGCGAGTGCCGGTGCCGGCGACGTGCCGGCGCCGCATGTGGTGGCCAATGCGCTCGCTGCGGCGGCGCTCGCCCGCGCCCACGGGGCGCCACCGGCCGCCGTGCGCCAGGGGCGGCGCGACTACCGCCCCGACGGGCACCGGATCGCCGAGGTGGCCTCGGCCGGAGGTGTGCGGTGGGTCGACGACTCCAAGGCGACCAACCCGCACGCCGCACTGGCCTCGCTGCGCGCCTACCAGCCGGTCGTGTGGGTGGCCGGGGGGCTGGCCAAGGGCGCGTCGTTCGACGAGCTGGTCCGCTCGGCGCGCGACCGGCTGCGGGGGGTGGTCCTCCTCGGTCGTGACGCTCCGGCGATCGCGGAGGCGCTGGCGCGACACGCGCCCGATGTGCCGGTGATCGGGCCGGTGTCGGGTGAGACTTCTGAGGTGGACGGGCCGATGGACCGGGTGGTCGCGGCGGCCGCCGGCCTCGCCAGGCCGGGGGACACCGTGCTCCTCGCGCCGGGGTGTGCGTCCATGGACATGTTCACCGACTACGCCGCCCGCGGCGACGCCTTCGCCGCGGCGGTCCGCCGGTGGGTGTCCGCGGCCGGACCCGCCGACTGACCGACCCGCACAGCCACCCCGAGGAGCTCCCGTTGAGCGCGACGACGCAGACCCGGCCGGCGGGGGTCGTCCGGGGGCCGTCCTCACCGGCGGGTTCGCTGAGGGCCCGGATCGGGGCGGTCCGCGACGCGCTGAGCCGGCCGCTCGCGACGTACTACCTGCTGCTCGGCGCCACCGCGATGCTGCTCGGCATCGGCCTGATCATGGTGCTGAGCGCCTCGAGCGTGTACTCCTACCGGCAGTACCACGACAGCTATCACATCTTCTTCAAGCAGGCGATGTGGGTGCTCATCGGCCTGCCCTGCGCCTGGATCGCCTCCCGGCAGCCGGAGCGACGGATCCGCTGGTTCGCCTGGCCGTTCCTCGGGCTCTCGTCGCTGCTGCTCATCCTCACCCAGACCAACCTCGGCGTGATGGTCAACGGCAACCAGAACTGGCTCGCGCTCGGTCCGTTCCAGGTGCAGCCCTCCGAGCTTGCCAAGCTGGCCCTCGTCTTGTGGGCGGCCGACGTCTACGCCCGCAAGGAGAAGCTGCTGGGCTCCTGGAAGCACCAGCTGGTCCCGGTGGTCCCGGTGACCGGCGCGGTGCTGCTGCTGGTCCTCCTCGGCGGCGACCTCGGCACCTCGATGGTGCTGCTCACGGTGATCCTGGCGATGCTGTGGAACGTCGGCGCCCCGTTGCGGCTGTTCGTGCTGGCGGCGAGCCTGGCCGGGTCCGGCGCCCTCTACCTCGCGGCCAGTGCGCCCTACCGGCTGGCGCGGCTGGTCAACTTCTCCGACCCCTTCCGGGACTACCAGGGCACCGGCTGGCAGGCCGCCCACGGCCTCCTGGGGCTGGCCAGCGGCGGCATCTTCGGCAAGGGGATCGGCGCCAGTCAGCAGAAGTGGGGCAACCTGCCCGAGGCGCACACCGACTTCATCTTCGCGGTGATCGGCGAGGAGCTCGGCCTGATCGGGACGCTGCTGCTGCTCGTCCTGTTCGCGGTGCTCGCCTACGCCGGGATCCGCACCGCCCTGCACACCCGCAGCTCGTTCGCACGCTACGCCGCCAGCGGCATCGTGGTGTGGCTGATGGTCCACGTGATGATCAACGTCGGCATGGTCCTCGCCCTCTTCCCGGTGATCGGCATCCCGCTCCCGCTGGTCTCCTACGGTGGCTCGTCCCTGGTCACCGAGCTGGTGGCGCTGGGGCTCCTCCTCGGCTTCGCGCGCCGCGAGCCCGAAGCCGCGGCCGCGCTGCGTGCCCGCAAGCGCCAGCGGCAGGGCCGCCGCCAGGTCGCCCTGGACCGGTCCGGGGCGCGATGACCCGCGTGCTGCTCGCCGGTGGAGGGTCCGCCGGCCACACGTCCCCGCTGCTCGCCACGGCGGACGCGCTGCGCCGGCTCGATCCCGACGTCGAGGTCACCGCGCTCGGCACGGCGCGCGGTCTGGAGACGCGTGTGGTGCCCGCGGCCGGCTACCCGCTCGAGCTGGTGCCCCCCGTGCCGTTGCCCCGCCGTCCCCACCCCGATCTCGCGCGGGTGCCGGCCCGGGTGCTGGCGGCGCAGGGTGCGGCGCTGGGCGTCCTCGACCGGGTCCGGCCCGACGTCGTGGTGGGCTTCGGCGGCTACGTGTCCGTTCCGGCCTACCTCGCGGCACGGCGTCGCCGCCTTCCCCTGGTGGTGCACGAGGGCAACGCCCTGCCGGGCTTGGCCAACCGGCTCGGCGCGCGCCTCACCCGGCACGTCGCGACCAGCTTTCCCGCCACCCCGCTGCCCCACGCCCGGTACGTCGGCCTGCCGGTGCGCCGGATGATCTCCACCCTCGACCGCTCGGCCCTGCGCCAGGCGGGTCGCGCGGCGTTCGGACTGGACCCCGACCTGCCGACGCTGCTGGTCACCGGAGGGTCCCAGGGAGCGCGCCGGATCAACGACGCGCTGCTCGGCGCGGCCGCGGAGCTCAGCGCCGCCGGCGTGCAGGTGCTCCACGTCGTCGGTCCGCGCAACGACGCGGCGGCGCCCGCGGTCGCCGGAGCGCCCTACGTCGTGCTGCCCTACGCCGACCGGATGGACCTCGCCTACGCCGCGGCCGACGCCGTGGTGTGCCGGTCGGGGAGCAACACGGTCACCGAGGTCGCTTGCGTGGGGCTGCCGGCCGTCTTCGTGCCGCTGCCGATCGGCAACGGCGAGCAGGCGCTCAACGCGCGCCCCGTGGTCGAGGCCGGCGGCGGGCTCCTGGTGGCCGACGCGGCGGTGACCGCGGCGTGGGCGCGCGCCACCCTCCCGCCGCTGCTGCACGACCCGGACCGGCTGGCCGCGATGTCGCGTGCGGCGACCGACCTCGTGCCCCGCGATGCCGACGAGGTGTTGGCGCGGATGGTGCTGGAGGCGGCGCGGTGAGGGTTCCGGTGCCCACGGAGCTGCTGCCGGCCGAGCGCCTCGGGGCGGTCCACTTCGTCGGCATCGGCGGCGCCGGACTGTCCGCGATCGCGCGGATCATGCTCGAGCGCGGCCTTCAGGTCTCCGGCAGCGACGCCCGCGACTCCTCGACCCTGGAGGCCCTCCGCGCGCTGGGCGCCCGCTGCGTCGTCGGGCATGCAGCCGAGAACGTGGCCGACGCGGACACCGTCGTGGTCTCGACGGCCGTCCGTGAGGACAACCCCGAGGTGCTCGAGGCGGCGCGCCGTGGACTGCGCCTGCTGCCGCGGTCGGCCGCGCTGGAGTCGGTGATGCAGGGCCGGCGGGTGCTCGCCGTCGCCGGGACCCACGGCAAGACCACCACGACGTCGCTTCACACCGTGGCGCTCCAGCACGCCGGCGCCGACCCGTCCTTCGCGATCGGCGGCGACCTGACGCAGGCCGGCGTCAACGCCCACGACGGGGCCGGCGACCTCTTCGTCGCCGAGGCCGACGAGAGCGACGGCGCCTTCCTGGTCTACCGGCCCTACGCCGCGGTGGTCACCAACGTCGAGGCCGACCACCTGGACAACTACGGCACCGAGGCGGCCTACCACGAGGCGTTCGAGGCGTTCCTCGGCCGCATCGCGCCCGACGGGTTCCTCGTGGTCTGCGTGGACGACCCCGGGGCCGCCGCGCTCGCCGACCTCGCCCGCCGGCGGGGGATCGAGGTGATCACCACCGGTGAGTCCGCGGGCGCCGACGTGCGCGCCGAGGACGTGCGGTTCGCCGGCAGCACCTCGACCTTCACGGTGGTCGTCGACGGCCGCCGACGCGGCGAGGTGACGCTCCAGATCCCCGGGCGGCACTACGTGCTCGACGCCCTGGCGGCCCTCGGGTGTGCGCTCCGCCTCGGCTTCGACGTCGACCAGATGGCCGTCGCGCTCGGCTCGTTCACCGGGACCCGCCGGCGGATGGAGGCCAAGGGCGAGGTCGGCGGCGTGCGCGTCTACGACAGCTACGCCCACCACCCCCGCGAGATCGCCGGCGACCTGCAGGCGGCCCGTGCCCTGGCCGGCGACGGGCGGGTGTTGGTGGCCTTCCAGCCCCACATGGTCTCCCGCACGCGGATCTTCGGCACCGAGATGGGTGCCGCGCTCGGCGCAGCCGACGACGTGGTGGTGATGGACGTCTACGTGGCGCGCGAGGAGCCGGACCCCGCGGTCACCGGGGCGCTCGTGGCCGCCGCCGTGCCCCTGCCCGCCGGGTCCGTGGCGTTCGAGCCCGACGGGGACGCGGTCGCCGCCCGGCTGGCGGAGCGCGCCCGACCGGGCGACCTCGTGCTCACCCTCGGGGCCGGCGACGTGACGCTGCTGGGCCCGCAGGTGCTCGCGGCGCTGGCGAGCCGGGGGAGCGGGAATGGCTGAGCCGGCGACCCTGGCCGGCCACCGGTGGCGGCGGCGGGTGCGCACGAGGGCGCGCGCGCTGGTGGCCGGCGTCGTCGTGCTGGCGCTGGTCGTCGCTGCGGCCTGGGTGGTGCTGTTCTCCTCGGTCCTCAACCTCCAGCACGTCCGGGTGACCGGTGCCCCCACGCTGAGCGCCGGGCAGGTACGCCGCATCGCCGACGTACCGCTCGACGGACCGCTGGCGCGCGTCGACGTCCACGCGGTGCGTGCCCGCGTCGAGCAGTTGAGCTCGGTCGCGTCGGTGGACGTCTCGCGGACGTGGCCGCACACCCTCACGATCGCGATCACCGAGCGCACCCCGGTCGCCGTCGTCGAGACCGGCCACGGGCTGCGGGCCGTCGACGCCGGCGGCGTGCTGTTCCCCGCGCCGCTCTCGCACGCCCACCTGCCGGTCATCCGCGCCGCGGCGGCCGCCGACACCGTGAGCCTGCGCGAGGCCGCGCACGTCGCGGCCGCCCTGCCGCCCCGGATCGCTCGCGCCGTCGACCACCTGGAGCTGCACTCCGCGGACGGTATCCACCTCGTGCTGCGCGACGGACGCGTCGTGGTGTGGGGGAGCGCGGCCGACTCCGGAGTCAAGGCTCAGGTGGCCTCCCTGCTGCTGCGCGGCAAGGTCGCCGAGGTGGACGTGAGCGTGCCCGCCCGGCCGACCACGCGCTGAGATCTGTCCCGCTGTCTTCCGGGCAGTTCTTCTAGGCAGTTCTTCGGGGCAGTTCTTCTGGGCAGTTTTCGTCGCGCCCGGCGTGTTGCCGCGAGGCCGGCCGAGGTCACGCCTACGGTGTTCTCACGTCGCAGGTTGACATAACTCTAAGCCTCTACTTCAGGGTTAGAGTTCAGGCCGGCCAGGCGGCGCTTCCCCGAAGTCCAGACCCGACACAGGCGTCCTGCGGGACGACGAGCGAGCGAGAGGCACCCGCCGTGGCAGCACCACAGAACTACCTGGCCGTGATCAAGGTCGTCGGCATCGGTGGCGGTGGCGTCAACGCCGTCAACCGGATGATCGAGGTCGGCCTTCGGGGCGTCGAGTTCATCGCGATCAACACCGACGCCCAGGCGCTGTTGATGAGCGATGCCGACGTGAAGCTCGACATCGGCCGCGAGCTGACCCGAGGTCTCGGCGCCGGCGCCAACCCCGAGGTCGGCGGCAAGGCAGCCGAGGACCACGCCGACGAGATCGAGGAAGTGCTCAAGGGCGCCGACATGGTCTTCGTCACCGCCGGCGAGGGCGGCGGCACCGGGACCGGTGGCGCACCGGTCGTGGCGAAGATCGCCCGATCGCTGGGCGCGCTGACGATCGGTGTCGTGACCCGCCCGTTCGCGTTCGAGGGACGCCGCCGCGCCACCTCGGCCGAGGACGGCATCGCCGCCCTGCGGGAGGAGGTCGACACCCTCATCGTCATCCCGAACGACAAGCTGCTGTCGATCTCGGACCGCAACGTCTCCATGCTCGACGCGTTCAAGCAGGCCGACCAGGTGCTGCTCCAGGGCGTCTCCGGCATCACCGACCTGATCACCACGCCGGGCCTGATCAACCTCGACGTCGCCGACGTGACGTCGGTGATGTCCAACGCCGGTTCGGCACTGATGGGCATCGGCTCGGCTCGCGGTGAGAACCGCGCCGTCGAGGCCGCCGAGCTCGCCGTGTCGAGCCCGCTTCTCGAGGAGTCCATCGACGGCGCTCAGGGCGTGCTGCTCTCCATTGCCGGCGGATCCGATCTCGGCCTCTTCGAGATCAACGAGGCCGCCGCGATGGTCGCCGACGCGGTGCACCCCGACGCCAACATCATCTTCGGCGCCACCATCGACGACGCGCTCGGCGACGAGGTGCGGGTCACCGTCATCGCCGCCGGATTCGAGGGCGGGCGCCCCAAGCGCCGGGAGGGTGCCCCCGGCCTGCAGCGTCCCCAGGCGGCGCCGGTGAAGACGCAGACGCAGGAAGAGACCCGCGAGGCGGCTCGGGCGGTGGCCGAGCAGCGACGTGGCGAGGAGGCCGCGCGCCCCGTCCAGCCGGTCGGCGCCGGCCAGCAGGCGGCTCCGCAGCAGGCTCAGCCCGCCCCCCAGCGCGAGCCGGTGACGGTCGGCGCGTCCCGTCCGGCCGGGCCGACGGCTCCGTCGTTCGACGACGAGCTCGACGTGCCCGACTTCCTCAAGTAGGAACCGCTGGCCCGGTGTACCTCGCCCGCACCTCGCTGCATTCGGCTCGCGGCCCCGTCGACCTGGCCTTCACCGGCCGGTTCGTCGGGGCCGGGGGTGCCGACGCTTCCGAGGCGGAGACCCTCGACCTCGCCCTCGACGCCGATCCCGCGGCGTTGGCGCGGGTAGTCGAGGACTTCGCTCCCGGGACCGCGGTCGTCCAGATGCGGCAGGTGCACGGTGCGAGCGTGACGACGATCCTTTCTGACGCCACCGCGCAGCGCTGCGTGCCGGAGTGCGACGCGCTGGTCACCACGACGCCCGACGTGACGCTGGTCGTGCGGGTCGCGGACTGCGTGCCCGTGCTCCTCGCCGACACCGAGGCCGGAGTCGTCGGTGCCGTCCATGCCGGGCGGCAGGGCGTCGCCGGCGGTGTCGTCGTCGCCGCCCTGGCAAAGATGGCAGCGCTCGGCGCCCGCGACGTCGTCGCCTGGATCGGACCGCACGTGTGCGGTGCCTGCTACGAAGTGCCTCCGGCGCTGCAGGAGGAGGTCGCCGCGGGCGTCCCCGAGACCCTCAGCACGACCCGCTGGGGGACGACCGGTCTCGACCTCGGCGCCGGGGTGCGTGCCCAGCTCCGCGACCACGGGGCTCGCCTGCTGGAGGAGCCGGCCTCGGTGTGCACCATGGAGCATCCGGGTGCCTGGTCCCACCGGCGCGACGGCGCGGCCGCGGGACGGATGGCGGGCCTGGTCCGCCGGCGGGGGGCGGACCGTTGAGCCCGACCGACCGCCGCCAGGAGCTCGCCACCAACCTCGGTGCGGTCCGCGAGCGGATCGCTCGGGCCGTGGAGGACGCCGGGCGCGACGACGAGGTGGGTCTCGTCGTCGTGACCAAGTACTTCCCCGAGAGCGACGTGCGGCTTCTGGCCGACCTGGGCGTGACCGACGTCGGGGAGAACCGGCACCAGGAGGCGTCGGCCAAGGCCGCCGCGTGCGCGGACCTCGGCCTGCGCTGGCACTTCGTCGGGGGCCTGCAGTCCAACAAGGCGTCCGCGGTGGCGTCGTACGCAGACGTCGTGGAGTCGGTCGACCGCGTCAAGCTGGTCGGGCCGCTCGACCGCGGTGCCGCCGGGCGCGACCCGGAGAGCGAGCGCGTGCTCGAGGTGCTCGTGCAGGTCTCGCTCGACCCGCCCGACGCTGCGGGCCGGGCGGGCGCGGAGCCCGCCGAGGTGCCCGCCCTCGCCGAGGCGGTCGCGGCGGCGCCGCACCTGCGTCTCGCCGGGGTGATGGCGGTCGCACCGCTCGGCGCGGACCCGGGCCCGGCGTTCGCCCGCCTTGCCGACGTGGCGGCCGCGCTCCGGGCGAGCCACCCGGACGCCCGCACGATCTCGGCCGGGATGAGCGGCGACCTGGAAGCGGCGATCAGCCACGGCGCGACACACGTGCGCGTCGGCTCCGCGGTCCTCGGGATGAGGCCCCGGATCAAGTAATGTCCACCACGGAACGGCCCCACCGAAAGGCCCGGGCCACGACGCGAGAGATCGAGGATCACCTATGAGCGGCGCGATGCGGAAGATGGGCGTGTACCTCGGCCTGCTCGAGGATGCCGACGGCCACTACGCCGATGCGGAGGTGTCCTACGACGAGCCGACGCGGGCCACCCCGATGCAGCCGGCACGCCCGGTCGCCGACCTCAGCGAGCGCCGCCGCCAGCCCGCCCCGCGACCCGCGCCGGCGTCGATGCCGCTCTCGCGCATCACCACGCTGCACCCGCGGACCTACAACGACGCCCGCGTGGTGGGGGAGAACTACCGCGACGGCATCCCGGTGATCATGAACCTCTCGGAGATGGCCGACGCCGAGGCGAAGCGGCTGGTCGACTTCGCCGCCGGGCTCGTGTTCTCCATCCACGGCACCATCGAGCGGGTCACCAACAAGGTCTTCCTGCTGTCCCCGCCGGACGTGACCGTCGCGGCGGAGGAGAAGGCCCGCCTCGCCGAGGGCGGCTTCTTCAACCAGAGCTGACCGGCTCGCACGTGAATCCCGTAGGGCTCGTCATCGAGCTCGTCCTCTTCTGCTTCACCGTGCTGATGCTGGCGCGGCTCGTGGCGGACTGGGTGCAGTACTTCGCCCGCGCCTGGACGCCCCGAGGACCGCTGCTGGTCGTGCTCGAGGCGGTGTACACGGCGACCGACCCGCCGATCAAGCTGCTGCGCCGGGTGCTGCCCCCGCTGCGCCTCGGGGGCGTGCTCATCGACCTGAGCTTCTTCCTGGTGCTGCTCATCGCCTACCTGCTGCTGCAGCTCAACCGGTCCCTGCTCCTGTTCCGGTGAGCACGAGATAAAGTTCCCCGGTCGGGCGGCCACCGCCGTCCCGGCTCCCGCTACTACGACGAATTGGGTGAGATCATGCCGCTGACGCCTGAGGACGTGAGCAACAAGCGTTTCACTCCTGTGCGCTTGCGCGAGGGCTACGACATGGGCGAGGTCGACCAGTTCCTCGACGAGGTCGAGACCGAGCTCGAGCGGCTGATCAAGGAGAACGACGAGCTCCGGGCCAAGTTGGCGGCAGCACAGAAGGGCAGCTACGCCGGTGCGGCCTCCGTGCCTGCTCCAGCGCCGGCCGAGCAGCCGGTCGAGAAGGCGCCGGAGCCGGTCAAGGCTCCCGAGCCGACCCCCGCGCAGCCTGTGGCCGCCGCGCCGCAGGAGATCAAGGTGACCACGGTCGCCGAGGCGTCCTCTGCCGCGGCCAAGCTCCTGGAGATCGCGACCCGCAACGCCGACGAGCTCGTCAACGACGCCAAGGACGAGGCGGACAAGATCATCGGCGCCGCGCGCACCAAGGCCGAGCGCCTGGAGTCGGAGACGAAGTCCAAGGCGGACCGGATGGAGTCCGACGCCCGCAGCCGCGCCCAGATGCTCGACTCCGAGACCGAGGCGAAGCGCCGCGAGCTGTTCGCCCAGCTCGAGAAGGACAAGGTCCGCCTCGACGGCGAGGTGGAGAACCTCCGCGCCTTCGAGCGGGAGTACCGCAGCCGCCTGAAGACCTACTTCAGCCAGCAGCTGGCGGCGCTCGACGGCAACGGCGACGGTGGCGACCTGCCGACCGCGCCCGCCACGCCCGACCAGCCGGCGCCGAAGCGGCTGAAGTCGATCCTCGGCGAGGACGACGCCAACACGGGTCACTGAGCCCTACGACGAACCCAACTGCCCGGCTCCCCTTCACAGGGGAGCCGGGCAGTTCCCGTCTCAGGCGCGAGCGAGCGTGTAGGCGAAGCCCTGGTCGGTGTCCTGGACGTCCAGCGTGGCGGGGTCGTCGGACCGCTCCATGCTCGTCGCCAACACCTCGCGGCCGATCAGGTCGGCATGCTCGGCGACGGCCTCGGCGGCCTCGCCGGTCGCGGCCCACGTCAGCCGGATACGGTCGGACACGTCGAGTCCCACGGATTTGCGGGTCTCCTGGACCGACCGGATGACCTCGCGGGCCAGGCCGGCGCGGCGCAGCTGTGGGGTGATCTCGAGGTCCAGCGCGACGGTGTCGCCCTGCTCGTTCACGACCGACCAGCCCTCCCGCGGCCGCTCGGTGAGCACCACCTCGTCCGCGGACACCTCGACGGGCTCGCCACCCACGGTGACGGTTGCCCGGCCGGCGGCGCCCAGGTCGCCGGCCAGCGCTGCGGCATCCGCGGCCGCGATGGCCGCCGCCACCTGCGGCGTCTGCTTGCCGAACCGCTTGCCCAGCGCCCGGAAGTTGCCCTTCGCGGAGTACTCCACCAGGTCCGCGCCGGCGCCGGAGAGCGGCTCGAGATCGCCGAGGTTCAGCTCCTCGGCGATCTCCGCCCGCAGCTCCTCGCCGAGCCGCTCGTGCGCACCGGTCGGGACCAGGGCGCGGCGCAGCGGCTGGCGGGTGCGGACCTTCGCCTCAGCCCGGGCCGAGCGGCCCAGCTCGACGAGGCGCCGCGCCAGGGCGACCCTCTCGACGAGATCGGGATCGATGAGGTCGGCGTCGGGGACCGGCCAGGAGGCCAGGTGCACGGAGGCGGCCGCTCCCGGCTGGTCGGCGAACAGGTCCTGCCAGACCCGCTCGGTGATGAACGGCGTCAGCGGCGCCATCGACAACGTGACGAGCCGCAAGCACTCGTGCAGGGTCGCGAAGGCGGCGGTGTCGCCGTCCCAGAACCGTCGGCGGGAGCGGCGGACGTACCAGTTGGAGAGGTCGTCGACGTACGCCGCCAGCCGGGGGCCCGCGCGCTGGGTGGCGATGTTTTCGACGGGGGGGGTGACGCCCACGACGAGGCGGTGAGCCTCGCTGAGCGCCCACCGGTCGAGCACCGGCCGGTCCGCCACGTCGCGCGCCGGCGCGGCCGGGTCGAATCCGGCGAGGTTCGCGTAGAGGGCCTGGAACGCCACCGTGTTCCAGTACGTCAGCAGCACCTTGCGGACGGTCTCCTGGATCGTCGTGTCGCCCACCCGGCGCGCCGACCACGGCGAGCCGGCGCAGGCCATGAACCACCGGACGGCGTCGGCGCCGTGCCGCTCCATCAGCGCCAGCGGCTCCAGGATGTTGCCCAGGTGCTTGCTCATCGTGCGGCCGTCCTCGGCCAGGATGTGACCCAGGCACAGTACGTTGCGATACGAGGACTGGTCGAAGACCAGGGTGCCGACCGCCATCAGCGTGTAGAACCAGCCACGCGTCTGGTCGATCGCCTCGCAGATGAAGTCGGCGGGATAGGACTGGTCGAACACCTCTCGTGACCCGGCCTCGTGCGGATAGCCCCACTGCGCGAACGGCATCGAGCCGGAGTCGAACCACGCGTCGATCACCTCCGGCACCCGGGTCGCCCGGGTGTCGCAGCCGTCCTGCGGGCAGGGGAACGTCACCTCGTCGACGTACGGGCGGTGCGGGTCGAGGCCGGACTCGTCTTCGCCGGTCAGCTCACCGAGCTCGGCCAGGGATCCCACGCAGGTCTGGTGACCTTCGGGGCAGCGCCAGATCGGGAGCGGCGTTCCCCAGTACCGGCTGCGCGACAGCGCCCAGTCGATGTTGTTCTCCAGCCAGTCGCCGTACCGGCCGTGCTTGATCGTGGAGGGGAACCAGTTCGTCTGCTCGTTCTGCTCGATCAGCTCGTCCTTGATCGCCGTCGTGCGGATGTACCAGGACGGCTGGGCGTAGTAGAGCAGCGCGGTGTGGCACCGCCAGCAGTGCGGATAGCTGTGCTCGTAGGGCAGGTGCCGCTGCAGCAGTCCCCGCTCCTGGAGGTCGGCGACCAGGTCGGTGTTGGCGTGCCGGAAGAACTGGCCGCCCACGAGCGGGATGTCGGGCAGGAAGTGACCCTGGGCATCGACCGGGTTGACCATCGCGACGCCGTTGCGCCGGCAGGAGAGAAAGTCGTCCTCACCGAACGCGGGGGACTGGTGCACCAGGCCCGAGCCGTCCTCGGCGGTGACGTAGTCCTCGGCGACGACGAAGTGCGCCGGCCCTCCGTCGCTGCCGAGCGGCCACTCGATCAGCTCGAACGGACGCTGGTAGCGCCAGCCCACCATGTCGCTGCCCGGGAAGCGGTCCTGGATCTCCCACCCCTCGCCCAGGGCCTTCTCCAGCAGCACCTCGGCGACCACCAGCGTCTCCTCGCCGTTCGTGGCGGTGACGTAGGTGAGGTCGGGATGCACTGCGACGAGGGCGTTGGAGACCAGCGTCCACGGCGTCGTGGTCCAGATCAGCAGACTCGCCTGTCCTGCGTACGGCCCGGAGGTGAGCGGGAACCGCACGTACACCGACGGGTCCGTGACGGTCTCGTAGCCCTGGGCCAGCTCGTGGTCGGAGAGGCCGGTGCCGCAGCGCGGGCAGTACGGCGCGACCCGGTAGTCCTCCACCAGCAGGCCGGCGCTGTGGATCTGCTTCAGGGCCCACCACACCGACTGCACGTAGGAGGGGTCCATCGTGCGGTAGGGGTCGCTGAGATCGACCCAGTACCCCATCCGGACGGTCATCTCCTCGAAAGCGTCGACGTGGCGCTGCACGGACTCGCGGCACTTGTCGTTGAACGCCGCGATGCCGTACGCCTCGATGTCGGCCTTGCCGGAGAAGCCGAGCTCCTTCTCCACGGCCAGCTCCACCGGCAGGCCGTGGCAGTCCCAGCCGGCCTTCCGGATCACGTGCCGCCCGCGCATCGTCCAGAAGCGGGGGAAGACGTCCTTGAAGACCCGGGCCTCGACGTGGTGGGTGCCCGGCATGCCGTTGGCGGTGGGCGGGCCCTCGTAGAACGTCCACGGCTCGCCGTCCGCGGTCTGCGCGAGCGACCGGGCGAAGGTGCCGCGCTCTGCCCAGAGCGCGAGCACACCGTGCTCGAGGGCGGGGAGGTCGACCTGCGGGGGGACGGGACGGTAGGTCACGGGCTTCCTTCGGTGTCGCGCTCGACGGCGTGCGTCTGGGAACCGAAGGGACGAGAGCCGGGCTCCCGCGGTACCACCCTCCTTGGCCGGCGATGTTGCCTCGCCGGCCCACTCATCAGGTGCCGCTGCCGGTTCTACGGGCCCTCGGGGGAGAGCCTTTCTTCCGGCGACTCGGGGCTGATCTTCCGCCGCCGTCGTACCCCCGGGCTCACACCGTCCCCGGGTCGCTCGCGGTCGTACGGCGGAGTACTCGTCCCGTCCACATCGTGCGGCTCTCTCATTGTGCCATGCCGGACGCGGCGTCCACGGCACGGCGGGTTGTCCCCGC
This sequence comes from Marmoricola sp., assembly GCA_051961835.1. Taxonomy (GTDB): domain Bacteria; phylum Actinomycetota; class Actinomycetes; order Propionibacteriales; family Nocardioidaceae; genus Marmoricola. The sequence continues at coordinate 8,987 of JBQCCW010000297.1, read as the reverse complement.
GCGCGGATCCTCCGTATCCTCGCCGCCACCACTCGACCGGGCGTCGCCGCATGGGAGCAGGGCACGCCCGCCACACCCGTGAGGGGTCCTCATGGCCACTTCCCCCCGACGATCCCTGGTCAGCCGGGCCGGTGCCGCGGCGCGCAAGGTGGTCCGGCGTCCCGCCGAGGCCGAGGCGACGCCCGCGACGAAGAAGGCGGCCACCACGAAGGCGGCCACCAAGGCGACCGCCACGAAGAAAGCGGCCACCAAGGCGACCGCCACGAAGAAAGCGGCCACCAAGGCGACCCCCGCAAAGAAGGCCGTCACGAAGGAGGCCGCCACGAAGAAGGCCGCCACGAAGAAGGCCGCCACGAAGGCGCCCGCAGCGAAGGCGCCCGCGAAGAAGGCAGCCGCGAAGAAGGCGCCCGCGAAGAAGGCCCCGGCAGCGAAGGCGCCCGCTCAGAAGGCGGCCGCGAAGAAGTCCGCCCGCACCACGACCCCGAAGAAGGCCCCGGTGACCCAGACCGCCTCCTCCCACGGCTCCCCCCGGGCCGGCTCCCTGGTCGTCCTGGCCCAGGAGGAGCCGTGGACCAAGGCCGAGCTCGCGGAGGTGAGCGCTCAGCTGCACGCGGACATCGAGCGCCTCACCGCCGAGCTCGAGGTCGCCGAGCAGGACCTGGCCGGCCTGATGCGCGAGGGCAGCGACGGCGCCGGCAACGACCAGGCGGATGTTGGCACCGCGACCTTCGAGCGCGACCAGGAGATGACGGTGGTCCACAACGCCCGGGAGATGCTGCTGCAGTCCCAGCACGCCCTGGAGCGGATCGCCGACGGCAGCTACGGCGTGTGTGAGAACTGCGGCAACCCGATCGGCAAGAACCGCCTGATGGCCTTCCCGCGGGCGACGCTCTGCCTGGCCTGCAAGCAGCGCGAGGAACGCCGCTGAGCCCCGAGAGCGGCGCCCGGCGGCCGTGGCGGGCACTGGCGTTCGCCGTCGCCGCCGTCGCGCTGGGCCTCGACGTCCTCACCAAGGCCCTCGCCGTGCACCGGCTCCCGGGCCGGCCGCCGGTGCACGTGGTCGGCGATCTGGTCGAGCTGACGCTGACCCGCAACCCCGGAGCGGCCTTCAGCACCGGTACGTCGTTCACGGCGTTGATCACGGTCGTCGCTCTCGTGGCGGCGGTGGTGACCGGTGTGGCGATCTGGCGCAGCCGCTCGGCGGCGTGGGCGTGGGCGCTCGGTCTGCTCCTGGCCGGGATCCTCGGCAACCTGGTCGACCGGCTGTTCCGGGAGCCGGGCCCGTTCCGCGGCCACGTGGTCGACTTCATCGCCCTGCCGCACTGGCCGGTGTTCAACCTCGCCGACGTCTGGATCAACATCGCCGCCGTGCTCATCGTGCTGCTGGCGGTCCTGGGCGTTCGGTTCGACGGCTCCCGTGGTACCCATCAGGGGGAGCCCGACGGCTCCGAGACCCGGCAGGAGAGCGAGGACCGCAGGTGAGCACCGCCGAGCGACGGACGCTGGTCGTGCCGGAGGGCGTCGGCGGGGAGCGCGTCGACGCGGGCCTGGCCCGGATGTTCGGCCTGTCCCGCACCCGCGCGGCCGAGCTCATCGCCGAGGGGCAGGTCCAGCTCGACGGCGCGACACCGGGCAAGTCCGACCGGCTCGTGCCCGGCAGCACGCTCGACGTCAGCATCCCTGCGGTGGTGGACCCGCTCGAGGTCGTCGCGCAGACCGTCGACGGCCTCACGATCATCCACGAGGACGAGGCGATCGTCGTGATCGACAAGCCGGTGGGCGTCGCCGTCCATCCCTCGATGGGGTGGACCGGTCCGACGGTCGTCGGGCACCTGCGCGCCGCCGGGATCCGGATCGCCACCAGCGGCGCTCCCGAGCGCCAGGGGATCGTGCAGCGTCTCGACGTCGGGACTTCCGGAGTGATGGTCGTCTGCAAGTCCGAGCACGCCTACTCGGTGCTCAAGAACGCCTTCCGGGAGCGCACCGTGGACAAGACCTACCACGCGCTCGTCCAGGGCCACCCGGACCCGCTCGAGGGGACGGTGGACGCCCCGATCGGGCGACACACGAGCTCGGACTGGCGATTCGCCGTACGCGAGGACGGCAAGCACAGCGTCACCCACTACGAGACGCTCGAGGCCCACCGCTTCGCGAGCCTGCTGGAGGTGCACCTCGAGACCGGGCGGACCCACCAGATCCGCGTCCACATGGCGGCCCTGAAGCATCCCTGCGTCGGTGACCTGACGTACGGCGCCGACCCGACCCTGGCCCAGCGGCTCGGGCTGAGCCGGCAGTGGCTCCACGCGGTGCGGCTCGGCTTCGCCCATCCCGCCTCCGGGGAGTACGTCGAGTACGAGTCCGCCTACCCCGCGGACCTCGCCCAGGCCCTCGAGGTCATCCGTGCGTCCAACTGAGCCCGCCGGCGTCGACGGGCTGGTGCTGCGACCGGCGGAGCCCGAGGATCTGCCGGAGGTGGCCGAGCTGTTCCTCGCCGCGCGCGCCGCCGCGGTGCCGGCGATGCCGCCCCTCGCGCGCTCTGCCGAGGAGGTCCGCGCCTTCGTCGCCGGCTGGGACCTCGCCCACCCCGAGGAGCGCGAGGTGTGGGTGGCCGAGGACGAGATGGGACCGGCCGGCTTCGCCGTCCTGAAGCGGGACTGGCTCGACGCGCTGTACGTCGCTCCGGACCGGCAGGGCACCGGGGTCGGCTCGGCACTCCTCGATCTCGTCCGGTCACGGCGCCCCGGCGGGTTCGGCCTGTGGGTGTTCGCCTCCAACGGCCCGGCCCGCGGCTTCTACCACCGCCACGGGCTCCTCGAGCTCGAGCACACCGACGGCGCCGACAACGAGGAGCGGGCGCCGGACGTGCACATGGCGTGGACCGGTGCCGACCCGCTCGCCCACCTCAGGCGTGCCGTCGACGCGGTCGACGACGAGCTGGCCGCCCTGCTCGCCCGCCGGGTGGCCCTCGTGGCCGCGATCCAGGGCCACAAGGAGCGGGCCGGCCTCGGTGCCGGCCACCCCGGGCGGGACCGGGAGCGGGAGCGGCGGATCGTGGCACGGATGGCGCGGCACGCGCCCGGGCTCGACGAGGCGTGGCTGGCGCCGGTGATGGACGCGATCATCGGCGCCTGCCTCGACTCCTGGGAGTCCGGAGCCGACTGACCGGGGCTGTCGGCGCGGTCTGCCACGATCACGCGGTCGGGTCGCTTAGGCTGACGTCCTTCCCCGATCCGATACGCGTGAAGGAGAGTTCGGAAGCGATGGCGGCAGGATCGGGCACAGGAGCCGACGCGGGTTTCGCGCACCTCCACGTGCACACCGAGTACTCCATGCTCGACGGCGCCTCCCTCCTCGACGGCCTCTTCCAGCGCACCACCGAGCTCGGCATGTCGGCGATCGCCATGACCGACCACGGCAACCTCCACGGCGCCTACGACTTCTGGTCCAAGGCCCGCAGCCACGGGGTCAAGCCGATCATCGGCATCGAGGCCTACCTCACCCCGGGCACATCCCGGGGGGAGCGCCGCCGGGTGCGCTGGGGCAAGGGCGACCTCGCCGAGGAGGGCGGCAACGACGTCGCCGGGGGTGGCGCCTACACGCACATGACGATGTGGGCGGAGTCCACGACCGGCATGCACAATCTCTTCCGGCTCTCCTCCCGGTCCAGCCTCGAGGGCTACTTCTACAAGCCCCGGATGGACAAGGAGATCCTCGCCGAGCACAGCGAGGGCCTCATCGTCAGCACCGGCTGCCCGAGCGGCGCGGTGCAGACCCGGCTGCGGCTTGGCCAGTGGGACGAGGCCGTGCGCGAGGCCGCCGAGCTCCAGGACATCTTCGGCCGCGACAACGTCTTCCTCGAGCTGATGGACCACGGCATCGACATCGAGAAGCGGGTCCGCGACGACCTGCTCCGGCTGGGCCGCGAGCTGTCGATCCCGCCGCTGGCGACCAACGACTCCCACTACAACAATCCCGAGGACGCTGCGGCCCACGACGCGCTCATCTGCGTGGCGTCGGGCAAGCGGCTCTCGGACCCCCACCGGCTCAAGTTCGACGGGGGCGGCTACTACATCAAGTCCGCGGCCGAGATGCGGGCGCTGTGGGCCGACCGGTTCGGCATGCCCGAGGCCTGCGACAACACGCTGGCGATCGCGGAGCGCTGCTCGGTGGAGTTCGTCGAGTCGACCGGCGGCTACATGGCGCGCGCCGACATCCCGGCGGGCGAGACCGAGGAGAGCTGGTTCCGCAAGGAGGTGTGGCGCGGCATCGAGGCGCGCTACCCCGGCGACCGGCTCACCGACGCGGTGCGCGACCGCGTCGAGATGGAGCTGGCCATCATCTCCCAGAAGGGCTACTGCGGCTACTACCTGGTGGTGGCCGACTTCATCCAGTGGTCGAAGGACCACGGCATCCGGGTCGGCCCCGGGCGCGGGTCCGGCGCCGGGTCGATCGCGGCGTACGCGCTGCGGATCACCGACCTGTGCCCGTTGGAGCACGGGCTCTTCTTCGAGCGGTTCCTCAACCCCGAGCGTCCCTCGATGCCCGACTTCGACATCGACTTCGACGACCACCGTCGCGGCGAGGTCATCGAGTACGTCACCGAGAAGTACGGCAGCGACCGGGTCGCGCAGATCGCCACCTTCGGGCGGCTCAAGGCGAAGGCCGCCATCAAGGACGCCGCGCGCGTGCTCGACTACGACTTCTCCATGGGCGACCGGATCACCAAGGCGCTTCCGCCCGACGTGATGGGCAAGGGCGTGCCGCTGAAGGAGATCTTCAACCCCGAGCACAAGCGCTACGCCGAGGCGGCGGAGTTCCGCGCCCTGCACGACGCCGACGCCGACGTCCGCCGCATCTACGAGACGGCGCTCGGCCTGGAGGGCCAGGTCCGCCAGACCGGTGTGCACGCGGCCGGCGTGATCATGTCCAGCGAGCCGCTGATCGACATCGTCCCGCTGATGGACCCCAAGCAGGACAAGCAGATCATCACCCAGTTCGAGTACCCCACCTGTGAGGCGCTCGGCCTGGTCAAGATGGACTTCCTGGGCCTGTCCAACCTGCACACGCTCGAGGACGCCGTCGCCAACATCGCGGCGAACCGGGGCGAGACCGTCGTGTTGGAGGAGCTGCCCTTCGACGACCGCGCGACGTACGAGCTGATGGGCCGCGGCGACACCCTGGGGGTCTTCCAGCTCGACGGTGGCGGCATGCGGGCCCTGCTGCGGTCGATGCAGCCGGACGTGTTCGCCGACATCACGGCGGTCTCGGCGCTCTACCGGCCCGGCCCGATGGGAGCCGACTCCCACAACAAGTACGCCCGCCGCAAGACCGGCCGCGAGCCGATCGAGCCGATCCATCCCGAGCTGGCCGAGGCGCTCGAGCCGGTGCTGGGGGAGACCTACGGCCTGATCGTCTACCAGGAGCAGGTGATGGCGATCGCCCAGGTGCTCGCCGGATTCTCCCTGGGCGCCGCGGACAACATGCGCCGCGCGATGGGCAAGAAGAAGAAGGCCGAGCTCGACAAGCAGTACGCCGGCTTCCAGAGCGGCATGCTCGAGCGCGGCTACTCCAAGAGCGCGGTGAAGACGCTGTGGGACATCCTCGTCCCGTTCGCCGACTACGCCTTCAACAAGTCCCACTCCGCTGCCTACGGGGTGGTCACCTACTGGACGGCGTACCTCAAGGCGAACTACCCCGTCGAGTACATGGCGGCGTTGTTGACCTCGGTCAAGAACGACAAGGACAAGATGGCGATCTATCTCAACGAGTGTCGCCGGATGCGCATCCAGGTCCTGCCGCCCGACGTCAACGCCTCAGCCCACGACTTCACCGCCGTCGGCAACGACATCCGGTTCGGGCTCACCGCCGTCCGCAACGTCGGCTGGAACGTCGTCGACGCGATCATCGCCGCCCGCGAGGAGAAGGGCCGGTTCGAGGACTTCAACGACTTCCTGGGCAAGGTGTCGGCCCAGGCATGCAACAAGCGGGTCATCGAGTCGCTGATCAAGGCGGGCGCCTTCGACGACATGAAGCATCGCCGGCGCGCCCTCGTCGCCGTCCACGAGACCGCCGTCGACCAGTACGTCGACATCAAGCGCAACGAGGCGATCGGCCAGGACTCGCTGTTCGCCGGCCTCGACGACGCCGAGGAGGGCTGGGGCGTCCACATCCCCATCCCCGACATCGAGGAGTGGGACAAGCAGACGCTGCTCAGCCACGAGCGCGACATGCTGGGGCTCTACGTCTCCGATCACCCGCTGCTCGGCCTCGAGCACGTGCTGGCGAACTCCTCGGACTGCTCGATCGGCGAGCTCCTGGGCGACGAGGCGCGGCCCGACGGCAGCACCGTGACGGTGTCGGGCCTGGTCACCAGCGTGCAACGCAAGATCACCAAGCGCGGCGACACCTGGGCGCTGGTGACCCTGGAGGACTTGGAGGGCGCGATCGACGTGCTGCTGTTCCCCTCCTCCTACCAGCTCGCTCAGCCGCTGCTGCTCGAGGACAGCGTCATCACCGTCAAGGGCCGGATCTCGCGCAGCAAGGACACCCCGGAGCTCCACGGCCAGGAGGTGAGCGCGCCGGACCTGCGCGAAGCCGGCGGCGGGCCGCTCCAGATCGCGATCCCCACGACGCGCTGCACGCCGCCGGTCGTCGAGCAGCTCAAGGAGGTGCTGCGCACCCACCCCGGCATGACGGAGGTCCGGCTGGTGCTCCGGGGTCGCGGCTCCACCACGGTGCTGCGCGCCGACGACCGGCTCCGGGTGGCCTCCACGCCCGCCCTGATCGCCGACCTCAAGGCGCTCCTCGGCCCCGGCTGCGTCGAATGACCACACTGCGACGGTCCGGCGGCCTCGTCGACGCCGTGCTCGTGCTCGGCACCTTCGCGGTATTGGGCGTCCTCGGGGCGTTCGTGTGGAAGGCCGTCGTGCAGCTCCCGTCGTTCGTGCGCACCGCGCAGGGCGGGGCGATGGGGCAGATCCAGCTCGCCCGGATCGTCGACATCGACGGGTGGTTCTTCGCCGTCGGCGCGGTGGCGGGCCTCCTCGCGGGCATGGTCTTCACGCTCGCCCGGCCGCAGCGGCCGGTGCTGGTCGTCGTGCTGCTTGCGGTCGGTGGGGCGCTCGCCTCGTGGTTGATGCTGCGGGTGGGTCTCGCCGTCGGGCCGCCGGATCCGGACGGCGTGCTGGCGCACGCCGCCGTCGGGACCCGAGCGCCGGTGCGGCTGCAGCCTCACGCCTCGGGTGTGGAGTTCGCATGGCCGGGTGCCGCGCTGCTGGGGGCCCTGCTCGTCCTGCTCGTGCACAGTCCGCGGGCGAAGCGTCCTCCCGCCGACGGCTGAGCCGGCCTACCGACCGATGGCCGCCCACGAGGCCGCGGTCGCCGCAGCCAGGTCGTCCGGGGCGATCTCGATGTCGCAACCCCGCCGTCCGGCCGACACGTACACCGTGGGGTGGCCCCTCGCGCTCGTGTCGATCCAGGTCGGGAGCGGCCGCCGCTGGCCCAGCGGCGAGATGCCGCCCACCACGTACCCGGTGCTGCGCTCGGCGGCAACCTGCTCCGCGAGCACCGCGCGCTTCCCGCCGGCCGCCGCCGCGAGGGCCTTGAGGTCCAGCCGAACCGCGACCGGTACGACGGCGACGACCAGCCGGGCGTCGACGACGGCGACGAGCGTCTTGAGCACCCGCGCCGGCTCGACGCCCAGTGCCTCGGCCGCCTCCCACCCGTAGGACGCGGCCGCCGGGTCGTGCGCGTAGGCGTGCACCGTGTACACGAGGCCGGCGCGGTCCAACGCCGTGGTCGCCGGCGTGCCCGCGCTCGGCTTGGCCTGCTTCCTGCTCAATTCGGCGACCACCTGCTGCGTGCGAGCTCCGTCGCCGGCAGCGAGGGCAACGCCGTCATGGCGGAGACCTCGGACTGCAGCAGCTGGGCGAGGAGGCTCAGCCGCTCCGCCGCCGAGTCGGCCTCGAGCAGCTCCTGGCGTTCGCGGAGCGGGAGCAGCACCGCCGCCGACAGCGCGTAGGACGCCAGCTCCGGGTCCTGCGGAAGGGTGGGATCCTCCAGCACGCCGCGCATCGCGGCGAGCGCCGCCCGGTAGGCCGCGAAGGCGCGCAGCGCCCCCTGCAAGGCGCCCGCCCCGTCGCTCGTGGGCCGGTCCTGCTCGAGGACGGTCGCCTCGGCGACGAGGTAAGGCCCGCTGGTGTCGACGTCCTCGATCCGGAAGCGCTGCATCGCCGTGGCCTCGATGTCGAAGCGGCCGTCCGGCAACGGCGCCACCTCACTGAGCTGGAGCACGGTCCCCACCCGCTGCAGCGACTGGTGGCCGTGGTCGCCGACCTCGTAGCCCTCGCGGATTGCCACGATGCCGAACAGCCGCTCCCGGGCAGTGCCGCGAGCGAGGAGATCCTCGACCATCTGCCGGTAGCGCTCCTCGAAGACGTGCAGGGGCACCACGGCACCGGGGAACACCACGGTGTTCAGCGGGAACAGCGGCAGACGCACAGCGCCCAGCGTAGGGGGCCCGACGGGCGCACCTAGACTGAGCGCATGCTTCGACGCATCGACCTCCGGGGGCAGGCGGCCTCCGATCCCGACTACCGCACGCTCGTCCCGCGCGCGGAGTTCGACGTCGACGCGGCCCTGCATGTGGTCCGGCCGATCTGCGACGACGTCCGTGATCGCGGGGTCGCGGCGATCACGGAGTACACCGCGCGCTTCGACGGCGTCGAGCGGAACACCGTCACGGTCCCCGCCGACGCCCTCACCGACGCGCTGGCCCGGCTCGATCCCGACGTGCGCGCCGGCCTGGAGGAGTCGATCCGCCGGCTTCGGGCCACGTGCGAGGCCGAGCTCGAGGACGACGTGGTGACCCGGCTGGGCGCCGGGGCACGCGTCGTGCAGCGGATGGTCCCCGTGGACCGGGTCGGCCTCTACGTCCCCGGCGGGCTGGCGCCCCTGGTGTCGAGCGTGGTGATGAACGTCGTCCCGGC
>JBQCCW010000296.1:0-2513 GCA_051961835.1 Marmoricola sp. | reverse complement strand
GTCGATCTCCTGCTGGCCCGCGAACGCGACGCGCCCGGTCACCACGCCGGTGGCCGGGTTCGTGACGTCACCGGCGCGGTCGCCGCTGCCGGGGTGGGCCTGGCCGTCGATCCAGTGCGGGATGGTGTGGGTGGTCGTGAGGTCGGTCATGGGTCGATCGTCGGACGTTTGGTCACCAACGCCGAGGGACAGGGTGTCGGGAAGAGTCGTCCCCGTGCGACAGTACGTCGCATGCCCGTGACCGTGCGCGAGGCGCTCGCGCTGCCGGCGCTCGCCCAGGGCGACCCCGTCGTCCTGAGCGGCGAGTCGCGCCTCGACGCCCCGATCCGATGGGTCCACGTCTCCGAGGTCCGGGACGTCGCGGCGGTGCTCGCCGGCGAGGAGCTCGTGCTGTCGACCGGGCTCGGCCTCGCCGCCTCGCCCGAGGTGGCGGCGTCGTTCGTGACCCAGCTCGTCGAGGTCGGTGCGGCGGGGCTGGTCGTCGAGCTGAGCCGGGACTACCCGTCGGTCCCCGAGCTCGCGCTGCGCCGGGCCCGCGCCGCGGCTCTCCCGGTCGTGGTGCTCAACCGGCCCGTCCGGTTCGTCGAGGTCACCGAGGCGGTGCACCGGGCGATCGTCGCGGAGCAGTTCGAGGAGGTGCGGTTCGCCGGCCAGGTGCACGAGACCTTCACCGAGCTCGGCCTCGCCCGCGCCGGCACGGCCCACCTCGTCGAGGCCGCGGCCGACCTCGTCGCCGCGTCGGTGGTGCTCGAGGCCCTGGCCCGCCGCGTCCTGCACGCCGCCGCCCGCCGCGAGCCCGTGGACCGGCTGCTGGTCGACTGGGAGCGGCGCTCGCGGGTGACCGGGTTCGCGCGGACCACGTCGCTCGGCGGGCCGGAGCGGTGGCTGACGACGCCGGTCGGCATCCAGGGCGGCGCGTGGGGCCGGCTCGTCGTGCCGGGCGGCGCCGGGCCGCGGGCGGCGCTCGTCCTCGAGCGGGCCGCGCAGGCGCTCGAGCTCGGCCGGATGATCGAGCGCGACGACACCGCGCTCCAGCTGCGGGTGCACGGCGGCTTCCTGCTCGACCTGCTCGACGACCGCCTCGGCCCCGAGGCCGCGGCGGTCGCCCGGCTGCGGGGCCTCGGCGTGGCGGTGCCGGCGGGGGGCCGGCACGAGTACGTCGGGGCGGTGGCCCGGCTGCGTACCGACCAGCTCGACGCGGGTCCGCCTCCCGGGCCGGCGCAGCGACGGATGGTGCGGCTGACCGACCGGGTGCACGCCGCACTGGCGACGGTCGGTGCGACCGGGCTGGTCGGCGTGCTGGACGGCGCGCACGTCGGCGTACTCGTCGTGGAGCCGGAGGCCCTCGACGGCGTGGCGCGGGCGCTGGTCGCGCTGGAGCCCGAGGCGGTGCTGGCGGCCGGCCCGGTGGTGGACCGGCTGCCCGCGGCCGCGGGGTCGCTGCGGTCGGCGCGGGTGGTGGCCGACGTGGCGGCGACGATGGCGCCGGTGGACGGGATCGTGCGGCAGGCCGACATCCGGCTGCCGGGGCTGCTGGTCGCGCTGCGCGACGACGCGCGGGTGCAGGAGTTCGTGGAGTCCGAGCTCGGTGCGCTCCTCGAGCACGAGGCGCGGACCGGCAGCGGGCTGGTGGAGCTGCTGCGGCTGTTCCTCGCCGTCGGCGGCAACAAGGCCGAGCTCGCGCGGGTGGCGCACCGCAACCGCACCTCGCTCTATCCCGCGCTGCGCCGGCTCGAGCAGCTCGTCGGCCACCCCCTCGACGACCCCGCCTCGCGGCTGTCCCTCGGAGTGGCGCTGCTCGCGCACGACCAGGCCCGCGCCTGACCGCGGCACCCGGCTCCGACGCACACGTCGCGGGTGGGCCGGGCACACTGACCCCCGTGACGCAGACGACGAGCAGGGCCGGCGGCGCCATCGCGAGCATCGGGAGCATCGGGCGCGAGGTGCAGGGAGCGATCTACCGGGCCGGGGTGTTCGGCCACCGGCCGGTCGTCCCGACCGAGCCCGCCGCGCTCGAGGCCGCGGCGCACCGCCGGATGAGCGCGCGGGCGTGGTCCTACGTCGCGGGCGGCGCGGGCCAGCAGCGGACCGTGCGGGCCAACGTGGCCGCGTTCGACCGTCACCGCATCGTCCCGCGGATGCTCGTCGACGTCGGGGAGCGCGACCAGTCCGTCGAGCTCCTCGGCCGGCGGCTGCCGTCGCCCCTGCTCCTGGCCCCGATCGGCGTCCTCGAGATGGCGCACCGCGACGCGGAGCACGCGGTCGCGCGGGCGGCCCGCGCCCTCGGCGTACCCATGGTGCTGTCGACCCAGGGCTCGGTCCCGATGGAGGACGTGGCGCGGGAGCTGGGGGACAGCCCGCGGTGGTACCAGCTCTACTGGTCCAACGACGACACCGTCGTCGACTCGTTCGTGCGGCGCGCCGAGGAGATCGGCAGCGAGGCGCTCGTCGTCACCCTCGACACGCACCTGCTGGGGTGGCGGACGCAGGACCTGGACCTCGGACACCTGCCG
>JBQCCW010000295.1:0-7029 GCA_051961835.1 Marmoricola sp. | reverse complement strand
GGCAGCGACGTCGTGGTCATGCAGCCACGACGCGCAACGCCAGTCCAGGCCGGCACCCGGCTCGGCACCGTCGCCGACATCGAGCACACCGGCGCGCAGGACCTGCTGCACCTGAGCCTGCCCGACGGGCGCGTGGTGCTGTTCCCGTTCGTCACCGCGCTGGTGCCGACCGTCGACGTGGCCGCCGGCCGGCTGGTCGTCGACGACCGGCCGGGCCTGCTCGCCCCCGACGTCGGCGAGGAGCGGCCGTGAAGGTCGACGTCGTCTCGATCTTCCCCGCCTACCTCGACGCCCTCCAGCTCTCGCTGCCCGGACGAGCTCGCCAGTCAGGGCTGCTCGAGCTGGCCGTCCACGACCTGCGCGACTGGACCCACGACCGGCACCGCACCGTCGACGACACCCCGTACGGCGGTGGCGCCGGCATGGTGATGAAGCCGGAGCCCTGGGGCGAGGCGCTCGACGCGCTGGCGACCGACGCCACGGTGCTCGTCGTACCGACGCCGAGCGGGGAGCGCTTCACGCAGGCGGTCGCCGAGGAGCTCGCCCGCGCCGAGCACCTCCTGGTCGCCTGCGGTCGCTACGAGGGCATCGACCAGCGGGTCGTCGACCACGCCCGGACGACGATGACCGTGCGCGAGCTCTCCCTCGGCGACTACGTGCTCAACGGCGGCGAGGTGGCCGCGCTGGCGATGATCGAGGCCGTCGTGCGCCTCCTCCCCGGCTTCATGGGCAACGCCGCCTCCCTGGCCGAGGAGTCCCACGGCGCCGCGGGCCTCTTGGAGTACCCCGTCTACACCAAGCCGCCGCGCTGGCGCGGTCTCGACGTCCCCGACGTCCTGCTGTCCGGTGACCACGCGCGCATCGCCGCCTGGCGTCGCGACCGGGCCGAGGAGCGCACGGCCGAGCGCCGCCCGGACCTGCTCGCTCCCACCGCACTGCTCGGCGACCTGGTGCTCGGTCCGGCGGTGCTCGCGGACGCCGGCGAGCTGCTCACCCTGCAGCGTGCCTGCTGGCTCCAGGAGCAGCAGGCGAACCCGGGCGTCGAGATCCCGGCGCTGACCGAGTCGCTCGCCGACGTCCGTGCCTGGCTCTCCTCCTGGACGGTGCTCGTCGCCCGCTCGCAGGGTCGCCTCGTCGGAGCGGCGCGCGGCCGCCTCGGGGAGCACGAGGGGAGGGCCGTGTGGGACGTCGGCCGGCTGATGGTCGCCCCGGACCTCCAGGGCCGCGGCCTGGGTCGCCTGCTGCTCGAGCGGATCGAGGCCGCCGCGCCCGCCGAGGCCACCGGGTTCGTGCTCTTCACCGGCGAGCAGAGCCGCGACAACCAGCGCCGGTACCGCCGTGCCGGCTACCGGCTCCGCGGCCGGCCGGGCCCCGGCACCGTGCTGATGACCAAGCGCCGGACGGGCTGACGGACACCGATTTCCGTATGCGAGGGCCGCTCTGGCAGACTTGACCCTTGGTTCGGCGCGTCCGCGGCCACCTGCCACAGGGGGCAGGCCGTGACACCGACGCCCACCGCCTCCAGCATCACCCATCCGAGTTCCGCGGCTGACCTGTGGCCGTCGCGAGGAGTGCCATGTCGAACGTGATCGACGCCCTGTCCACCAGCGCCCTGCGCGACGACATCCCGGCCTTCCGTGCCGGCGACACCGTCAAGGTCCACGTCAAGGTGGTCGAGGGCAACCGCTCCCGCGTCCAGGTCTTCCAGGGTGTCGTCATCCGGGTGCAGGGCTCGGGGATCGGGCGGACCTTCACGGTCCGCAAGGTGTCCTTCGGCGTCGGCGTCGAGCGGACCTTCCCGCTGCACTCCCCGATCTTCGAGAAGGTCGAGGTCGTCACCCGCGGTGACGTGCGCCGCGCCAAGCTCTACTACCTGCGCAACCTGCGCGGCAAGGCTGCCAAGATCAAGGAGCGCCGCGAGGTCTGAGCGCCGACCGGCGCGCGCTCTGGCGCGTCCCCGACCGTTGCCTTGCCACGCAGTGAGAGGCTCCCCACGTGACCCATGCGGATGCGCCCTTCCCCGAGAAGCAGAAGCGGACGAAGGGTCAGCGCAAGTCGCTGCCGCTGTGGGCCGAGACGATCCTGCTGCTCATCACCGCGCTCGTCCTGGCGGTGATCATCAAGTCGTTCTTCATCCAGGCGTTCTACATCCCGTCGCCCTCGATGGTGCCGACGCTGATCAAGAACGACCGGATCCTCGTCGAGAAGATGTCCTACTGGGGCGGCGGCTCGCCCCAGCGCGGTGACATCGTCGTGTTCGGCGACCCGGGCGGGTGGTTGAGCCAGGAGGAGTCCAGCCCGCCGAGCAACGGCTTCACCAAGGTGCTCACCGACATCGGGCTCTACCCGAGCGGCGGCCACCTGGTGAAGCGGGTGATCGGCGTCGGCGGCGACCGGGTGGTCTGCTGCGACAAGCAGGGCCGGGTCACGGTGAACGGCACGCCGCTCAACGAGAAGTCCTACCTGCCGCCGGGCACGAAGCCGTCGCTGACGCGGTTCGACGTGCGCGTGCCGCAGGGCGACCTCTGGGTGATGGGCGACAACCGCGGCGACTCGTGGGACTCCCGCGGGCACATGGGCGGCCCCGGCGGTGGCTTCGTGCCGGAGGACCTCGTGGTCGGCAAGGTGTTCGCCCTGGTGTGGCCGTTCTCGCGCGCCGAGATCATCCACCGGCCCGCCACCTTCAAGGACATCCCGGACAACTAGGGAACGGCCCGAATGACCACGCTGCCCCGCGGGACCACGGTGCGTCGGGACGCCGGTCCGTACGGCTACGAGCGTGCCCTGCGCCGTGCCGGCCTCGACCCGATCGCCGGCGTCGACGAGGCGGGCCGCGGCGCCTGCGCGGGGCCGCTGGTCGCCGCCGCGGTGGTCCTCCCCGAGGGCCGGACCGGTCACGTCCCCGAGTTGGCCGACTCCAAGCTGCTCACCGCCGCCGCGCGGGAGCGGTGCTACGCCGAGGTGGTGCGCCGCGCCGTGGCCTGGTCGGTGGTGGTCGTGCCGCCGGGGGAGTGCGACCGCCTCGGGATGCACGTGGCGAACCTGGAGGCGCTGCGCCGTGCGCTGGCTCGGCTCGAGACGCGGCCGGCGTACGTGCTCACCGACGGGTTCCCCGTGGACGGCTTGGAGGTGCCGGGCCTCGCGATGTGGAAGGGCGACCGGGTCGCGGCCTGCATCTCGGCCGCCTCCGTCGTCGCGAAGGTGACCCGCGACCGGATCATGGTGCAACTGCACGAGCGGTTCCCGGAGTACGACTTCGCGGTGCACAAGGGCTACGTGACCGCAGAGCACACCGAGGCGCTCGAGCGGCTGGGTCCGTGCTCGGAGCACCGGATGCGCTTCGTCAACGTACGCCGGGCCGCGGGCCTCGAGCCGTCCGCGCCCTCAGATGCGGACCGGCCGTCCGAACTCGGTGCGCACGCCTGCTGAGTGGAGCACCGACGCCGGCGGCGAACCCGAGACGCCGCGGAGCCCGGCGGCCGCCACCAGCTCGTCCTCGAGCCTGAGCACCCGCGCGCGCTGCAACGGCCAGGGCCCGTGGGTGTTCGGGATCCACCAGGTGCGGCCGAGGACCGTCGTGTGCAGCCCGAAGCGGGCGGTGAGGAACAGCTCGAGGTCGGTGGGCTCCACGACGTCGGAGATGGTCTCGAGCTCGAGCAGGCTGCGGGGGCCTCCGCGGCCCCGACGCTGGGTCAGGTAGCGGTGGCGCCTGCCGTCGTGCCGTTCGCTCATCCGGGCCCAGCGGTACGGCGTCCCGAAGGCGACGCGAGCCCCGGCGACCACCGCGCCGCGGTCGGCGTCGAGGGAGCAGAACACCACCCCGCGTCGGCCCGCGTCGTCGACGGAGTAGACCCGGACGTTGGTCTCCAGGAACGTCCCCAGCCACGGCACGGGCCGCCCGCGTCCGAGCGCCGCATCGACCATCCGGAACGGGATCAGGCCGACCCAGGCGGAGCCGTCGTACAGGTCGGGCCGGACACCGGGGGGCAACAGGGGAGCGACCCGCTCGGGATCGACCGGCCAGTGCACGAAGCTGAGGTCGCGCCACCACTGGCTCATGATCGGCCGGGACGTCAGGGGCGCCCCGTCGGCGACGAGCGGGGCCGGAGCCGCGGGGCGGCGACCGGTCTCGGGGGACTGCACGGCTCTACGATGACAAGCCAGCGCAAGACGACGGCGGAGCGAGGGTGGAGGGCAGCGATGAGCGCCGAGGATCTCGAGAAGTACGAGACCGAGATGGAGCTGACGCTCTACCGGGAGTACCGCGACGTCGTCGGCATCTTCAAGTACGTCGTCGAGACCGACCGCCGGTTCTACCTGTGCAACTCCGTCGACGTGAAGGCGCGGACCGAGGCGGGTGACGTCTTCTTCGAGGTGACGATGAGCGACGCCTGGGTGTGGGACATGTACCGCCCGGCGCGCTTCGCCAAGAACGTCAAGGTCCTCACCTTCAAGGACGTCAACGTCGAGGAGCTGGCGCCGACGGACATCGAGCCGCCCAAGGACTGAAGGGTCCGATGAAGGAAAATCGGGACGAAAGACCCATCTCGCCTCTACGCTCCGTTCTGGGAGGGGAGGCCCGAGATGCATCGACGTACCCAGGGGGGCGCGGCGGCCGTCGAGACCGCGCTGTGCCTGTGCTTCGTCGTGCTGCCGCTGGTGTTCGGCATCATCAGCTGGGCCTACATGCTGAGCTTCCGGCAGGCGATCTCCCAGGCCGCGGCTGAGGGGGCGCGTGCGTCCGTGGGCGCGCCGACCACCACCACGCCGTGCGCGACCGGGAACCCGTCGGCCTTCACCGCCGCGGCCTGCCCCCAGCAGTACTACGCCGCCCAGGCGGTGGCCGGGGCACTCAGCAACTACGGCATGAGCTGCGGCACGAGCTATCTGAGCTGCACCATCGCGCCGGCGAGCAACGCCAACTGCGCGACCGGCCACACGTGCATGACGGTCGTGGTCACCTACCCCTACCGCTCGCACAGCCTGCTGCCCACGATCCCCGGGCTGGGCTTCACGCTGCCGCCCGACATCTCGTTCAGCTCCACGGTCGAGGTGAGCTGATGCGCCTGCGGCACCGGGAGCAGGGAGCGGTGGCCATCTTCCTGAGTCTGGTGATCTGCTTCGTGATGGTCCCGCTGGCTGCGCTGGCGGTCGACCTGGGCAGCCAGCGGGTGGCCCGTCGCGACGCCCAGGCGGTCGCCGACACGGTCGCCCTCGACATGGCGCGGACCCTGGGCGGCGGGACCACTCCGACCGATGCGATGGCGCAGGCGCGCGCCGCGACCATCTCCGGGGTCGCCGGCTCCGCGCCGACCGTGCACGTCTACACCGGCTACATCGCAGACGGCGCGACGTTCCTGTCCAACCAGTCTCTCGGCTGTGACGGCACCACGACCAACGGCTACTTCGCGACGCCGCCGGCGGGCACGTCGCCCAATGCGGTGCTCGTCGCCGTGACCGGATCGGTGCCGTTCTCCTTCCACAGCGGATCCGGAGGCGTCTGCCGCTCGGCGATCGCGGCCACCAGCCCGACCGCTTGTTACAAGCTCGGCTCCTGGGCCGCGGCGGTCAAGCTCGGAGACACCGCGATGCCGAGCCAGCTCAACGACATCTTCGGCTTCAACCCGAACCAGGTCAGCCTCGCCAGCTACCAGGGCCTCGCGGGCGCCTCCGTGACGCTCGCCCAGCTGGCTGCGACGGCGCAGTTCGGCACGCCGACGGCGCTGCTCACCGGTACGACGACCTTCTCGCGGCTGTTGGCGGCAACCGTCTCGGCCCTCAACACCCAGAACAACCCCGCCAACGCGGCGGCGATCTCGACACTCGGCGGCTTCGCCACCGTCGGCCAGACGACTCCCGCCTTCTCGCTGTTCGATGTGGTCGGCGTCGATCCGAGCGACACGGCGGCACTCGCGATGCAGGTGAACGTGCTCGACCTGCTGACCTCGAGCATGCTGGTCGCCGATCGGAACCACGCCGTCTACATCCCGAACCTGTGGGCCAATGTCGCCGGTACCGGAAACACGGTGGGGAGCACGCTCGCCATCACCGAGGGCGCCGTCCGCCGATGTGGCCGGCCGAACACCGAGCAGTCCCACGCCACGACCGCCCAGGTCGCCGGAGCCATCAGCTTCGACCTCATCAACACCTCCAGCCTGAACCTCGGCAGCGGCAACACGGTGCAGACCGGCCAGGCGACGGGCTCTCTCGACGTCAACGTCGCGAAGGCGGACGCCCAGCTCGTGGATCCGCCGCTCATCCACTGCAGCACCGGATCCGGGGATCCCACGACGTTCTCGGTGAACGTGACCGGTGGACTCGCCTCGGCAGGTCTGACGATCCACGTGCCGGTGAGCGGATCGGTCAAGCTCGCCTACCTGAGCGCGCTCGGCATACCGCTCGGCACGATCACCGTCGCGCTCAACCTGACCGTGGACATCACGGCGACCGTGACGTCGGGCACGACATCGGGGCGCGCCGACCTGTCGCTCCCTCCGAACGACACGACGCCCGTGGCCGTCGGCGGCTCTCCGCTCCGGCTCTCCGGGGTGGCGCTCGTGCCCTCGGTGAGCTCCTCCGGGTTCAGCGCGACGGTGACCGCCGGGCTCCTCGGGATCATCAACGCAGGTGCGACGTTGAGCGCGGGCGACGCATCGCTTGCATCCACCCTCAGTGCGATCACGACGAAGCTGACCAGCACCTCCGACACGTCGTCCTTCGCCTCGAAGACGTTCGTCCCGCTCACGGCGAACATCGACTCCGGTGTCCTCGGCCCCCTCTCCAAGGGCCTCGGCCTGCGGGTGGGAGGCGCCGACGTCTACGGCGTGGGAGCCGACTGCGCCACCCCGGCGCTCAAGGGGTAGTCCGTTCGGGCCATCCGGCGGAGGACTTTCGACCCACCTCGACAACTCCTGTCACATTCTGTCCGATTCGTCCGTAACATCGGCAGGGCGATCGAGTCGGGAGGGCGAGGGGTTGCGTACGTCGGTCATGTCTGCGCGTCGACGGAGTGAGCGGGGAGCCGCCGCC
>JBQCCW010000294.1:0-12859 GCA_051961835.1 Marmoricola sp. | reverse complement strand
AGGCGTTCGCACCCGAGCTCGTGACGGCGCTGGGCCGCATCGAGGGCCGCACGGTCGGCTTCGTGGCGAACCAGACGCTCAGCATGGCCGGCGCGATCACCAGCGACGCGGCCGACAAGGCCGCGCGCTTCCTGCAGCTCTGCGACTGCTACGGATTCCCGGTCGTCTCCCTGGTCGACACCCCGGGCATGATGGTCGGCCCCGAGGCCGAGCGCACCGGCCTCGTGCGGCACACCAGCCGGCTGCTCGTCGCCGGAGCGCGCCTCCAGGTGCCCTTGGTCGGGGTTGTGTTGCGACGCGGGTACGGCCTCGGCGCCCAGGCGATGCTCGGCGGCAGCACCCACGAGCCGCTGCTCACGCTCGCCTGGCCAGGAGCGCACCTGGGCGCGATGGGCCTCGAGGGCGCGGTCCGCCTGGCACTGCGCAAGGAGCTGGCGGAGATTCCCGACGAGGCGGAGCGCGAGCGCACCGTCCGCGACCTGGTCGCCGCCGAGCGGGAGCGGGCGAAGGCGCTCAACGTCGCGCGTCACCACGAGATCGACGACGTGATCGATCCCGCGGAGACCCGGTCGATCGTGGCCTCCACCCTGCGGGCCGCAACCGCGTACGGCGCCCTGGGAGGGTCGAGGCGTCCCGTCGACACCTGGTGAGACCGGCGGGCCGAGGACCGTCAGCCCCGGGCCTGCTCGGCGAAGTCCTTGCCGCGGATCAGTGCGAACGCCACCACGCCCGACACGAGGGTCAGGATCGCCCCGACGAGCAGGATGTGGTCCAGCGCGCTGGTGAAGCCGCCACGCGCCACCTTCTCGAGGAGGGCGGCGTGGCCCTGCTGCTGGGCCTGGGCGAAGAGCTGCTTGGCCTGTCCGCCGCGCAGGGCCGAGGAGATCATCCCGGCGTGCCCGGCGAACGGCGTACCGCTCACCTCCTCGGACACGGCGCCGGTGAGCCGGGAGGAGAAGAGGGTGCCCAGCAGCGCGATGCCGGTGGCGATGCCGATCTGGCGGAACGTGGAGTTGATCCCCGAGGCCATGCCGGCCCGCTCCGGTGGCACCACCCCCACCGCGGTCGAGGCCAGCGGCGGGTTCACGAAGCCGGCGCCGACCCCCGCGACCACGAGTCCGGGGATCAGCGCGGTCCAGCTCGAGGAGGCCGTCAGGCCCCGCATCAGGAACAGCCCGATGCCGACCAACACCAGTCCGCCGCCGATCAGCGCGCGCACCGGGAGGTGGGAGGACAGGCGCCCGGCGATGCCGGATACGGCGAGGATGGCGCCGGAGAGCACGAGGAGCCGCACGCCGGTGCCGAGCGCGTTGAACCCGAGGATGTCCTGCAGATACAGCACGAGGTAGAGGAGCATCGAGAACAGCCCGGCGGAGATCCCGAAGGCGGCCACCGCGCCCCCCGAGAAGGTCGGGAGGCGGAAGAGATTCAGGTCGAGCATGGGGTGCCGCCCGCGGGCCTCGACGACGAGGAAGGCCACGAGCAGCACCGCGGCGGCGGCGAAGCACCCGACCACCACGGCGTCACCGAAGCCGCGGCGGCCGGCCTCGATGAGGGCGTAGACCAGGCTGGCGAGCCCGGCGGTGAAGAGCACGAAGCCCGGCCAGTCGGGGCGCGCGGCGCTGCGCGCCCGGGATTCGGCGACACGTGCGAGGGTCAGGCCCACGGCGAGCAGGCCGATCGGCAGGTTGACGAAGAAGATCCACCGCCAGGACAGTCCCGAGACCAGTGCTCCGCCGAGGACCGGACCGATCGCGACCGCCACGCCGGTCACCGCTCCCCACACCCCGAAGGCGATTCCGCGCTCCTTGCCCTGGAAGGCATTGGCGAGCAGCGCGAGGGAGACCGAGAACATGACCGCCCCGCCGACGCCCTGGGCGCCGCGCGCCAGCTCGAGCATCAGCGTGGAGACTGCGGCGCCGCACACGACCGACGACGCGGTGAACACGACGAGACCGATGAGGTACAGCCTGCGTCGGCCGAACATGTCGGCGAGTGAGCCGGAGGTGAGCAGGGCCGACGCCAGGGTGAGGGCGTAGGCATCGACGACCCACTGCAGGTCCGAGAAGCTCGAGCCCAGGGACCGCTGGATGTCGGGCAGCGCCACGTTCACGATCGTGATGTCGAGCAACAGCATGAACGTGCCGACGCAGACCGCGACGAGCGTCCACCAGCGGCCGGAGGAGGGTTCGGTCATGCGCTCCGTCATACAGGGTGGGCGGTGAGGTGGGCGGTCTCGCGCCGGTAGGACGCCACCGCCGCGTCGAGCACTTCGGCAACCGGCACGTCGGCCACCCACGACGCCTGATGGTCGCAGCCGTCGTCGGTCTCCGGCCGGTCCGGATAGAGTTCCCGCATCCCGTCCGCCCCACAGATCGGGCAGCTCCCCCGCCAGGACACCAGCACCCGATGCCGGGCACGGAGCACCGGGCCCGCGTTGACGAGGTTTCCCGACCAGTAGACGGCCACGGTCGCCGTCCCCACCGCGTCGGCGAGATGACGGGGGCCGGAGTCGTTCCCGACGAGCAGAACCGCTCGCTGCAGGACGCCGACCAGGGTGGGGAACGGCAGCTCCTCCTCGAGGCTGAGCACGCGGGCGCCCTCACGCTCCAGTGCCGCGCCGACGGCCGTCAGACGGTCCAGGGGCCAGTGCCGGCGTGGGTCGGTGCCTCCAGGATGGAGCACGACGAGCGGGCGCTCGTCGTTCCCGAGGAACGCGGTCGCCGCCTCGCGGTCCGCCTCGGTCACCGCCAGGTGCGGGACCGGGTCGTCGGTGCGGGCCCCCGCGAGCGCCACGATCTCCAGCATGCGGGTCACCTCGTGGTCGAACAGCTGGTACGGCGTGCAGCGGTCCATCGGCGCCACACCCGGCGCGCAGGCGCCGACCGCCAGCCGCGGCCGCAGTGCGCGGACGAAGGGGTTCGACCAGAGGCCGCCGCCGTGCAGCTGGACGGCGAGGTCGACGCCGTCGGCACGGAGCCGGTCCAGCAGCGGCTCGACGAGCGGCCACTCCGACTCGTGCTCGGGGATCCGGTGCCGGCCGCCGATCTCCGGCACGACCTCCACGCGGTCGACCGGCGAGGGCCGGTCGGCGAGCAGCGCCGCGTGCATCGGCGTCCCGACGAGCACGAGCTCGGCCTGTGGGAACGACTCACGCAGCGCCTGCAGGGCGGGCAGGGTCTCGATGAAGTCGCCGAGCGCGTTGGCGCGCAGCACCACGATCCGACCCACGTCCGCGACCACGCTCAGAGCCCCAGCGCGTCGTAGCACTCCACGTCGCGCACGGGGACCGTGGTCGGCAGCTCGAGATGCACCGCGCCGCTGGGGAGGATCCCGGCGCCGCCGTACCGCTCCATGACGCGCAGTTGGGCGACGACGTCCTCACCCGCGTGCTCGGCCGGCAGGTCGGACCAGAAGGAGAACCCGCCCACCTCGAGCAGCGCCTCGCGCCGGTAGAGGACGCAGGCACCGATCCAGGCGACCTTGTAGGCGCGCCACTCCCCGGGCTCCAGGTGCAGCTCCTCGGCGAGGTGGGTCGGGTTGGCGGCGTTGTGGAGCCGGTA
This sequence comes from Marmoricola sp., assembly GCA_051961835.1. Classification (GTDB taxonomy): domain Bacteria; phylum Actinomycetota; class Actinomycetes; order Propionibacteriales; family Nocardioidaceae; genus Marmoricola. The sequence goes on along the minus strand of JBQCCW010000294.1, from coordinate 9,296 downwards.
TCGCTGCCACGCAGGGTCGTGGCGCCGCACGCGCTCGGGTCGCACCGGCCCGTGCCATTCCTCGTAGGCGGCGCGCTCGTGGGGGCGGCGGTCCTCGGCGTAGGACAGCCCCTGGACAGCGAAGCCGACGAACCCGCACGCGCAGGCCTCGATGGCCGTCTGCAGCCGGCTGAGCGCCCACGGCTCGAGCCAGACGTCGTCGTCGAGGAACAGGACGTACGGCGCGTCGGCACGGCCGAGCAGGTGGTGACGCTGCTCGGCCAGGCCCCTGCGAGGGAGGTGGTGGTCGAAGCGCACGTCGACTCCGTGGGAGCGGAGCGTGCGTGCCATCGTCGAGACGACGGTGTCGTGCGCGATCGGCTCCTGGGACTGGTCGCTGACCGTCACCCGGAAGGAGCGGTGGTCCTGGGCGGCGAGGCCGGCGAGGGTGACGGCCAGCGCCGCGGGACGCTCGTACGTCGGGATGAGGACGTCGATCACCGGGGGCTCCGGTCGTCGTCGGCTCGCCCCCGGATCCGAGTGATCAGCTCCGTGCTCGAGTGGTCCGCGAGGTAGTCGAGGGTCACCACCCGCCCCCCGAGGGCCTCGACGAGCGGCGTCTCCTCGAGCATCTCCGGCGTGTAGTCGCCACCCTTCACGTACACGTCCGGCCGCACCGCCTCGAGCAACGAGAGCGGACGGTCCTCCTCGAAGATCGCGACCAGGTCGACAGGTCGGAGCGCGGCGAGGAGCGCGGCGCGCTCGTGCTCGGGGACGATGGGCCGCTCGGGGCCTTTGAGCCGACGCACGCTGTCGTCGCTGTTGACACCGACGACGAGGACGTCGCCGCAGCGACGGGCCTGCTCCAGGCAACGCACGTGTCCCACGTGGAGCACGTCGAAGCACCCGTTGGTGAACACGACGCGGCGCCCGGCAGCTCGATGCCGCTCGACGACGGCACGCAGCGCCTGGGTGGGCAGCACACCGCCGGAGCGGGCTACGAGGTCGGCGGCGGTGCACACGCAGGTGCCGGGACACTCGACGGTGACGGCTGCGGCCTCCTGGGCCAGCTCGGCGGCGACGACCGGGTCCGCGCCGGCGCTCAGCGCGAGGCCGAAGGCAGCGGTGACGGCGTCGCCGGCGCCACACGTGTGCCGTGCGGTCGACGCCAGGGCCGGCACGTGCTGGGCGCTGTGTCCGGGCCTGTGCAGCACAGCGCCGTCGGCGTCGAGCGTGGTGAGCACCATCGCAGCACCGGTGCGCTCGAAGAGCTGGCCGCTGCGCACGGTGAGCACTTCGCGGGGCGCCGGGTGGTCGGCGGGCAGGCCGAGGAGCGCCAGTGCCTCGGCGGCGTTGGGTGTCACGGCGAGGGGCCTGCAGGGCGCCCAGCGTGCGAAGTCGTGCCCGTCGAGGACCACCGGCAGCGCACGGTCGCGCAGGAGGTCGGCGAGGACGCGAGGCCCCGGGTCCGGCAGCGCACCCTCGCCGTAGTCGGAGACGACGAGGAGGTCGGCGCCCTCCAGGAGCGCCGGAAGCCGGCCGAGCAATGCGTCGTGGGCCGGGGGGCTCCACCGTCCCCCCGGCGTGTCGAAGCGTCCCACCTGGTCCTCCCCCGACATCAGCCGGTGCTTGGCGGGCGTGGCGCCGCCCCGGTCGACGACGACGAGACCGGTGTCCACGCCGGCGCCACCGAGCGCCACGCGCAGAGCCTGACCGGCCGGGTCGTCGCCCACGATGCCGAGGAACCGCGTGGAGGCTCCCAGCGCGGCCGTGTTCACCGCGCAGTTCGCCGCGCCGCCCGGCGAGGCGTCCTGGTCGCCTTCCTCCAGCACCGGGACCGGCGCCTCGCGGCCGAGGCGGTGCACCTCGCCGTGGTGCCACAGGTCGAGCACGGCGTCGCCGAGCACGGCGACCTTCAGGTCGCCGATGCGTCGGAGCAGGTCCAGCCGGAAGGCACTGTGGGAGAGGTCCATGGGAGGCGCGGCGTACCCCCGCCACCGACGCACGAAACGAGACCGGAGCGGCCGGATCCGCCTCGCGATCAGCGCGGGGCTACCGTCGTTCCACACCCCGGCTCAGGAGGCTTCGATGGTCACGCAGGTGAATCTCAGCAAGCACTTCGCCGCTCCGTACGAGGCCCAGAAGGCCCTCGACACGGCGTGCGCGGAGGCCACCGAGGCGAGCGGGCTGCCGGCCGTCCTCGTCGAGTTCGTGAAGATGCGCGTCTCCCAGTTGAACGGCTGCGCCTTCTGCCTCCGCATGCACAGCCGTGACGCGGCCGCCGCCGGCGCCACGGCGGATCAGCTCGCCGTCCTCGCCGCCTGGTGGGAGTCCCAGTATTTCAGCGACGAGGAGCAGGCGGCGCTCACGATCGCTGAGCGCGTCACCCGGATCGGGGACGAGCACACCGCCGCGCCGCCCCGTGTGGACGTCGCGGCCGCCCTCACCGAGGAGCAGGTCGCGGCGGTGACGTGGGTCGCCCTCGCGATCAATACCTGGAACCGCATCGCCGTCGTCAGTCACTATCCGGTAGGCCCGTGAGCGGGCCCGGGATCAGCGCGACCCCGAGCGCTCCCGAGCGCCCTTGACCCAGCCGATGGCAGCGGTCGCCACGAAGAGCACGGCCCCGAGCACCAGCAGCCACAAGAGCGCCTTCACCAAGGCACCCACAACGATCAGAACGAGCCAGAGCACGAGCAACGCCGCAACGACACGAAGCATGACCGCTCCCTCCAGAGTCGAGAACTCGTCACTGTATCGGCCCGCCGGGCCGGTCGATGACGGCACACCGTTGCGGCAGCGACCGTAGCGGGCGAGCGCTACCCTCCCAGGGCCATGGGTCTGCGTATCGCTCCTGCACACGTCGGTCGCTACCGGCAGATCGGCATGCTGCTGCTACGCCATGGGCGCGACGACCTCGTCCGGGCCACGGGACTCGACGCGACACTGGACACCGACGACAGCCCACCCGCCGAGCGGGAGGCCGCTGCTCGCCTGGCTGACGACCTGGAGGCGATGGGCCCGACGTTCATCAAGCTGGGTCAGTTGCTGTCCTCGAGGGTGGACCTCCTGAGCCCGGCGTACCTGGAGGCGCTGGCGCGGCTGCAGGACGACGTGGCGCCGTTCCCGTTCAGCGAGGTGCAGGAGATCGTGTCGGCGGAGCTCGGCGTCCGGCTCTCGACGGTGTTTCCGATGTTCGACGAGACGCCGCTCGCGGCGGCGTCGCTGGGGCAGGTGCACCGCGCGACGCTCCGCGACGGCCGGGAGGTCGTCGTCAAGGTGCAGCGGCCCGGGGTGAGGGAGCAGGTCGCCGAGGACCTCGACGTGCTCGACAACCTCGCGCGCTTCCTCGACGGCCATACCGACACCGGCCGGCGCTACGGGCTGACGCAGCTGCTCGAGGAGTTCCGCAAGGCGCTCGTCGACGAGCTCGACTACCGGCGCGAGGCCGACAACCTGGTCCGCATCCGCGACCTCGTGGCCGAGCACCCGCTGCTCGTCGTACCCGAGCCCCATGCCGACCTCACCACCAGCCGCGTCCTCACGATGGACTACGTGGCGGGCGAGAAGGTCACCGACCTGGGGCCCCTCGCCCGGCTGGAGGTCGACGGTGCCGCCCTGGCCGACCAGCTGTTCGCCGCCTACCTCGACCAGGTGCTCGGGCAGGGTCTGTTCCACGCGGACCCGCACCCGGGCAACGTGCTGGTGACACCGGACGGTCACCTCGTCCTCCTGGACGTCGGCATGGTGGCGCGCTTGGCGCCGGCGGTGCGGGAGAAGCTGGTCAAGCTCTTCCTCGCGCTGGCGGACGGCCGGGCGGAGGAGGTCACCCGGATCGCGATCACCCTGGGCCGGCCGTTGAGCGACTTCGACGAGCCGGCGTTCGGAAGGGCCGTTGCAGACCTCGTCGGCCGCTCGATCGAGGCGTCTCTGGCCGATCTCGACATCGGGCCGCTCGTGCTCGAGTTGTCGCGCCAGGCCGCCGACGCCGGTCTGCGGATGGAGCCCGAGCTCGTCATGCTCGGCAAGACGCTGCTCAACCTCGAACAGGTCGCCTCCGCCTTGGAGCCCGAGTTCGACCCCCGGGTGGCGCTCCGGCGACACCTCGCCACCTTGATGAAGTCGTCGATGGAGACGAGCCCCGCCTCGCTGCTCTCCTCGATGATGGAGGCCAAGGAGTTCATCGAGGAGCTCCCCGGGCGCGTCAACCGTGCCTTCGATGCGGTCGGCGAAGGACACTTCGAACTGCGGGTGAAGGCGTTCGACGAGGACGAGTTCCTCCGCGGCCTGCACAAGCTCGCCAACGCCGTCTCCGCGGCGGTGGTCCTGGCGGCGATGATCCTTGCCTCCGCCATGCTGGCGAGGCCGGGAAGTCACGGAGCGACGACGGCGAACGACGTCGCGCTGGGGGTCTTCATCGTGGCGGTGCTGGTCTCCCTGGCGATGCTCGCCCGCATCGTGCTGCGCAGCCGGAAGGTGCACACCGACAGGCGGACCTGACCGAGCCGCCGTCCGGATGCATCGAAATCGAGGACGGTGGGCACTCCAGCCCGCATCGACACGATGGAGCGGCTCGGGACGGGCGCGATGGCGCGATGACCTGGCTCTCCATCGTGGTGGCACTGGGCGCCGCCGGCTTGTTCGCGCTGTCGACCTCGGTGCAGCACCAGACCGCCACGGAGGCACCGTCCCACGTCCGCGGCGTCACGGGCCTGATGGCACACCTGGTGCGCCACCCGCAATGGCTCGCCGGCGAGGCGATCAGCGTCCTGGCCTTCGTGCTGCATGCCACGGCCCTCAGGCTCGGGACTCTCACCGTGGTGCAACCGGTGCTGCTCAGCGGCCTCGTCTTCGCGCTGCCGCTCCGGGCCCTGCTGGACCATCGGCGGCCGGCGCGAGCGGAGGTCGTCGGTGCCCTGGTGACAGCGGCCGGGCTGGTCCTCTTCCTCCTCGTCGCTCGGCCCGCCGGTTGGCACGGCGCGGCGAGCAGGTCCTGGGCCGCCGGACTCCTCCTCGGCGGTGCCGTGCTGGCGGTGCTGGCTGCCCGCACCGCCGCTCGGCACGGGCGCACCAGACTCGGCGGGCTGCTCCTCGGGTTCGCCGCCGGGGAGCTCTCGGGGCTTGCGGCCGGGGTGCTCAAACTGGCGACCAACGAGCTCGGACAGGGGCTGTGGTCGTTCGTCTTCTCCAGGCCGCCGTACGCCCTGATCGCGACGGGCGTCTGGGGACTCACCCTCAACCAACGTGCCTACCACTCCGCGGCGCTGTCGGTGACGCTCCCGGTGTTCAACCTCCTCGACCCGGTCGCGGGGATGGCTTTCGGCATCCTCGTCTTCGGTGAGCGTCCCGCCCACACTCCGCTCGCGATCGCGCTGGAGAGTCTGGGACTGGTCGTGATGGCTGCCGGTGCGGTCACGCTCGGGCGCCACGCGCCCCCCGACCCCCCGCCGCCGGTGTGAGCAGCGGCGGAAGCGCACAGCCATCGTCCGCGCAACCGTGAAGGCCGGCCGGACGGCGTGCAACTGGATGGGAACCCTGGCACCGGATGTCGGTGCTCGCCGCCGTCGTCGTGATGTTCGGGTCCACGAAGCTCCCCGAGGCTGGCGACGACAGAGGCCGCGCGCGGCCTCGGACGCTCGCTACGATCCTGCGTGCCGAAGTGCGCGAGATCGACGAGCCGCGCACCCATCAGGGCTGCTCGGCCACTGATTCCCCGGGCGAGCTGCGGCGCCGCCGGCGAAGGCCGGACCGCACCACGTAGGCAGGAGATTCCCGTGTCCGCACTGCTCGACGAGGGTCCGTTCTTCCACGGCACGACCGCGGATCTGATGGTCGGCGACTTCCTCACAGCCGGGCACCGGTCGAACTACCGACCCGAGGTCGTGATGAACCACGTGTACTTCACCGCCCTGATCGAGGGAGCCGGCTTGGCCGCCGAGCTCGCCGCCGAACTCGCCGGGGGCGGGTCGCGCCCCAGGGTCTATGCGGTCGATCCCACGGGTGCCTTCGAGAACGATCCGAACGTGACGGACAAGAAGTTCCCCGGCAACCCCACTCGCTCGTACCGCAGCCGGGCGCCCCTGCGGATCGTGGCCGAGATCACCGAGTGGCCGCGCCTGACACCCGACGAGCTCCAGATGTGGCGGGAGCGGCTGTCGGTCCTTCTCTCGAGCCAGGGCGGCGAGATCATCAACTGATGGGGTCGGCGCGGCGCGCATCGCGCGTCAAAAATCGCACGAGGCCCTGCGCAAGCGCGGGGCCTCGTGTGATCTCTACGTGTCCGAGGGGGGACTTGAACCCCCACCCCCTATACGGGGACTAGCACCTCAAGCTAGCGCGTCTGCCTATTCCGCCACCCGGACGAGCGCGCTCACACTAGCAGGGCACGAGCGCCGTCTCCCAATCGGCCCACCGGCCTCAGGAGACGTTGTCGCGGAGCCAGTCGCCGAGCACTCGAGCACTCGCGTCGACGACCTCCGGCCAGCTCATCGCGCCGGCATCGGCGTTGTCGGAGACGTGCTTGACGAGCCGGACGGGGACCCCGAAGGCGTGGCAGGCCCAGGCCACGGCGTACCCCTCCATGTCCACGAGGTGCGCGGCCTTGGCCAGCCGCCGTCGGACATCGGGATCGGTGACGAAGACGTCGCCAGAGGCGAGGACGACGTCGCTGCCGCCCGGCACCTCCAACCACTCCATGGGGTCGTAGCCGAGCACCCGGAGCGCGTCGGCGGACAGCTCGTGGTTGAACACCGCACCGGGCAGGTGGAGGCCGCTCATGTCGTCGCGGAGCGCTCCGGCGGTGCCGATGTTCACCACCTGTTCGACCCCGGGCGTCTCGGCCAGCGCCTTGGCGAGGATCGCCGCCGCGCGGGTCTTGCCGACGCCCGTGATCACCACCGGCAGGCCGTCGGGGACGTGCGCGGCCTCCTCCGGAGTGGCCGAGACGATCAGCGTGGTCACGACGCCGAGAGTACGGCGTGCGCCTCGGCACTCAGGCGGCCGTCCCTCATCCTCACGACCCGGTCCTGCGCGCTCAGGAGCGCCGTGTCGTGGGTGACCACCAGCGTCGCCAGGTCGCGCTCGGCCGTCAGCCGCCGCAGCAGGTCCATCACCTCCGCGCCCCGCTCGTGGTCGAGGGCGCTGGTGGGCTCGTCGACCAGCAGCAATGCCGGCTTGCCGGCGAGGGCACGGGCGATGTTGACGCGTTGCTGCTGCCCGCCCGAGAGCTGGGAGGGACGCCGGTCGGTGTAGGGCGCCATCCCCACCGCGTCGAGCAGGGCGGTCGCGTCGGTGTCGTGCCGCCGGTGGCCGCCGAGGTGGCTCATCACCTCCACCTGCTCGCGGGCCGTCAACGCTCCGAGGAGGTGCGGCTGCTGGAACACCACCCCGATCCGCTCGCGCCGCAATGCGGTCAGCTCCCGCGCGGACAGGCCGGTCGTCTCCACCCCGTCGATGGCGACGAGGCCGCGGTCGGGCCTGACGAGGGTCGCGGCGACGGCAAGCAGGCTGGACTTGCCGCTCCCGGACGGCCCGACGAGGGCCATGGTCGAGCCGCGGGCGACGTGCAACGACACGTCGTCGACTGCGGTGACCCGGTCCTGGCCGTCGGGATAGGTCAACGTCACATGCTCGAGATCGAGAGTCATCGGCATCACCTTCCGTTGAGCGCGCTGAGGGGGTCCACGGACACCACACGGCGGACCGCCAACGCCGCGCCGCCGAGCCCGAGGAGGGCCAGCAGGCCGATCGGCGTGGCGAGGGTCGCCACGTCCACGGAGAACGGGACGGCGGTGCCGGCCACGGTGCCGACGCCGACCACCACGGCAGCGCCGAGTCCAGATGCCAGGGCGAGGACGACGGCTGCCTGGCCCAGCGCGTCGCGCAGCAGGCTCGCGCTGGTCGCTCCCAGTGCCTTGAGGACGGCGATGTCGGGCGTGCGCTGGATCGTCCAGACGGTGAAGAACGCGCCCACCACCAGCGCCGAGATCGCGAGCAGGAACGCGCGGATGAGGAGCAGCGAGCCGTGCTCGGAGGTGTAGGAGCCGATCGCCGAGAGCGACTGCGACACCGTGTCGGCGTGGTAGCCCGCGGGCAGAGCGGGCACCGCCGCGTCCACGCCGATCGCCGTGGCGTGGCCCGGGCTGGCCGTGAGCTGCTGCCAGTCGGCCAGCGTCGTCCACACCACCGGCAGATGTGCGTACGACGCGTCCCCGCGCACCGCCACGACCGCGACGTCCCGCCCCGAGAGCCGGAGACCGCTACGGCCCAACTCACTGGCCGCAGTGTCGGACAGGACGACGGCGCCGGGACGCACGCCCCGCGCGTCGGGGGCGATCGACGAACCGGCCGGCACACCGATCACCGCGACCGCGCCCCCGCCCACCCCACCCTGACCCCGCACGGTCGCGATGCCGAGCGGCGTACCGCCCGGAACGAGGTCCGTCGGCACGCGGGAGGCGTCGAAGCTCGATCCGGCGAGGACCAGCCGCTGGGTGTGCAGCCCGGTGATCGCCGAGGTGCTCTGGTCGCCCAATCCCTTCGTGAGACCCGACAGCAGGCCCACCAGCACCGTGATCAGGACGATCACCGACCCGATCAGTGCGAACCGACCACGGGCCCATCTCAGCTCCCGCCATCCGACGTACACGCGCTTCCTCCTGGCTCTCGATGTGCCTCCAGCCTCGTCGAGCGCCGGCGCCCGGACATCGGGCGGCGGGTGGGTCCTCGGCTCAACCTTTCGGTTGACCCGAGCGGGACCGCGGCTCCCTAGACTGGCGGGGTGAACCGCGCACAGCGCCTGGGCTGGCACTCGGTTCAGGTCGGCGTGCACGCTCTGGTCGCGGTGCTTCTCGTCGTGGTGGTCGCCCGGGCGTTCGCAACCGACCACACCCCGGCACAACGGCTCGGCGTGATCCTCGCGAGCCTCGCGATGGCGGCCGTCTACGTCCTCGGCCTGAGTCCTCTCGTACGCCGCCGCCCCGGCCGGGCCGTGGTCTGGCTCGTGGTCCTGGTGGCCTGCTGGCTGGCGGTCCTGGTGCAGTCACCCGAGGGCGTCTACCTGGCGTTCCCGCTGTTCTTCCTCGCCGCCCACCTCTTCGGCGACCGGCTGATCGTGGTCGCGGTGGGCGTCCTCACCGTCCTCGCGGTCGTCGGGTACGCCGCGCAGCGGGGCTGGTCCTTCGCCGCGGTGCTCGGGCCCGTGCTCGGCGGCCTCGTCGCGATCGCGACCGTCCTCGGGCTGCGCGCGGTCGAGCGCGAGAGCTCGCGGCGAGGGGTGCTGGAGGAGCGCGAGCGTCTCGCCCGGGAGATCCACGACA
>JBQCCW010000293.1:0-26074 GCA_051961835.1 Marmoricola sp. | reverse complement strand
GCGGGTGAAGAGGCCGGCGTGGTAGTCGAGCCGAACGGGGTGGACGCCTGGGCGGCGCAGCGCCGTGGGGGTGAGGGCCGCAAGCTGCTGGGTGGTCGCACGGGGCGGATACCGCCCCGCGGCGGCAGCGGGCCTGCTGGCGAGGAACGGGTCCCCACCGCCCACCAGGACGATGCGGCGGCTCCCGGGCTCCCGTTGCACCCGGGTGGTGAACCGGTGCATCGGCCCCAGCACCTCCAGCGCGGCGGTGCTGGTGAGCAGCTTCGTCGTCGAGGCCGGGGTGACCGGTCCGGTTCCGTGCCGGTAGACCACGTGGCCCGCGAGGTCAGCCACGACGACGTCGAGGTGTCGCCGAGGCAGGGCCGCCGCGCCGACGTACGGCGCCAGGGCACGCCGGACCGCCACCGGGTCGAGCGAACCGCCGCGCAGCGGCGCGGCCACGGGCAGCGCCGGGGGCTGCGAGGGAAGCGCCAGCTCGGGCGGCGCTGCCAGCGCCGGGCCCGCCGGGGACTGCTGGAGGCCGAACCGGTGCAGCAGGTCGTAGCGCTGCACGAGGTCCAGTCGCCACTGTCCGACGCCGAGCAGCAGCGCGATCATCACGACGACCAGGAGCGCGGCGCGTCCGCGACGCCGGCGGACGGGGGCGGTTCCGGGGCGGCCGGAGGCCCGGGAGTGGCGTTCGTCACCCACGGCTCGAGAAACCCCCTCCGGTGCGTGCTTCACCCGGCCGGTGCGGGAGACTGAGCACGGGCGTCCGTCGCGGACGCCACCCGATTGTCGCAACGCGGCCGGCCCGAGACCACACCGGCCCGCGGCCGAGAGCTGAGTGCAGAGAGGGGCCACGCGCGTGGAGTTCGACGTCCTGGTGGAGATCCCGAAGGGGAGCCGCAACAAGTACGAGGTCGACCACGAGAGCGGACGGCTCCGACTCGACCGTCACCTCTTCACCTCGACGATGTACCCCGCCGACTACGGCTACATCGAGGAGACCCTCGGCCAGGACGGCGACCCCCTCGACGCGCTGGTCCTGCTCCAGGAGCCGACGTTCCCCGGCTGCCTGATCAAGTGCCGGGCGATCGGCATGTTCCGGATGACCGACGAGGCCGGCGGCGACGACAAGGTGCTGTGCGTGCCCGCCAGCGACCCGCGCCTGGAGCACCTGCGCGACATCGCCCACCTGCCGAAGTTCGACCGCCTGGAGATCCAGCACTTCTTCGAGGTCTACAAGGATCTCGAGCCCGGCAAGTCCGTCGAGGGCGCGGAGTGGGTCGGCCGCACCGAGGCCGAGGCCGAGATCGCCGCCTCGTTCGCGCGGCTCAAGGAGCAGGGCGGCCACTGAGGGGCCTTGTGTCGAAACGACTGCGGCAGCCTCAGTAGCCGCCGCGCTCGAGGATGGCCGCACGGAGCAGTTCGGGGGGTACGGCGAAGGCGTCGACCAGCGGGCCGGCCAGGGGTCTGATCTTGCGGAGCAGGTCGCCGACCTCGCGGGTGATCGCCTTCGAGCGTTGGCTGGAGAGACGGCCGTGCTCCATCCACCAGCCGCGGTCGGCCTCGATCACGCTGAGGGCGAAGAGGTCGCAGAGGAGCTGCAGCGCCACCCGGTTGTCGCCCTCCGGCATCCCGCGGACCTTGTCGACGAACGCCTCCAGGACGAGGCGCTCGGCGTGCGCCCACGCGGCGGCGATGACGTGGTCCTGTGCCTGGCTGAACACCGCGGTCGGGTCGGCGCCGCCGTCGATGCCGCGCTTGAGCCGCCGGGCGACGCCCGAGAGCTGGTGCTCCTCGCGCCAGCGGAACATCGCCAGGTGGTAGTCGGAGTCGAGCAGGCCGGCCTCGGAGTCCCAGGAGTCGTCGCCGGGGAGGACGTCGCGCAGCCGCTCGAGGAGCTTGTGCACGGCGGTCCGCTCGACGACCGTCTCGACGGCGACACCGGCGACGAACCGGACGAGGTCGAGGGTGTCCATGTCGTTGAAGTTCGACGCGAAGTCGGTGAGCAGTCCCTTGGCGACGAGCTGCAACAGGATGTGGTTGTCGCCCTCGAACGTCGTGAACACGTCGGTGTCGCCGCGCAGCGCGCCGAACCGGTTCTCGCTGAGGTAGCCCGCACCACCGCAGGCCTCCCGACACTCCTGGATCGTGCGGCTCGCGTGCCAGGTCCCGAGCGCCTTGGTCGCCGCGGCGCGGGACTCCAGCGCCCGGCGTCGGCGCTCCTCGTCGGCGGTGTCCGCGTCCGGGAGGTCCGGCTCGCCGGCGGCGATCCGGCCGAAGACATCGTGGAGCTCGCCGGCGAGCACCTCCTGGGCGAAGTGGAGCGCGTAGGTCCGCGCCAGCAGCGGCAGCAGGCGGCGCTGGTGCATGCCGTAGTCGAGGAGGAGCTCCTCGCGGTCGCCGCCGGGGGCACCGAACTGCCGTCGCTCCTCGGCGTAGCGGATCGCCACGGTGAGCGCCACCTTGGCGGCGTTGATCGCCGCACCGCCGACGCACACCCGTCCCTGGACGAGGGTGCCGAGCATCGTGAAGAAGCGCCGGTCCGGGTTCTCGATCGGCGACTCGTACACGCCGGTCTCGGTCACGTCGGCGTACCGATTCAGCAGGTTCTCCCGCGGGATCCGCACCCCCTCGAACCAGAGGCGCCCGTTGTCGACGCCGTTGAGGCCGATCTTGCGGCCGTCGTCCTCGACCCGGATGCCCGGGAGGACGTTGCCCTGCTCGTCGCGCAACGGCACCACGAAGGCGTGCACGCCCTTGCTCTCGCCGCCGACCTCGAGCTGGGCGAACACGACCGCCAGCCGGGCGTGGCACGCCGCGTTGCCGATGTAGTCCTTGCGTGAGATGTCGTCGGGGGTGTCCACGACGAACTCCTGCGTCCCGATGTCGTAGCGGGCCACCGTGCCGAGGTGTTGGACGTTCGAGCCGTGCCCGCTCTCGGTCATCGCGAAGCACCCGAGCAGCCGGCCGGTGATCAGGTCCTCGAGGTACGCCTCGTGGTGCTTCTGGGTGCCGAGCTGGAGGACCGCGCCGCCGAAGAGGCCGAACTGCACGCCGACCTTGACGAGCGCGGAGAGGTCGCCGAACGCCATCGTCTCGAACGCCGCCACCGAGGCGCCGAGGTCGCCCCCACCGCCGTACCGCTGGGGGAAGCCCATGCCGGTCTGCCCGCTGGCGGCCAGCTCCAGCACCACCTCGAGGACCCGCTCCCGGAAGGCGTCGGTGGGTAGCTGGATCGCGTCGTCGAGGAGGTCCGCCCGCTCGACCAGGTTGTCGCGGACGAAGCGGCGCACCTCGGCGTAGCGCCCGTCGAGGAGCGCGGTCAGCGCGGGGACGTCGACGGCGGGTTGGACATAGTCGGCCATGGCGTCACTCTGGCAGGTCGACGGTCATCGACTCCACGGAAGCGCCGGCCGCGCCGGCCCGAGCTCACAGCCGGACGGCGAAGTCGGGCCACCAGTTGTAGATGGAGTTGTACCGGACGTAGGCGCCGGTGTGCGGCGCCTCGATGAAGCGCCCGTCGCCGAGGTAGAGCGCGACGTGGTGGATGCCACTGGGCTGGCCGTTGTTGCTCCAGAACAGCAGGTCGCCGGGCTTGGCGCTGGTCACGGGGACCGGAGTGCCGAGGTCGTACTGAGCGGCGGCGTAGTGCGGCAGGGCGATGCCGGCCGCCGCCCATGCCTTCATCGTCAGACCGGAGCAGTCCCAGATGTGCGGGCCGGCACCCGCCCAGACGTAGGGCTCGCCGAGCTGCGCCTCGGCGAAGGCGATCGCCTTCTGCACGGCGGAGGCGCCGGGCCCCGAGGCATTCGGGTCGAGCGGGACGGGGGCCGGCGGCAGCGGCGCGACGTCGGCGCCCGTGGGCTGGGCCGCCTGGGCCTCGGCCTCCTTGCGCTGCCGGGCGGCCTCGGCCGCCTGGCGCTGGGCCTCGATGCGGGCCGCGCGGGCCGCTGCCGCCGCTTGGGCGGCAGCCTTGCGGCGTGCCTCCTCGGCGGCCTTGCGCCGGGCGATCGCCTCCAGGGCGCTCTGTCGCTGCCGTGCGAGCGCGACCGAGGTGTGCTGCGCCGTCGCCAGCGCCGCGACGACGGCGTCGCGCTGGCTGGCGAGGTGGGCAGCCGAGGCGGCTGCGGCCCGAGCGGCCGAGCCGGCTGCCGCGCGCGCGGCACGTGCGTGCGCCGCCTCCGCGTTCTGGTGGACCGCCGCGGCGGCCGCGTCCTTCTTCGCGGCGTCGGCCTCGTCGCTCAGCGCGCGGTAGCGCTCGAAGTCGTTCTCCATCGACCGCCCGGCCATCGCCGCCACGTTGATCCGGGTGACCAGGTTGCCGGGACCGTCGGCGCCGAGGACGGCGGTGATGCCGTTGAACGAGGTGCCGTCCTGGTAGCCGGTCACGACGAGCTGGGCGATGCCCTCGCGCTGGGCGATCACCCGCTGATGGGCCCGGTCGGCGGCGGCGCGCGCAGCCCGGGCCTGGCGGCGTGCGACGGAGAGCCGCCACATGGCCCCGTTGTAGGCCTCCGCCGCCACCTCGGCCTGCTGGGCTGCCGCCTGGGCCGACGCGGTGGCCTGGGCGAGGGCGTTGCGGACGTCGGCGAGGTCGTTGCGCCGGGCCGTCACGTCGGCCTGCGCCCGGTCCACCTGCTGCTTGCTCGGGTAGGGGTGGTCGTCGGCGACGGCCGCTCCCCCGAGGCCGCCCACCCCCAGCCCTCCCAGACCGATCACGGAGGCCAGCGCGACCGTGCCGACCAGCGCAGCGCGCAGGTGTGTGCTCACGTCTTCCCCTTCGACAGCGGGCCCGAGCGGCTTCCCCACCGCTCGGGCTCGTCGTCACGTTAGAGCTCATCCGTCACAAAAGAAACATTTTCCTCAAAATAGTCTCGGCCATGCGGCGTGTCGGCTTGACGAACTACAACGTTGTAACTTCCGAAGGGCTAGACCGCGCCTCGCGCGCCTTGTTCAGTCCGCGGCCGGGATCGGGACGTCGCTGCTCGTCGTCGTCGGATGCGAGCTGCGCCCCCGGCGGTCGAACCGCTGACCGGTGGCGAGCGCGCCGACGTACACCGAGACGGCCGCGATGACGGCGCCGGCGAGGTCGTCGGCGATGTAGTGCCAGCCGAAGTACGTCGTCGAGAGGACGACGAGCACCAGGTACGCCCACAGCGTCCGGGTGATCAGTCGGCTGCGGATGGTGTACTGCGCGACCAGCGCGTTCACCAGGCTGATCGCCACGTGCAGGGAGGCGAACCCCGCGACCGACTGCACCCCGTCGGCGAACGGGTTGACGTGGATGATGTTCTCCCGGCCCCAGTAGATGGCGTCCTGCAGCGCGCTCACGCCGGTGTGGTCGAGCGCCTGGTACAGCCACGGGAAGGCGAAGTTGGGTCCCAGCGTCGGGATGATGAAGTAGCTCGCCGTGCCCAGCGACCAGGCCAGACAGTCGGCGGTGATGTACCAGTAGCCGAAGCTGACGTTGCGCGACCACACGGCCCACGCGCACACCGTGATCGGCACGAGCGGGAGGAACACCAGGTAGATCCACGACAGCACGTGCGCGCTCACGCCGGTGCCGAGCAGCTGCTGGAGCAGCAGCGTCGGGTCGTGGCCGAGCAGGAGCAGGTGGTCGAGGTGGTGGAGCGCGTAGTCGTACTTGAACGGCCGCACGAACGGCAGGAAGTTCTTCAGGTTCCGGTAGCTGACGTAGACCGCGTAGAACGAGACGACGCCGACGACCACGAGCAGGACGCGCTGGCGGCTCCAGTGCTCGTCGAGGATCGTCCGCGCCTCGGCACGCCAGCGCCGAGGACGCCCCCGGGAACGCCACAGCGTCCGCGGCACGATGTCCACCGCGAAGCCGGCCAGGCAGAGCAGCGGAAGCCGGACCCACGCCGGCCCCAGGAACCCGTCGGGGTCGCGCAGCGGATAACCGAGCGCCCGGCTCACCACGAACGCCAGCACCGCCATGATCACCGCGTTCGTGACCAACAGGACGTAGGCGCGGCGCTTCACGAGCAGGCAGTCTAGGCAGCGCCGGGATCGCCGCTCCCGGGTCGATCGGCCACGCTCCGATCGGTCAGCGTCGCCAGTCGCGAGCGGTCCACGGAGAGGCGCACCCACGCCCCGGTCGACACGGGGGCTCCGGGCGGCGCGATCGCCGGCAGCAGCCGGAGGCCCGGTACGTCGACCTCGAGCCGGGTGGCGTCGGGGGTCTGCCGCACGGTCGCGACCCGTCCCTCCAGCCGACCTTGGGGGTCGACGTGGAGGGCCGAGCGGCGCAACGCCACTCCCACGTCCGCCGGGACGCCGCCGGCCACGCGCCCGAACCGGCGCGCCTCCTCGCCCTCGAGCACGAGCGGGTAGCCCAGGAAGCGAGCAGCCCAGGCGTCCGCGGGGTGCTCCCACACCTGCGAGAGCGTGCCTTCCTGCACGAGGCGGCCCTCGCGCATGACCGCCATCCGATCGGCGACCGCGAACGCCTCCTCCTGGTCGTGAGTGACCATCAGGGCCGTGGTGCCGGCCGCGCGCAGGATCGCCCGCAACTGCCCCGCGAGCTCTTCGCGGAGGCCGCGGTCCAGCGCACTCAACGGTTCGTCGAGCAGCAGCATCCGCGGCTCGACGGCGAGCGCCCGGGCCAGCGCCACCCGTTGCCGCTCGCCGCCGGAGAGGGTGGCCGGCATCCGGTCGCCGAGGTCGGCCAGCCCCACCAGGTCGAGGAGCTCGGCGACGCGCCTGCGGACGACCCCCCGAGGTGTCCGTCGGATGCGCAGCGCGTAGCCGACGTTGCGGGCCACGCTCTGGTGCTCGAAGAGCTGTCCGTCCTGGAACATCCGCGCGAAGCCACGCCGGTGCGCCGGCGTGGCGGCCAGATCGGTCCCCTGCCACGCGATCGAGCCGTGGGCGAGCCGCTCGAGACCCGCGATCGCGCGGAGCAGGGTGGACTTGCCGCAGCCCGACGGTCCCAGGACCGCGAGGACGGAACGCTCGGCGACGTCGAGCGAGAGCCGGTCGACCGCCACGGTCGCGCCGTGGCGGACCGTCATCTCCCGCAACGCCAGCACGGGCCCTGCGGACGCGCTCACACGACCAACCCCCGACCCCGGGACCGCTCCACCCCGAGCGTGACCGCGCCCGTGGCGGCGGCGAGCACCACCGAAGCGGCCATGGCCATCCCGAAGTTGTCCGCGCCCGGGTGACCGAGCAGGCGGTAGATCACCACGGGGAGCGTCGGGTCGTCGGCCCGGGACAGGAAGCTCGTCGCCCCGAACTCGCCGAGGGAGACGGCGAACGCGAAAGCCGCGCCGGCGAGCACGGCCCGCCGGGCGACCGGCAGCTCGATGCTGAGGAAGGTGCGCAGCGGTCCGGCGCCCAGCGACGCGGCGGCCTGACGCTGCCGGTCGTCGACCGAGGCGAGCACCGGCGTGACCGTGCGCACCACGAGCGGGAGTGCCACCAGCGCTTGAGCGATCGGGATGAGCACACTCGAGCTGCGCAGGTCCAGCGGCGGCCGGTCGAGGGTGATGAGGAACCCGAACCCCAAGGTCACCGCCGAGACCCCGAGCGGCAGCATGAAGGCGCCGTCGAAGAGCGCCGCCAACCCTCTGGCGGCGGGAGCGGTCGGCCGACGCGAGGCGACGTACGCCACGAGGAGGCCGAGCACCATCGCCAGCCCGCACGCTTGCGCCGCGATCGTGACCGAGGTGAGCAGCGCCGTGGTGACCGGCACTACCAGGGCGCCGTCCCCGCCGGTGCCGGCGAGCAGCCGGTAGTTCAGCAGCGACCATCCCCCGTCGGTGCGCAGCGACCCCAGCAGGAGCGTCCCCATCGGCAGCAGGAGCAGCCCCACGACGATCGCCGTCAGACCCAGGACCGTTGCGTCGCCGCGTCGGACCGGTCGCGCGGCGTCGACGACATGGGCCGTCGTGCGCTGCCGCCGGCGCACGCGTCCGATGGCCAGGAGGAGCACCACGATCAGCACGAGCTGCAGCACCGAGAGTGCTGCGGCTCCCTGCAGGTCGAGCTCCTGAGTGGTGAGCAGGTAGATCTCGGTCTCGACGTTGGCGTACCTCAAGCCGCCCATGGTGAGCACGACGCCGAACGCGGTGGCGCAGAAGAGGAAGACGACCGCCGCCGCGGCGGCGAGTGCGGGGGCGAGCCGGGGCAGCGTCACCGTGCGCAGGACCTGGGCCCGGGAGGCTCCGAGCGCCGTGGCGGCCTGCTCCATCCGCGGGTCCAGCTCCGCCCAGAATGCGCCGACGGTGCGGACGACCACGCTGACGTTGAAGAAGGCCAGCGCGGCGATCACCGCGCCGGCGCTGCCTTCGGCATGCAGGAAGCCGAGTGGCCCCCCCGGCCCGACGAGCTGGACGAAGGCGATGCCGACGACGACGCTGGGGAGCACGAACGGCATCATCACGACGGCTCGGACCAGGTCGCGTCCGGGCCAGCGGAGCCGGTACAGGGCGAAGGCAGCGGGCAGGCCGAGCAGCAACGCGAGCGCCGTCCCCGCCGCAGCCGACCACGCGGTGAAGGACAGCACGTGCAGCGTCCGCGAGCGAGCCAGCACCGCCGCCACGCCCCCGGGGTCGAACGACCCAGAGGGCCAGAACCCCCGCGCCACCATGCCGGCGACAGGCAGCACGAAGAACACTCCCAGCACCGCCAGTGGCACGAGCGCCGCGGTGGCGGGGAGCAGCGTGGCGGCGCTCAGCCGGTGGCGACGTCGCGCCACTGCGTGAGCCACGTCGATCGCTCCGCCGCCAGCTCCTGGGGCGAGACGTGCCACGGGTGGGGGGACACCGTCGCCCACTTCGCCCAGTCCGGAGGCAGCGCGACGGAGGCGTCGACCGGGTAGACGTACATGTTCTCGGGCAGCGCCGCCTGTACGGGCTTGCTGAGCATGAACCGCACGAAGGCCTGCGCCCCCTTGGGGTTCGACGCCCCGGCCAGCACACCGGCGTACTCCACCTGTCGGAAGCAGGTGTCGAGCAGCGCGGAGGTCGTCGGCCGGCCCTGGCCCTTCGGGATCGTGTCGGGCGGCGAGGAGGAGTAGGAGAGCACGATGGGACGGCTCCCGTGGCCGCCGCCGGCGGTGAAGTCGGCTTCGTAGGCCTGGCTCCAGCCGGGATCGATCTTGGTGTCGTTGGCGACCAGGGCCTTCCAGTACGCCTGCCAGCCCGCTCCCTTCGCCGCGATCGTGGCGGCCAGGAAGGCCAGGCCCGGAGAGGACGTGGTCGGCGCCTCGGTGACGAACAGGCCCTTGTAGGCCGGCTTGGTGAGGTCGTCGAACGTCTGGGGCGCGGCCAGGTGGTGGGTGCGGAACCAGACGTCGTCGACGTTCACGCACACGTCGCCGTAGTCGATCGGGGTGAGGTCGTGGGAGCCGGCGCCGGGGAGCCTGTACTTCTCGGCCGACGCGGGCACGTCCGGGGGCGTGTACGCCGCGAGCACACCGGCGTCGGCCGCGCGGCTGCCGAAGGTGTTGTCGATGCCGTAGGTGGCGTCGGCGATCGGGGAGCCCTTGGTGAGGACCAGCTTGTTGGTCAGCTCGCCGGCGTCGCCGTTCTCCTCGATCTTCAGGGTGTAGCCGGTCTTCGTGGTGAACTGTCGCAGCAGGCTCTTGGGGAGCGCCCAGGAGTCATGGGTGGCGACCACGACCGTCTTCTCCGAGGAGGCGGCGGCGCCGCCCGAGCCGCCGCAGGCGGCGAGCGCCGGCCCGGAGAGGGCGAGTAGGGCGAGCAGCACCAGGCCGCTGCGGGGACGGGATGCAGACATCGGTCTCCTTCGACTTCCTACGCCGGTGTGAGCCGGATCAGGTTCAAGGGTCTGCGGGCGCATCCCGCACTCTCAGCGCCTCACGTGGCGCTCCCCTGTCGGACGCGATCGACTCTAGCGCTCCACGGGACGCGCCCCGAAGCGGGCGACCCCGTCGACCTCGGTGCGGAGCAGGTCGCCGCGCAGGGCGAGCAGTTCGAGGTGGGCGAGGGTCTCGAACGCGGCCATCACCGCGTCGAACGGGCCGAGCTCGGAGGCCCGCCGGTTGCGTCGAGTCCACGGCAGCTCGCCGGCGACCTCCCACGCCGTCGCCGCTCCACCGCCCACCGCGTCGAGGCAGAGCCCCAACCGGGTGTCGTGGTGCGCGACGAGCTGGTCGATCCGGGCGTGCGCGCTCGGAGCGACGGGCCCGTGGGCAGGCAGCAGCTTCGCGTCGGGGAGGGCCCTGACCTTGGCCAGGGAGTCCAGGAAGTCGCGCAGCGGCTGCTGCACGTAGGCGGGCTCGAAGCCGATCGAGGGCGTGATGGTGGGCAGCACGTGGTCGCCGGCGAAGAGCAACCCGGCGTCGGCGTCGGCGAAGACGAAGTGGCCCTGGGTGTGTCCGGGCGTCGCGATCGCGGCGAGGGCCCGGTCGCCCAGGTCGATGACCAGGTCGCGGTCCAGCCACTCGTCGGGCATGCCGTAATCGTCGGTCCGGGAGCGGTCCTCGGGCATCATCGAGCGCCAGCCGTCGGCGAGCTCGAGCGCGCCGGCGAGGAGCAGCCGCGCGATGTTGGGGTCGCGGTCCAATGCCGGGTCGTGCATCAGGTCCATGGTGGGCTTGTCGCCGAGGCCCAGGGAGACCGGCGCGCCCACCTCCCGTCCGACGACGTAGGCCTGGGTGTAGTGGTCGCGGTGCATGTGGGTGACGAGGAAACGTCGGATGTCGCCGAGGCCGTACCCGAGCTCCTTGATCGACCGCTCGAACAGGCTGCGCGACTCCGGAACGGCCCAGCCGCCGTCGACCAGCACGAGGCCCGAGGAGGTCTCGATGACGTAGACGTTGACCGCCCGCAGGGCGTCCATCGGCAGCGGCAGGGGCACCCGGTGGACGCCGGGAGCGACCTGCTCGGGTCCCGGCTCGGTCCAGGCGCCGCTGCCGGTCGACTGGTACGGCTGCGCCTCGGCGGTCGACGTCGCGGGGGGCTTCGGCTCGCTCACGAGGTCATCGTGCCGCCGACCAGCCCGCGGCCGGTCACCAGGGGCAGGTCCTTGGCGTACACCAGCCCCGGCCCTGCGTCGCACACGGCGTGCACGGCGTTCACCAGGCGCATCGCCGTCACGATCATGCCGCTGTCGTTATGGTCGCCGTGCTCGCCGCGGTGGACCAGATCCAGCGTCAT
The DNA here is from genome assembly GCA_051961835.1 of Marmoricola sp. Taxonomy (GTDB): domain Bacteria; phylum Actinomycetota; class Actinomycetes; order Propionibacteriales; family Nocardioidaceae; genus Marmoricola. Next base: position 14,939 of record JBQCCW010000293.1, on the reverse strand, counting down.
CATCGGCTCGCCGGTGAACTGCACGCGGTAGCAGCCGTCGCCGGCGAGCGGTTGCGGCCAGTCGGGTCGTTGCGCCGGGTCGGTGCGGGTGACGTGGTCCAGCACGATGCGCGGCGTACCGCCGACGGTGCCGACGACCTGGAAGCGGACGGCACCCATCGTGCCGGCCGGGATGTCGACGCTCACCGTCTTGGTGTCGTGCTCGGCGGGCACGCGCTCGACGATCTCCTGCAGGTCCGGGTCGAGCTCGACCCCGAGACCCGCCGCGAGGTGGCGGACCACCGGGCCCCACGCCGTGGTGAGGACGCCGGGCTGCCAGAGCATGGCCACCTGGTCCATCGGCTGCCCGAAGCCGAAGATCTCGCGCATCACCACCGGCTGGTAGTAGGTCGAGTAGTCGGCGATCTCGCTGACCCTGAGCTCGTCGATGCGCTGGCACAGGCTGGAGGTGGCGAGCGGCAGGACGTCGTTGGCCCACCCGGGATCGATCCCGTTGACGTGGACGGAGGCACCGGTGGTGGCGCCGGCGGCTGCGAAGCGCTCGACGTAGGCCTCGAGCCCGAGGTGCTCGGGGAAGCAGAGGAGCACCGGGCCGCTGGAGACGACGTTGATGCCGCGCTCTGCGAACCCGATCAGGTCCTCCATGGCCTCGAAGGTCCGGTCGTCGGTCATCGCGGTGTGGACGATGCAGTCGGGTTGGAGCGCGAGCAGTGCGTCGGCGTCGGTGGTCGCGCGCACGCCGAGGTCGCGGTCGAGCCCCGCGAGGCGGCCGGCGTCGACGCCGTCCTTCTCGGGATTGCTGACCCAGACGCCGACGAGCTCGAGGTCGGGCCGGGCGTCGATGCCGGCGATGGCGTGGCGGCCCACGGTGCCGGTCGACCAGGCGACGACGCGCTTGACGTCGGCGCCCGGGCCGGCTGCGGCGCTCATCGCGCTGCCGCCACCACGTCGGGCAGCTTGAGATCGAGGTTCGGCAGCTGCAGACCACCGTCCACCTCGAGCACCTTGCCGGTGAGGAACGACCCCGCCTGGCTGCTGAGATAGAGCACGGTGGCCGCGATGTCGTCGGTGTGCCCGATGCGGCGCAGCGGCGTGCCGGACGTCATCTCGTCCATCACCGCCTCGTCCTGGGCGACGTACTCCAACGCGCTGGTCATCACCGAGCCCACCGCGATCGCGTTGACGCGGATGGTCGGGCTGAGGTCCTGGGCGGCGAGCCGGGTGTAGTGCGCGAGCGCGGCCTTGGCCGTGCCGTAGGCGAGGTAGCCGCGGGCCGCCAGCCGGCCGACCACCGAGGTGATGTTGACGATGCTGCCGCCGCCGACCTCGAGCAGGTGCGGTACCGCGGCACGGGTCAGAGCGTGCGCCGTGCTGACGTTGAAGTGGAAGGCCTCCTCGAGGTAGGCCGCGTCGGTATCCATCAACGCGTTGGGGATCGTGCCCCCGACGTTGTTGACGACGATGTCCAGGCGACCCAGCTCCTCACGGGCCGCGTCGGCGAGGCCGGCGGCGGCGTCGAGGTCGTTGAGGTCGGCCTTCACGACCACAGCACGGCGCCCGGCCTTTTCGATCTCCTCGGCGACCGCGCGCAGCTGGCTGGAGTGCCGCGCGGAGATGACCACGTCGGCGCCGGCCTCGGCAAGGGCGACGGCGGTCGCCGCGCCGATCCCCCGGCCCGCTCCCGTCACGACGGCGACCTTGTCCTGCACGCTGAAGAGATCGAGGATCATGCGCGGGAATGTAACAGGTTCTAGTTTTGGCCGGGAGGTCCGTCCCGCTGACTACTGGGCGAGCCACACCCCCACGAAGAGCGCTCCGAGGGCGGTCACTCCGGTGAGCGCTCCGTAGACCGCGAGACCGGTCCGGCTGCGCGCCCGAGCGTGGGCGTACGCCGTCGCTCCGGAGGCGATCACCAGGGCGTATTTGAGGAGCAGCGTGTGCTGGAACGCCGGTCCGCGGCCGGACTCGGCGAGCACGTTCCACACGCCCGTGACGAGGAGGACTCCGAAGGCCGGCCACGCCACCCGGTTGAAGGCGTTCGCGGCCGCCCTGGGGACCTCGGCACCAGCGGCGCGCAGTGCCGGCACGAGGGCCGCCAGCGTCACCTGGCCGCCCACCCACACCGTCGCGGCGAGGACGTGGAGGAACAGCCGCAGCGTGTCGAGATGGAGGTGGAGCATCCGACCAGCCTGCCCGACGCCCGCCCCGATCAGGCGGCGCAGATGAGCAGCGGCCGCAGCGGCGTGCCCGCCAGCGCCTCCACCAGCCACTCCAGCGGCCGGCGCAGCAGGGCATAGCCCACGGCGACGACGAGGGCCCCGAGCAGCAGTCCGGCGACCACGTCGAGCGGGTAGTGGGCGCCGACGTAGACCCGCGCGAACGCCATCAGCAGCGCGAGGACGGAGGCGACCACCCCCAACCGGCGGTCGACAAGGAGCGCCCCCATCGCCACAGCTCCGGCCATCACCGAGTGGTCGCTGGGAAAGGCGAAGTCGGTCGTCTTGGGCACCAGCACCATCACGTGGTGCAGGGCGACGTACGGCCGGGGCTCGGCAACCGCATGGCCGAGCGGCTGGTTGAGGCCGATCGCGATCATCATGCCGATCGGAGCCCACAGCGCCCGAGCGGTCGACCGCAGGTCGTGACGGCCCCGGGCCACCCACCAGCAGGCGAGCAGGAGCAGCGCGAAGACCACCACGCCGTAGCGCGCATAGAGCTCGAAGAACGCGTGCAACCAGGGGGTGTGGTGGGTCACGTCCGCCACGCCGGAGAACAGATGTTCCTGCAGCCGCAAGAAGCCGTTCGGGTGGCGGGGGTCCATGGAGCGTCTCCTCGAGCAGCGTGACCGGGCGGAGAGCCAGGCTAGGCAGCACACCTGTACGCCGTATGACGCACCCTCGCCGCCGGCTCCGGAAGGAGGGACGCCACCGCTTAGGGTGAGCGGCATGGTGGGCAAGCAGAAGCGGAGATGGTCGGATCTCAGCCGGACGCAGCGCAGGCTGATCATCGCCGGCGGCGCCGTCGAGTCGGTCATCACCACGATGGCGCTGCGCGACCTGGTGCGTCGCCCTGCGGCGCAGGTGCGCGGACCCAGGGCCGCGTGGGCGCTGGGATGTCTGGTGCAGCCGGTCGGACCGGTCGCCTACCTCCTCCTCGGCCGGCGGTGACCGCGACCCTGCCGGACCGCACCCCGACGACGAGCGATCCGCGACCGTCGTACGCCTGGGCGGCGCGGATCTGGCTCGTCGTCGCGGCCTGGGCGGCGCTGGCGATCGCGCGGTCGGTCCAGGTCGGCGTCCCGTTCCGCGATCCCGGCGGCGACATCCTGCGTGGCCGCATCGCGATCTCGGCCGCGCTCTTCGTCGTCCTGGTGCCGCTGGACGCCCTGCTGCGCAGCCGGTGGGGCGCCGCGGCGGGTCGGGGCTGGTGGCGCGTGCTCCGCGAGCGCTGGACGGGGCGGCGGGTGCTGCTCGCCGCGCTGGCGCTGCTGGCGTACCACCTCGTCTACTTCTGCTACCACAACCTGAAGAGCTGGGACGCGTTCAACACCGTCCGCGACGGCATGCTGGAGTCGTGGGACCGGACGCTGTTCGCCGGGCACACGCCGGCGGTGCTCCTCCACGACCTGCTCGGCCAGCACGCGGCAGCCTGGATCCTGGCCTACTGGTACGAGGCGTTCGGCACGATGGTCATCATCGCCACCGTCGCGGCCGTGGTCTTCCCGACCCGGATGCGCAACGCCTACGTGGCGATCGCCGCCGGGCTGTGGATCTGGGTGCTGGGGACGATCTCCTACTACCTCATCCCGTCCCTGGGGCCGTTCCACCAGGACCCCCAGGCCTTCGCGCACCTGCCGCACATGATGATCCAGGACACCCAGGCGCGGTACATGGAGGCGCGCGCGGCCTTCCTCTCCGACCCCCGGGCGCCGGGAGCGTTCCAGCAGGTGTCGGCCTTCGCGAGCCTGCATGTCGGCGTGACCACGGTGATGTGGCTGATCACCGGATGGTTCGGGCTGCGCTGGGTCTTCCGGGCGATGACCGTCTTCCTGCTCGGCACGATCGTCGCCACGACCTACCTCGGCTGGCACTTCTTCGTCGACGACCTCGCCGGGCTGTTCATCGGCTGGCTGGCGGTCTTCCTGGGCAGCCGGATGATCTACCCCTGGAGCGGCCGACCGCAGGCGGACGGCACGGAGTAGCGCCTCAGGAGTCGAGGTTCTGGATGCGCACCTGACCGCGCGCCACGAGGCGCTCCTGGTCGTCACGCGTCTCCACGACCCACACCTGCTGCGAGCGTCCCCGGTGGACCGGCGTGGCCACCGAGACGAGGTCGCCTTCGCTCACGGCGCGGAAGAAGTCGGTGTTGTTGTTGACGCCGACCACCTTGCCGTCCGTGCGGCCCTGCGCCTCGAGCCAGACAGCGGCAGCGACGCTGGCCAGCGTCTCGACCACGCTGCAGTGCACCCCGCCGTGCACGATGCCGTAGGGCTGGTGGTGACGCTCGCCGGCGGTCCACCGTCCGGCGACACGATCCGGCGTCACCTCGGTCATCTGCAGACCGAGGTGCTCGACGAAGGGGCCGCTGATGCCGGCTGCCGGCGAGGTGATGTCGTCCATGACCGCCATTGTGGCGGGCGGCCGGGACGCCGCGCTCAGGCGGTCCGGGCCGCGGCCTCGTCGTCGAGCGCAGTGCGCAACTGGCCCAGGATGCGGCTGAGCAGGCGCGACACCTGCATCTGGGTGACGCCGATCTCCTCGCCGATCCGCTGCTGCGACCAGTTCTCGAAGAAGCGGAGCTCGATGATGCGGCGGTCGCGGTCGCTCAGGCCCCGGACGAGCGGGCCGAGGGCGACACGCGCGTCGCACTGCTCGAAGCCCGCGTCCTCCTCGCCCTGCAGGTCGGCGTACGTCGCGCCGTCCTCGCCGAGGGCACGTCCAGGGACGCGGTGCTGAAGCACCCGCTGAGACCGAGCGCCTCGAGGACCTCCTCGACGTCGACCTCGAGGTGCGTGGCGATCTCGGCCGGGGTGGCCGGCCTCCCGAGCTCCTGGCCCAGGTCCTGCTCGGCGGCCCAGAGCCGTGCCTGCAGCTCCTGCTGGCGGCGCGGCGGCCGCACCGCCCAGCCGGCGTCGCGGAAGTGCTTGCGCAGCTCGCCCTTGATGGTGGGCACGGCGTAGGCGAAGAAGTCGGCTCCGCGGTCGGGGTCGAAGCGCTGCGCCGCGGCGACGAGCGCCAGCGACGCGACCTGCTCGAGGTCGTCGACGGCGATGCCGCGGCCGGCGTACCGACGGGCGATCGATCGGGCCAGCGGGATGTTCGCCTCGACGATCAGGTCGAGCAGGTGGCGGCGGCGGGCGCCGGTGGCGTCGCGCAGCTGCTCGAGCAGCGCGCGGGTCCGCTCGGTGCGCTCCTGACCCGACGTGGGCGCCGGGGCGGCCGAGGGCAGCTCCACGACGTTGTCGGCGCTCGCCTCGGCGGCGGGAGCGGAAGGGGCGGAGAGGGTGGCAGTCATCGGAAGGCTCCTGTGCTGCGTGGTGCCGAGACCGCGCTCGAGGTAGAACGCGGCAGGGTGTCGGTCGGTCTCCCCGCGGGGGCCGTGACACCTTCGTCCTCCCCGGACCCGGGCGCCCCGAAACCTCCGCCGGCGACAAATTCGAGATGGCTCCGCCCGGTCGGGCCTCGGCCGGGCCCGCGCCGCTCAGCCGGTGCGCCAGGAGAGCAGCTCGAGGGCCGTCGCGACGTGCACGGGGTTCTCCGCCAGCGGGCGGGGCAGCAGCTCGTCGACCCGCTGCAGCCTCCGGATCACCGTGTTCCGGTGCGTGTAGAGCCGCCGGGCGGTCGCGGTGACGTTGCCGAGCTCGCGCAGGTAGGTCAGAGCCACCACCCGCAACTCGGGGTCGGCCTCCACCAGGCGACCCAGGGTGTCCTCGACGAAGGCGTCCGCGGCGCGGCGGTCGCGCTCCAGGAGGGCCACGAGCTGGACCTGGTCGTACGACGCGATCCGGCGGCGTCCGGCCGCCCGTTCCATGGTCTGCTGGGTGGCGACAGCCTCGAGGTGGCTCGAGCGGAAGCCGGCGAGACCGCGGCCCGGGCGCCCCAGCGCGACCCGCACACCGTCGGGGACCACGACGGCGCCCGCCGCCTCCGCTCCGACAGCGGTCGGCAACCAGACCCACAGCGTGGCCGCGTTCGCGATCACCGTGAGCCGCCGCGCGCTGCCCGTGGCGTCGACGAGGGCCTCCGCCGCCGCTTCGAGGCGAGCCGGGTCCACGTCGGGGGCGCCCCACACCAGCGCCGCGGTGTGGGGGCCGAGCAGGCCGTAGCCCAGGCGCGTCTCGGCGTGCCGCGGCTCCACCGGCGCTCCCTCGAGGAGCAGCGTCACCGTGGTGAGTCGTTCGGCGTGGGTGCCGGTCGTGAGCTCGACCGCCTCGGCCTGCATGCGCTCACGCACCGCCTCGATCGTGTCGTCGAGGTAGGTGCTGATCGAGCGGGCGGTGACGTCGAGCAGCGCCCGGAGCTCCGCCGGGTCCTCGGTCAGGCCGAAGCAGACGTCCATCCAGCGCTGCCACGCCACCGACTGCCCCTTGCGGTACGCGTCCAGGGCGTCCGCGTCCAAGCCGCGGCGGACGAGGTCGCGGGCGTTGGCGAGAGCGTCCGCGGAGAGCGAGGGCGGGACCCGTTCGCCGGGACGCTCGATGTTGTGCGCGACCCAGGCCAGGAGGTTCGCGACGTTCGCCCGCCGCGTCGACTCGGCGAGCACCGGGTCGGCGGCGACGGCGCGCATGCCCTCGCCGCTCAGCGAGGCCTCGTGCAGCTCGACGAGCCAGGTCGCGTCGGGATCGGCGACGGCCTGGGCGCCGCGACGGATCAGCTCGGCGATGCGCGGAGGGACGGGCGGCCACGACGCGTCCTCCTGCTCCACCCGCACATCGTGCCTCAGGAGACCCGCCATCGTGGTGCACTTCGCTGTGGCGGCGAGAATCATGGGTGCCGCACGCTGGACAGGCCCCACCGCGCCCCTGCAGGAGGACCCATGAGCAGCACCGCCAGGCCGGCCGGAACGTCTCCCCGGACCGCGCTCGAACACGTCGACGTCCTCGTCATCGGCGCCGGCATCTCCGGGATCGGCGCCGCCCGCTACCTGGCGGTCGAGCACCCCGCCCGGACGGTCGCGATCCTCGAGGGCCGCGAGCGCGCCGGCGGCACCTGGGACCTCTTCCGCTACCCCGGCATCCGCTCGGACTCCGACCTGCACACCTTCGGCTACGCGTTCAAGCCCTGGCGGGACAAGGAGTCGATCGCCGGCGCCCCGCAGATCCTGCGCTACCTCCACGAGACGCTGGAGGAGAATGACCTCGCAGAGACGGTGCGCTACCGGCACCGCGTGCTCGGCGCCGACTGGTCGAGCGAGCAGGCACGCTGGTTCGTCACCGTGGAGCGCGGTGACACCGGCGAGCGTTTCGAGATGAGCGCCGGCTGGATCTTCTGTGGGACCGGCTACTACTCCTACGACGAGGGCTACACCCCTGCCTTCACCGGTCGCGAGCGGTTCACCGGCCAGATCGTGCACCCCCAGCACTGGCCCGAGGACCTCGACGTCGACGGCAAGCGGGTCGTGGTCATCGGCAGCGGCGCGACGGCGGTGACCCTGGTGCCGGCGCTGGCCGAGCAGGGCGCCCAGCTGACGATGCTGCAGCGCACCCCGACGTACATCCTGCCGGTGCCGAAGGTCGACGCGATCGCCCAGGCGCTCCAGCGCTGGTTCGGTCCCGAGCGTGGCTACGCGCTCGCGCGGCGCAAGAACATTGCCCAGCAGCGAGCGATCTGGGCGCTGTGTCAGCGCTTCCCGAAGCAGGCGCGCAAGCTGATCCGGGCGGTCAACGCCAAGCAGCTTCCCGCGGGCTTCGACGTCGACACGCACTTCAACCCGCCGTACGACCCCTGGGACCAGCGCCTGTGCGCGGTGCCGGACGGCGACCTCTTCCGGACGATCCGCGCCGGCCGGGCCGACGTGGTCACCGATCGGATCGCCACCTTCGACGAGACCGGCATCACGCTGGAGAGCGGCGCCCACCTGGACGCCGACATCATCGTGACGGCGACCGGCCTGAACCTGCAGCTGTTCGGCGGCATGCGGCTGGCCGTGGACGGGCGGCCGGTCGAGCCGTCGGAGACTGTGGTGCACCGCGGCACGATGCTCTCCGGCGTGCCGAACTTCTCGATCGCGATCGGCTACACGAACTCCTCGTGGACGCTCAAGATCGGCATCCTCTGCGAGTACCTCTGCCAGCTGCTCGCGCACATGGACGCCCACGGCTACGACACCGCGTGGGTGGTGGCGGACCCGGAGATGCCGACCAGGCCGTTGCTCGACTTCGGCGCCGGCTACGTCCAGCGGTCGCTCGCGACGCTGCCCAAGCAGGGCCCGGAGGCGCCCTGGCTGATGTCGATGAACTACCAGGCCGACCGCAAGCTGCTCGACGGCCCGCTGGTCTCCGAGGGCCTGCACTTCGCCGGGCCCTCCGACCGGCCGGACCACCGCACCACCGAGCACACCGCCGACGCCACCCGAGGAGCAGCCCGATGAGGAAGCACGCGGTCCACGGCAGGACCGCCGCGATCACCGGCGCCGGATCGGGCATCGGCCGCGCCCTCGCGGTCGAGCTGAGCCGGCGGGGCGCGTCGGTCGCGCTCAGCGACGTCGACGAGGTCGGCCTGAAGGAGACCGCGGCCCTGCTCGACGGTCGGGTGCACACCGCCGTGGTGGACAGCAGCGACCGGGACGCCGTCCAGCAGTGGGCCGGCGAGGTCGCCGCGCACTTCGGCACGGTGCATCAGATCTACAACAACGCGGGAATCGCCTTCAACCGACCCGTCGTGGAGAGCGCCGGGGCCGACTACGAGCGGGTGTTCGCGGTGAACCTCGCCGGCGTCATCCACGGCACGCAGGCCTTCCTGCCTCACGTGATCGCCTCGGGCGACGGTGCCGTGGTGAACGTCTCGAGCCTCAACGGCTTCCTGGCGCAGCCCGGCATGTCGCACTACTGCGCGTCGAAGTTCGCGGTGCGCGGGTTCACCGAGTCCCTGCGCGCGGAGATGCTGCTCGCCGGTCACCCGGTGCGGGTCAGCGTCGTGCATCCCGGCGGCGTGGCGACGTCGATCGCCACGAACGCCGCCCGCCTGGCGGAGGCCGCCGGGGAGGTCCTCACCGACGCCCACCGAGCACGCACGCGCACCTACCAGGAGAAGCTGCTCAGGCTACCGGCCCCCGACGCCGCACGGATCATCGTCGACGGGGTGGAGGCAGGCCGCCCGCGCATCCGCGTCGGGCGGGACGCCGTCGCCGTCGACCGGCTCACCCGGCTGGCCCCGGCGTCCGCCGTACGCGTGGCGGTGGCGATGGAACGCCGCATGCTCGCCTCCGAGACCACATAGCCCCGAGCGGGCGGAAACGGCGCGACTGGGAGCGCCGAGCGGGCGGAGACGGCGCGACTGAAGGTGCCGACCGGGCGGTTGTGGACCGTGCGGAACCGCCCTCCGCCGGTCAGGTGGGGACGCGGGTCGGCCACCAGAGCCGGCGGCCGAGATCCGTGGCTGCCGCCGGTACGAGGACGGAGCGCACGACGAGGGTGTCGAGCAGCACGCCGAACGCGACGATGAAGGCGATCTGGGCCAGGAACAGCAGCGGGATCACCGTCAGGGCCGCGAACGTCGCCGCGAGAACGACGCCGGCGGAGGTGATGACACCGCCCGTGGTGGCCAGGGCCCGCTCGATACCGGTGCGCGGATCCGACGCGAGCACCTCCTCACGCGCCCTGCTCATCAAGAAGATGTTGTAGTCGACGCCCAGCGCGACGAGGAAGACGAACCCGAACAGCGGCACCGACGCGTCGGCTCCGGGGAAGCCGAACGCGTGGTTGAAGACGAGCGCGCTGACGCCGAGCGTGGCGGCGTAGCTCAGCACCACGGTGAGGAGCAGCAGGACGGCGGCGAGCGCCGCCCGCAGCACCAGGCCGAGGACGAGCAGGATCACCAGCAGCACGAGCGGGATCACCACGCGCAGGTCGCGCTCTGCCGTCCGGCGCGTGTCCAGCGTCGTCGCCGTCGGGCCGCCGACGAGTGCGTGCTCCACCGCGTGGTGCTCCGCCGCACGGAGTCGCTTCACCGTGGCGATCGCCGCGTCGGGGTCCGGGGGGTCGGCGAGCACCGCCTGCACCTGCACCAGGCCGTCGACGTTCCGGGGAGCGTTCGAGCCGGGCGCGGTGAGCGGCATCGCGGAGGCCACGCCGTGGACACCCCGAGCGGCTGCCATCAGGGCTTCGGCCTTGTCCGCGGGCCCGATGATGACGGCGGGACTGCCGCTCCCACCCGGGAAGTGCTGCGCCACGAGCCGCTGCCCGCTGACCGACGGCTCGTCGTGCAGGAACACGTCGGTCTGCGCGGTGCCGTGCGCCCGCAGGGTGGTCGCGAACGCTGCCAGCACCACCAGGACCAGCGCGGCGCCGACCCAGAGTCGCCGCGGCCGGCGTACGACCCCCGCGGCCAGGCGCCCCCAGATTCCTGCGTGCTCGGGGTGCTCGGACCCGTAGGCGGGCCGAGCCGGCCAGAACGCCGCCCGACCCAGCAGGCCGAGCAGCGCCGGCAGGAACGTGAGCGCGGAGAGCATGGCCGCGACGATCCCGAGGGCCGCGACGGGGCCGAGGCTCTGGGTCGAGTTCAGCTCGCTCGCCAGCAGGCACAGCAGGGCGAGCACGACGGTCGTGCCCGAGGCGAGCACCGGCGCGGCGGTCTGTCGCCACGCGACGGCGAGCGCGTCGTACCGGCTCTCGTGCCGCCGCAGCTCCTCGCGGAACCGCGCGGTGAACAGCAGTGCGTAGTCGGTCGCCGCGCCCACGACGAGGATCGACAGGATCCCCTGGCTCTGGCCGTTCAGGGTGAGGACGCCGTGGGCGGCGAGCTGATAGACGACGGCGCTGGCCAGACCCAGGGCGAACACCGAGGACAGCAGGACCGCGACCGGCAGGATCGGGCTGCGGTAGACGACGAGCAGGATCACCAGGACGACCGCGAGCGCGACCAGCAGCAGGACGCCGTCGATGCCGCCGAAGGCCGCCGCGAGATCCGCGGTGAAGCCCGCCGGACCGGTGACGTAGGCCGTAAGGCCGTCGGGTCGGCCCTGGTCGAGGTGCTGCCGAAGCTGATGCACGCGGTCGGTGACGGCGGCTTGGTCACCCTTCAGCGGTACGACGACCTCCAGTGCCTGACCGTCCTGGGAAGTCAGCACCGGGCTGCCGTCGGGCAGGTCGGCCGCTACCTGGGAGAACCAGGAACGATCCGTGGCCGTGATCCCCTGGTCCCGTGCGACGACGAGCACCGCGGGAGTCTCCTCCTTGTCGGCGAAGCGCTTCTGCAGCTGTGCCACCTCGGTGGACTCGGCCGTGCTCGGAAGGAACGCGGTCGCGTTGTTGCTCTGGACCTCGCTCAGCTTCCCGGCGTACGGGCCGCCCACCGCACCGACGCAGAGCCACAGGAGCACGAGCAGGAGCAGGGGCACCCAGCGGAACCGTCGCATGCCGCCGAGTGTAGAGGCGGTACCTAGAGAGTCTAGCTACCCGCGAATCGGGCCTAGCATGAGCAGGTGGCCCCTCGGCATTCCGCGCGCTCTAGGGAATCGGACGCCGCCGCGGCGCCGGTCCGTGCTGCCGGCGTGCCGGTCGCCGCGCGCATCGGCGGCGCCGTCCGGCAGGTGCTCCGCCTCGCCCCAGACGTGCACGCCGCCCTGGCCCGCCGCCTCGGCGTCGGCGTCACCGATCTGCTCGCCCTGGACCATCTGAGCGTCCCACCCACCCCGGACGGCGTCGTGGACCTGGGCCGCCGGCTGGGGGTGACCTCGGCGTCGGCCACCGTGCTCGTGGATCGGCTGGTCGCCGCCGGGCATGTACGGCGGGTGGCGCACCCGCACGACCGACGGCGGGCCCTCCTGGAGATGACGCCACACGCGGAGACAGAGGTGCGCACGGCGCTCGAACCCTTCATCAGGGAGCTGGCCGCCGTCGTCGACCGGCTCAGCCCCACGGAAGCGGAGACGGTGTTGCGCTTCTTGGAGGACCTCGCCGAGCTGCTGGTCCGCTTCGCCCGCGAGACGCCCTGACGACCGTCTCCGCCCGCTCGCCGCCCCTCAGCGCGCCGTCTCCGCCCGCTCGCCGCCTCTCAGCGCGCCGTCTCCGCCCGCTCGCCGCCTCTCAGCGCGCCGTCTCCGCCCGCTCGGCGACCTTGGCGAGGCGTAGCCAGGTGTCGACGACCGTGTCGGGGTTCAGCGACATCGACTCGATGCCCTGCGCGACCAGCCACTCGGCGAGGTCGGGGTGGTCGGAGGGTCCCTGACCGCAGATGCCGACGTACTTGCCCTGGGCGCGGCAGGCGCTGATCGCCAGCCCGAGCATGTGCAGCACCGCCGGGTCCCGCTCGTCGAAGCCCTCGGCCACCAGGCCGGAGTCCCGGTCGAGCCCGAGGGTCAGCTGCGTCATGTCGTTGGAGCCGATCGAGAACCCGTCGAAGTGCTCGAGGAAGCGGTCGGCGAGCACCGCGTTGGAGGGCACCTCGCACATCATCACCACCTGGAGGTCGTTCTTCCCGCGCTCCAAGCCGTTGCGGGTCAGCAGCTCGATCACTCCTTCGGCTTCCTTCAGCGTCCGCACGAACGGGATCATCACCGTGACATTGGTCAGTCCCATCTCCTCGCGGACGTACCGGAGCGCCTCGCACTCCATCGCGAAGCACTCGGCGAACGACTCCGAGAGGTACCGCGACGCGCCGCGGTAGCCGATCATCGGGTTCTCCTCGTCGGGCTCGTACGCCGCGCCGCCGACGAGGTGGGCGTACTCGTTGGACTTGAAGTCGCTCATCCGAACGACCACCGGCTCCGGGGCGAACGCGGCGGCGATCGTCGCGACGCCCTCGGCGACCCGCTGCACGAAGAAGGCGCGCGGCGAGGGGTAGGCGGCGGTCAGCTCCTCGATCTCGCGGCGCAGCCCAGGCTCGAGCGAGTCCGGGTCGCGCTCGAGGTCGAGCAGCGCCTTCGGGTGGATCCCGATCTGGCGGTTGATCACGAACTCCAGCCGCGCGAGGCCCACCCCGGCGTTCGGCAGCCGGGAGAACGCGAACGCCTGCTCGGGCGTGCCGACGTTCATCATGATCTTCACGGGGACATCCGGCATGCCGGTGAGGTCGGTCGACTCGACCTGGAAGTCGAGCTGGCCGTCGTACACGTAGCCGGTGTCGCCCTCGGCGCAGGACACGGTGACCTCGCGACCGTCCGTCAGGTCGCTCGTCGCCGACCCCGTCCCCACGACCGCGGGGATGCCGAGCTCGCGGGCGATGATCGCGGCGTGGCAGGTGCGGCCCCCGCGATTGGTGATGATCGCCGAGGCACGCTTCATGATCGGCTCCCAGTCGGGGTCGGTCATGTCGGCGACGAGCACCTGGCCCTCGGCGAAGTCGTGCATCTCCTCCGGCGAGCGCAGCACCCGCACCGCTCCGGCACCGATCTTCTGACCGATCGCCCGCCCCTCGACGACCACCTCGGCACCGGCGCGCACCTCCTTGGGCATCGTGTAGCGCTCGAGGGTGCCGGTACGCCGGGACTGCACGGTCTCCGGCCGCGCCTGGAGGATGTAGAGCCGCCCGTCCACGCCGTCCTTGCCCCACTCGATGTCCATCGGGCGGCCGTAGTGCTCCTCGATGGTGAGCGCGTGCCTCGCCAGCTCCTCGACCTCGTCGTCGGTGAGCGACAGCAGCCGGCTCTCGGCCGGCTCGACGTCGACGAACTCGGTGGTCCGGCCGACCTCCGCGGAGTCCGTGTAGACCATCTTGGTCGCCTTGCCGCCGACGCCACGCTTGAGGATCGCGGGCCGGCCGGCGCGCAGGTTGGGCTTGTAGACGTAGAACTCGTCGGGGTTCACCGCCCCCTGCACCACGCCCTCGCCCAGGCCGTAGGCGCTGGTGACGAACACCGCGTCGGTGAATCCCGACTCGGTGTCCATGGTGAACATGACCCCGGATGCGCCGATGTCGGAGCGCACCATCCGCTGCACGCCGGCCGACAGCGCGACCTCGTCGTGGGCGAAGCCGTGGTGCACGCGGTAGGCGATCGCGCGGTCGTTGTAGAGCGAGGCGTACACCTCGCGGATCGCGGTGAGCACCGGCTCGATGCCGCGGACGTTGAGGAAGGTCTCCTGCTGCCCGGCGAAGGAGGCGTCGGGAAGGTCCTCGGCGGTGGCGCTGGAGCGCACGGCGAACGAGACGCTGTCGTCGTCGCCGGCCAGCTCGGCGTAGGCGACCCGGATGTCGGACTCGAGGTCCTCGGGGAAGGGCTGCTCGACGATCGCGGCACGGATCGTGCGGCCGACCTCGGCCAGGCGACGCGTGTCCTCGGTGTCGAGCCCCTCGAGCTCGCCGGCGATCCGGTCGACGAGACCGCCCCGGCCGTCGACATCGGCGCTGAGGAACCGCCGGTAGGCGTCGGCCGTCGTGGCGAAGCCGTCGGGCACCCGCACGTCGAGGTCGGCGAGCTGCGCGACCATCTCGCCGAGCGAGGCGTTCTTCCCGCCGACCTGCTCGAGGTCGTCCATGCCCAGCTCGGAGAACCAGCGCACGTTGGCGGACGTCGGGTGGGTCATGGGCGGGTCCTTCCGTCACGGCGGCCGGCGGCGCGCGCCGCGGCCATGAGGCACTGCAGGATTTGCGTTGAGATATCCTCGACCGACTTGGTAGCAGAGTCGATCACGGGTAACCCGTGGGCGCCCAGCACCAGCTCGGCGTAGGCGACCCGGATGTCGGACTCGAGGTCCTCGGGGAAGGGCTGCTCGACGATCGCGGCACGGATCGTGCGGCCGACCTCGGCCAGGCGACGCGTGTCCTCGGTGTCGAGCCCCTCGA
>JBQCCW010000292.1:0-21161 GCA_051961835.1 Marmoricola sp. | reverse complement strand
GCTCGGCGCGATCGTCGAGGTCATGCTCGGCACCTCCGCTCGGATCGGTGAGGTGTTGGCGGTCCGGCGGCGCGACCTGGACCTGACGACGACACCAGCCACGCTGCGGATCTGCGGCACGGTGATCTCGGAACGCGGCGTCGGGACGTACCGGCAGGAGCACCCGAAGACCGACCGCTCCAACCGGGTGATCGCGCTGCCCTCGTTCACGGCCGAGGCGCTGCGCCGTCGGCTGGCGATCATGGCCGACCACTCGCTGGACGCGCTGGTGTTCCGCAGTCGCGAGGGGACGCCGCTCACGACGGCCAACGTGCGACGCCAGCTGCGCAAGGTCCTCGGCGACGCCGGCATCGAAGGCGTCAGCCCGCACATGTTCCGCCGCACCGTCGCGACGGTGATCAACGAGCAGGCCAGCCTCAACTTGGCCTCGGAGCTGCTCGGCCACACCGACCCCAAGGTCACGATCGAGCACTACATCCGCCGCAACGAGCAGGTGAACCCGCTGACCGCCGAGCTGCTCGACCAGGCGTTTGCTCGTGAGGACGACTAACGCGGGTCGACTTCGTCGGCACAAGCATCGAAGTAGGTCCGGATGTCGGTGATCGGTACGCCGACGTCCGGGAAGTCCTGGTCGTCGATGCGGCCGTGGGTCCGCAGCGTCGCGGCGAACATCGCGAGATCGAAGCCCGGATCGGCCCTCGGCCGCCTTCCGGAGCGTCTCCTCGCGGTCGAATCGCTGGTGCAGCACGTAGACATCGACGAAGTCGCGGGGTTCCGCGCGGCCGAACAGCGCGAGTGTCTTATGGATCGCAAGCTCGTCGGGCGCGAAGCTCGGGCCGGCGATCGTGACGGTCGGAGTGCTGGAGGCGGGACTGTCGACGGCGAGGTCCACGAGAACCGTCTCCGGACCGGTGATCGCCCACCGCCGAAACTCCTCGCCGGTCCGCACCAACTCGTGTTTCCACCCGCGAGCCGTGACCGCAGCGATGAGGGCATCGCTCGCTGCCACGACGCTGCCTGAGTGACGCGATGTGAAGAAGTCGAGGTCTTCGGTCGGCCTCGGCACGATCCCCTGCGCGATCAGCGCCCCGCCGCCGGCGAGTAGGAAGCCTGCCGACTCGGGCAGGGAGAAGAACACGTTGGCCAGTTCAACCTGGAAGTCGCTCAGCCGTGAGTCGCTCACGCGTTGGCACCGAACGACGTGATGAGCGGCTCCCAAGCGCTTCGGATCGCCTTCGGAATGACGAGCTCGTCCCAGAGGTCGACCAACAGTGCTCCATCGACATGGGTTAGCAGATCGCCGGGCTCACCTTCCCGAAGCACGATCTCGTAGACCCTGGCGCGGTCGCGCCGATTGCGAAGGTTGTAGGGACGCGACGGGCCGGACCAGTGCAGATGCTGGGGGAGCGTCACTGTCGCGAAGGCTGAAGCTGTGTCGAGGCGCCACAGGCGATCAGGGACGACGAACGGCTCGCCGCGGGCACCGGGGTGGGTGGTGAACTCGACGCGGGGCACGAGATCGAGATCGAAGCCGCTGCTGTTGACGATCCTCTCGGCCACAGCGAGTGTCGGCGACTTGGTGCCGTGCTCGTAGGTCGAGAGCGTGGGCTGCGAGGTGCCCGAACGGCGCGCCAGTTCGCGCTGCGACAGTCCACTGCCGCGGCGTGCCCGCTCGATGATCGTTCCAGCCATGTCCGCAATGATATCCGCTTAGATATCGCTTCTCAAGGCATTCGGGTCCGAGTGAGTGCCGTCAATAGTGTCACGTTACCGTTATACTTCTGCCGGTGACCGCCAAGGCCCTCGCTCGATCGGTGTTGTGGGATATCGCGGCCGAGCAGCACGGCTTCGTTACCGCACAGCAAGCCACTGACGCCGGCATCGACAAGCACGCCGTCCAGATGCTCGTCCACCGGGGAACGCTCCATCGGGTCGCACACGGGGTCTACCGGTTCCCGCGGTATCCGGTCGGCGAGCACGACGACCTGATGGTGGCCGTGCTGTGGACCCGGGTGCCCGAGGCGGCGTTGTCCCACGAGACCGCGCTCGACGCTTACGGCATCAGCGACGTGAACCCCAACCGCATCCACCTCACAGTCGGCAAGCACCGCCGCTTCCGCCGGGGCGGCGGCGACTACGCCGTGCACCACGAGGACCTTGCCCCGCAGCGGATCGGCTGGTGGCAGGGGATCCCGACGGTGACACCGGCCACGGCCATCGCCCAGTGCCTCACCCTCGGCACCCCGACGTACCTCCTGCGCCAGGCGATCGAGCGTGGGCACGCGCAGGGCTACCTCAAGGCGGCCGAACGAGACGAACTGACCACAGCCTTGAAGCACCGCCATCTGGCGTGAGGGCCCGGCGTCTTTGGGTTGCTGCTTCGCCCCGGCGGCGGCAGGGTCGTGCCATGCCTGACTCTGACCGTCCGCAGCCGCGGGCCGACTTCGATGTTGCAGCGCTGATCGAGGCCGAAGCGCTGGCGGCCGAGGAAGCTGAGGCGACAAGCGACCCCGACGAGCCGCTGCCTCCCCACGTCAAGGTCACTCGCGGCAGGTTGCCTCGGACCGACGGAGCTTGACGCTCCTCAGGGCAGCCCTGCCCGGTCGAACTCCTGCTGCAACCGCGGCCGCCGCCGATGGGTCTCGCGCAGCTCCGCGATCAGGTCGTTGACCTCGGCTGACTTGTCAGATCCAGCGCTGAGCCTCCGCATCTTGGCCAGCCTGCGCGCTGCAAGTCGGTAATGCTGGGCGCCGGCCTCGACGAGCTCGTTCTCTACGAGGCGCTGATGGATCGGCAGAGTGGCGATCGGATCGACCTTCTCGTACACCTTCACCAGCTCGCCCCAGGTGTGGTCGCTGTCGAGGGCCAGCGAGTGCGCGAGGTTCCACGCGAGCTCCGGCTCCTTCAAGGTGAGCAGTGCGAACAGGACCGCGTCCCGCGGACTCGCTGCGAGAGTCGCCACGACCTCGTCACGATAGGCCGGCCAGGACTTGCCCGCCGCCTTGTGCAGCCGCGCCGCCGAGGTCGACGAGGGCCACTTGCGGAACACCGAGAGCCGCGCGTCAAGCGCCTCGGCTGGCCGATACGCCTCCAGGAGTCCGCACCAGTAGTCCGCCGCCTTGAGCGACTGGTGCCCGCGGTCGAAGTCGGTCGCCTGCTTCGCCCAGTCGATGGCGAGGTCGATCTCGCCGATCTCCTCGAACGCCTCGGCGGTGTCCTCCAGCCATGCCGCGACCTTCCGATCCTTGGCATGGGTGCGGATGATCGCGTCGATGTCGTGGTCGAGGACGGCGAGCCGCTGGGCGTTCCAGTCCAGGGTGAACCATTCATGGGAGTGGCCGGAGTTCCACCGATCGGCGGGCCGCGGGCCGAGCTTTGCCTCCACCTCCGCCAGCCGCTTCCGGTACGAGGCCATACCGACCTCGCCGAGGGCCGGCGCGTACGCCACCGGGTCGAGCTCGAAGTAGTCGACCTCGTCGTCGTCGAACTGGAACTTCATCATCCAGTCGATCAGCTTCCCGACCGGCGTCCGGGCCGCGGCAGCGGCCCGCGGGTGCAGCTCCAACAGCCGACGGCAAGCGTCCCCGATGATGCCGCTGGAATCGTCCGCACGCGCGATCACCTTCAGTGACGACGCGAGCGCCTTGTGAGTGACGGAGTAGATCTCGGCCGGGTCGGTCGTTGGGATCGCGGACTCGAGAATGTCGACCGCCTCGTGCATGTCTCGGCCGTGCGCGTTGGCGGTGCTGTACCGGTAGAGGTCGGACCGCGTGCGGATCAACGGGAGTACGGCGTCGGCCAGGGTGCTCACGCCCACCATTCTCTCGTCCGCCCGTTCTCCACCCTCGCCTCACGCATCTTCATGCTCAACCTCGTCCTGCTCTCCTCCTTCTCGATCTGGTCGAGAAGAAGGTGTGCGGGGCGGTCCTCTAGTAGCTTCCGCCGGCTGAGTCGCCTGTGGCGGCACTCTGGCCGAGCACGACAGGTGTGGTGCGGTATCCGATCCCCATGCGGTCTATGCCCGCGTCGATCAATCGAAAGAAGTGTTCTTGGTCGCGGATGGCGCCTGAGCCCTTGACCTTGCAGCGCCCAGCGGCGCATTGGAGCATGAGCTCGACCATCTCGTCGGTCGCGCCCGGAGCGTCGTGCTGGTTGGTGCCGGTGTAGAACCCGGTGGAAGTTTTGATGAAGTCCGCTCCGGCTGCGATCGATGCCTCGGCGGCGGCGCGGATCTCCCTGGGGGTCAGGGCGTCAGTCTCGAAGATCACCTTGACCGGCACGTCGTGCTGGTGACACAGGTCGATGACGGCTCGGAGATCGGTCTCAACGCGATCGAGGTCGCCGCCGCGTATCCAGCCGTAGTTGGCGACGATGTCGAGCTCGTCGACGCCCGAATCCAGTGCGATCCGGGCCTGCTCGACCTTGGACGTGGTCGAGGAGCACCCGAACGGGAAGTCCACCACGACGCACACGCCGGTATCGGTGCCATCACACAAGGGCTTGGCGACCTCGACCGAGGCGGGGTTCACGCACACGGTCTTGCAGCCGAACCCGATTGCAGCCTCGACTTCGCGTCGGACCTCTTCGGGAGTGAATTCGGGCTTGAGTACGGAGTGGTCGATGTAGGCGGCGAGCTCTCTTGCGGACATCTCGTGGGCTGACTTGCTGGGGCGCATGGCTCCTCCGGTGCGTGCGTGGTGGTTGCTTCTCAGGAAAACTTGTATATACATTTGTGTCAAACCTGAGGCCAATGCGCCGCAAATCTCTCTCCTGGCCGAGTCTATGTATCGACAAAAGATCGGCGACGTGTGGCAGGCTGTCGATGTGCCTCCTGCCCCAGCGCGCTATGTCGAGATCCGCCAGTGGCTCGTCGAGGAAAGCGACCGCCTCGGAGTCGGTGCGCTACTGCCGACGGAGAACGAGGTCGCCGACCGGTTCCAGGTGAGTCGGATGACGGCGCGCCATGCGTTCCAGCTCCTCGTCGACGAGGGACGCATCGAGCGGCGTCGTGGCGCGGGGAGCTTCGTGATGCCGTCGCCGCTACACCGCGAGGAGGCGGTGCTGCACTCGTTCACCCGGGACATGCGCCGCCGAGGGCTGACGCCGAGTTCGCGACTGCTGCGGGTTGAGGTCGGTAGCGATCCGAGTGCCGCAGCGCGGCTCGGGCTGCCGCCGTCCGAGTGGGTCGTGACGATTGAGCGCGTTCGCCTCGCGGACGGGGTTCCGGTCGCGTTGGAGAAGGCGCACCTGCCGGGAGAGTTCGCCCCCGTCCTAGACGCCGATCTCGAGACCGGGTCATTGCATGCTGCTCTCGCGCGGCTCGGACGCTCGATGGTCCGGGCCGACGGCTACGTCACCGCGCGGCTAGCGACCGCAGAGGACGCCGCACTCCTGCACTTGTCCCCGCCGGCCGCGCTCTTGGTGGAATCGCGCTTGGTGACGGACTCGACGGGGCGCAAGGTGGAATCGACCGAGACTGCCTACGTGGGCTCGCGTTGGGTCATCGACACCGGTTCCTTCGTCAGCCCGGCAGATGGCGTGCAGTAACGCGGGGCTCCCTCAATAGCGCCTCGCTCCGGCCGACGGGTCATCACCAAGGCACGAAGCCAGTCTCAAGAAGAGTCAGACCGGAACGAGGCGCTACCAGCATCAACGTCTCAAGACATCGCGGAGGGCCGAACCCAAGAGACGTGGGTTCGGCCCTCCTTCATTTCAGCGGGTGGGGCCGGACTGACGGGCGCGGTCCTTGATCCGGCTGACCACGTCGGACTTCGCCTCGGCATAGGCGTTCATGTCCGGCCAGTCCTGCTGGAGCAGGGCACGTTTGGTCCGCTCGTACAGGGCGCGGTCCGCGGGATCGGCGCGCAGTCGGTCTCTGAACAGCAGGTAGTCGGCGGCAGCCACCTCGCCGGCTTGCCACACGTGCACCTGGACATCGCGCGCGGGCGTCCTGACCAGGCGATGACCCGGCTCGCGAACTCGGAGTTCGTAGCCGACAGCCAGCAGTGGCGGAAGGTAGTCCTCCTCGGCTGTGATGTCCCCTACCGTCACGAGGACGTCGATGATCGGCTTCGCGGCGAGTCCGGGCACTGACGTCGAGCCGATGTGCTCGATCTCGACGGCGGCGGCACCGAGCGCCGCGCGGATGCGTCGCTCCTCTATGGCGTACGTCTCGGGCCACTGCGGGTCGTAGTCGGCCAGTGCGAGGACGCGCTTCTCGATGCCGCCTATCAGCTCGACCGCCGTCACGTCCGGGCGACGGGTCCCTCGTCCTGCCACGGGACGAGTCTCTCCGACGCGCAAGCATCGGCAGCGGGTGGGCGGCGCACGTCACCTCGACGTCCCGGACTCACGTCCCTCTCCTCGCCGCCGTTCTCCGGCGCCCAGGAGGCGGGTGACGGTGGCCGCGGTGCGGCTCACCGCCCGGGCCAGGTGCTCGTGGTCGGCCTCGTCGGCAGGGAAGGTGATGGCCACGCCGGCCACCGGATGCCCGTGGCGGTCCAGGACGGCCGAGGCGACGCTGGCGAGGTCCGGAGTGATCTCGCCGTCCTCGACCGCATGGCCGCGACGCCGCGTGTCCGCGAGCAACGAGCGCAGGGCGGTCGGCGTGCGAGGCCCGATCCCGGTGCGGTCCACGAAGGCACTCGCGCTCGGATAGAGAGCCCGCACCTGCGCTGCGGGGAGGTGCGCGAGCAGCGCTCGTCCGCTCGCCGTCAGGTGGGACGGCAGCCGGACGCCGACGTCGGTGACCAGGGGCGGCCTGCCCGGGGCGCGCGCCTCGAGGACGTAGAGGACGTCGCGCCCGTGCAGGACCGCGAGATGGGCGCTGTGTCCCGTCGCCTCGACCAACCGGGTCAGCGGGCGCCGGGCCAGCCGCTGCAGGGGCTCCTGCCGGACGTAACCGCTGCCGAGCTCGAAGGCCGCCACGCCGAGCCCGTACCGACGCTCGGCGACCAGGTGGGTGACGAAGCCCTCCTCGATCATGGCGGCGATCAGGTGGTAGGCGCTGCTGCGCGGCAGATCGCAGGCACGCATGATCGCCTCGAGGGGAGCCGGATCGGCGCGGGCGGCCAAATAGCGCAGGACGCGAAGCGCTCGGCTTGCTGCGGGAGGCCGCCCCATTCCGCTCCCCTCTGGGTCTCCAATTCGAGACAGATCCTCGCACGGCTGCGTTCTGCGGCGCACCGGCCGAGTCTTGAATGAACGACATGGAAGAAGTTGTCGTCGGACGCGGCCCCCTCTCCTTCGAGCAGGTCGTCTCCGTGGCCCGCAACGGAGCGGCCGTGTCGCTGTCCCCGGATGCTCTCGAAGCGATCGACCGGGCGCGCGACGTCATCGAGAAGATGGCCGCGTCGCCCGAGCCCACCTACGGCGTCTCCACCGGCTTCGGCGCGCTGGCGACCCGGCACATCGCCCCGGAGCTCCGCACCCAGTTGCAGCGCTCGCTGGTCCGCTCCCACGCGGCCGGATCCGGTCCGGAGGTCGAGCGGGAGGTCGTCCGTGCGCTGATGCTCCTGCGGCTCTCGACGCTGGCGACCGGTCACACCGGCGTACGCCGGGAGACGGCCGAGCTGATGGCGGCGCTGCTCACCCACGGCATCACCCCGGTGGTCCACGAGTACGGCTCCCTCGGGTGCTCCGGCGACCTGGCGCCGCTCGCCCACTGTGCCCTCGCGCTGATGGGGGAGGGCCCGGTCCGGACCGCCGACGGCGAGCTGACCGACGCCGCCACCGCCCTTGCTGCGGCCGGCCTCAGCTCCGTCGAGCTGCAGGAGAAGGAGGGCCTCGCCCTCATCAACGGCACCGACGGCATGCTCGGCATGCTCGTGCTCGCCATCCACGACCTGACCGACCTGCTGAAGGTCGCCGACATCTCCGCGGCCATGTCGGTCGAGGGACAGCTCGGCACCGACCGGGTCTTCGCGCCCGAGCTGCAGGCCATCCGCCCCCATCCCGGCCAGGCGGTCTCCGCCGCGAACCTGACCGCGCTGCTGCGCGACTCCGGCGTGGTCGCCTCCCACCGCGGCCCCGACTGCAACCGCGTCCAGGACGCCTACTCGCTGCGATGCTCGCCGCAGGTCCACGGCGGCGTGCGCGACACCGTCGCCCACGCAGCGTCGGTCGCCGCCCGGGAGCTCGCCTCCGCGGTGGACAACCCGGTCGTGCTCGCCGAGGAGGGTCGCGTCGAGTCGAACGGCAACTTCCACGGGGCTCCGGTCGCCTACGTCCTCGACTTCCTCGCGATCGTGGCCGCCGACCTCGCCTCGATCGCCGAACGGCGTACCGACCGCTTCCTCGACCGCGCCCGCAACCACGGCCTGCCGCCGTTCCTCGCCGACGACCCGGGCGTCGACTCCGGCCTGATGATCGCGCAGTACACCCAGGCCGCCCTGGTGTCGGAGCTCAAGCGCCTCGCCAACCCCGCCAGCGTCGACTCCATCCCGTCCAGCGCCATGCAGGAGGACCACGTCTCCATGGGCTGGTCGTCGGCACGGAAGCTGCGGCGATCCGTCGACGGCCTGACGCGCGTCCTCGCCATCGAGCTGATGACGGCGGCACGTGCCCTCGACCTGCGGGCTCCGCTGACCCCCAGCCCCGCCACCGGCGCCGTCGTGGCCCTGCTCCGCGACGCCGGCGTCGGCGGGCCAGGCACCGACCGCTTCCTCGCTCCTGAGATCGACATCGCCTACCACCTCGTCGCCGACCGCGCCGTCACCGCGGCCGTCGCGCCCGTGATCGGAGAACTCGCATGACCACCGACAAGAACAACCCCCGCCTGCCCAGCCACGCCGCCACCGGTACCCAGCTCACCGCCAAGAGCTGGCAGACCGAAGCGCCCCTGCGGATGCTGATGAACAACCTCGACCCCGAGGTGGCCGAGCGTCCCGAGGACCTCGTCGTGTACGGCGGCACCGGCAAGGCCGCCCGCAACTGGGAGGCCTACGACGCCCTGGTGCGCACGCTGCGCGACCTCGAGGACGACGAGACCATGCTCGTGCAGAGCGGCAAGCCGGTCGGCGTCTGGAAGACCAACAGGTGGGCCCCCCGCGTCCTCATCGCGAACTCCAACCTGGTCGGCGACTGGGCGAACTGGGAGGAGTTCCGCCGCCTGGAGGAGCTCGGCCTCACGATGTACGGCCAGATGACGGCCGGCTCCTGGATCTACATCGGCACCCAGGGCATCCTCCAGGGCACCTTCGAGACGTTCGCGGCCGTCGCCGACAAGCGCTTCGGCGGCACGCTGGCCGGCACCATCACGCTGACCGCCGGCCTCGGGGGGATGGGCGGCGCCCAGCCGCTGGCCGTCACCATGAACGACGGGGTCGCCCTGTGCGTCGAGGTCGACCAGAGCCGGATCACCCGCCGCATCGAGCACCGCTACCTCGACGTCCAGGCGGACTCCCTCGACCACGCGCTCGAGCTCGCCGTGCAGGCGCGTGACGAGAAGCGCGGCCTGTCCATCGGCGTCCTCGGCAACGCCGCCGAGGTCTTCCCGAGGCTTTTGGAGATGAAGGCGCCGATCGACATCGTCACCGACCAGACCTCGGCCCACGACCCGCTGTCCTACCTCCCCGTCGGCGTGCCGTTCGAGGACTGGCACCAGGCCGCCGAGCGCGACCCCGAGGGCTTCACCAAGGACGCCCAGGCCTCGATGGCCGCGCACGTGCGTGCCATGGTGGAGTTCCAGGACGCCGGCGCCGAGGTCTTCGACTACGGCAACTCGATCCGCGACGAGGCGCGCAAGGGCGGGTACGACCGTGTCTTCGAGTTCCCCGGCTTCGTCCCCGCCTACATCCGCCCGCTGTTCTGCGAAGGCAAGGGCCCCTTCCGGTGGGCGGCGCTCTCCGGCGACCCGGCCGACATCGCCGCCACCGACAAGGCGATCCTCGAGCTGTTCCCCGACAACGAGCGGCTCCACAAGTGGATCGGCATGGCGCAGGAGCGCGTGCACTACCAGGGACTGCCGGCGCGCATCTGCTGGCTCGGCTACGGCGAGCGTCACCTCGCCGGCTTGAAGTTCAACGAGATGGTGAAGAACGGCGAGCTCAAGGCGCCGGTCGTCATCGGGCGCGACCACCTCGACTGCGGCTCGGTGGCCTCGCCGTACCGCGAGACCGAGGCGATGATCGACGGCTCCGACGCCATCGCGGACTGGCCGCTGCTCAACGCCATGACGGCGACCGCCTCGGGAGCCACCTGGGTCTCGATCCACCACGGTGGCGGGGTGGGGATGGGTCGGTCGATCCACGCCGGCCAGGTCTGTGTCGCCGACGGCACCGAGCTCGCGGCCGCGAAGATCGAGGCGGTCCTGACCAACGACCCGGGGATGGGCGTCATCCGCCACGTCGACGCGGGCTACGACCGCGCCTCCGAGGTCGCCGCCGAGCGGGGCGTGCGGGTCCCGATGCAGGAAGGCTGATCGGTGTGAGCCAGGTTGCCGACTTCGAGCAGATGTGGCGGGACCTCGCGCCCGTCGGGCGCTCGGCGTCCTCCGGCGGCTACTTCCGCCAGCCGTGGCACTCCGCCGAGCTGGAGCTGCGCGACTGGTTCCGCGAGGCGGCCACCGTGCGCGGGCTCCGGGTCGAGGAGGACCCGTTCGGCAACCTGGTCGCGTGGTGGGGGCCGTCCGGTCCCTCGGTCCTCACCGGCTCCCACCTCGACTCCGTGCTCGACGGGGGCGCGTTCGACGGTCCGCTCGGTGTGGTCTCCGCCTTCGCGGCGATCGACGAGCTGCGCTCGCGAGGCGTCGCGCCCACGAGGCGGCTCGGCGTCGCGGCATTCGTCGAGGAGGAGGGCTCGCGTTTCGGCAGGGCCTGCCTGGGCTCCCGACTGGCCGTCGGCGCCACCTCGTGGGCCGAGGCCCGTGAGCTCACGGACCGCGAGGGCGTCCGGCTCGGGGACGTCGTCGAGGGTGGTGACTCCTCGGTGCTAGACGGCGTCGAGACCTACGTGGAGCTTCACGTGGAGCAGGGCCGTGCCCTCGTCGACCAGGAAGCCGCTGTCGGTGTCGGCAGCGCGATCTGGCCGCACGGCCGCTACCGGTTCGACATCGCCGGTCGCGCCGACCACGCCGGCACCACCCGGATGGAGGACCGGGCCGACCCGATGCTGACCTTCGCGATGACGGCCCTGGCGGCGAACAAGCAGGCCCGGCTGAGTGGTCAGCGCGCGACGTTCGGTCGCCTCGACGTCCACCCCAACGGCACGAACGCCATCCCGTCGCGGGTGACCGCGTGGATGGACGCCCGGGCGGAGTCTGACGAGGTGCTGGCGTCGCTCGTGGAGGCGGTCGCACGGCAGGCCGCCGAGCGTGCGGAGCGTGACGGCACGACGCTGAGCGTGACTCCCGAATCCGTCAGCGGAGAGGTCGCCTTCGACGTACCTCTGCGCGATCGGCTCGCGGCGTCGCTGACCGACGTGCCGGTGCTGCCCACGCAGGCCGGCCACGACGCGGGCATCCTGCAGGACGCCGGCATCCCGACCGCGATGCTGTTCGTCCGGAACCCCACCGGGGTGTCCCACTCCCCGCACGAGTCCGCGGAGACGGGCGACTGCCTGGCCGGCGTCACTGCTCTCGCGGACACGCTGGAGCAGCTCGTCCGATGACCGCCTACCTGCTCGAGCGCGCCTGGGTCGACGCGCAGGTGCGCAGCAACGTCCGCGTCGAGATCGCCGACGGTCGGTTCACCACCGTCGAGCCGGGCAGCGACCGTCGCGCCACCGTCTTGCCCGGGCTCACGCTCCCCGGCCTCGCGAACACCCACAGCCACGCCTTCCACCGCGCCCTGCGCGGCCGGACCCAGACCGACCGAGGGACCTTCTGGACCTGGCGCGAGCAGATGTACGCCGTGGCCGGCCGGCTCGACCCCGACAGCTACCACGCGCTCGCGCGCGCCACCTACGCCGAGATGGTCGCGGCCGGCTTCACCTCGGTGGGGGAGTTCCACTACCTGCACCACCAGCCCGACGGCACGCCGTACGACGACCCGAACGCGATGGGGCAAGCCCTGCTCGCCGCCGCGGCGGACGCGGGCATCCGGATCACCCTCCTCGACACCCTCTACCTCTCGAGCGGCTTCGGCGCCCCACCCGAGGGCGTCCAGCGCCGCTTCGACGACGGCTCGGCCGGCGCCTGGCAGGACCGCGTCGCCGCGCTCACCGACAGTCGGAGTCCGCGGGCCCGCATCGGTGTGGCGGCCCACTCCGTGCGCGCGGTGCCTGCCGGCGCACTCGGTGCGCTGGCCGCCCATGTCGAGGCCGCCGTGCCACTGCACGTCCACCTCTCCGAGCAGGTGAAGGAGAACGCGGACTGCGTGGCCGCGTACGGCGTGACGCCGACGCAGCTCCTCGCCGACCACGGGCTGCTCGGCCCGATGACCAGTGCCGTCCACGCCACGCACCTCACCGAGGAGGACATCCGGCTGCTCGGTGCGGCGCACGCGTTCGCGTCGTTCTGTCCGACCACCGAGCGCGACCTCGGCGACGGCATCGGACCGAGCCGCGTCCTGCGCGACGCCGGTGCACGCCTCACGCTGGGGTCGGACAGCCACGCGGTCATCGACCCGTTCGAGGAGATGCGCGCGGTCGAGCTCGACGAGCGCCTCGCGTCCCAGGCACGCGGTCACTGGAGCGCGGCCGAACTGCTGCGTGCGGGGAGCGTCGAGGGGCAGGCCAGTCTCGGGTACGCCGATGCCGGCACGATCGCCGTGGGCCAGCGCGCCGACCTCGTCACGATCGACACGACGTCGCCGCGCACGGCCGGCACCGGCGGTGACGAGCACACGGCCGTCTTCGCCGCCGGTGCCGCCGACGTGCGCCACGTGGTCGTCGACGGGGTCGTGCGCTTCGACGGCGGGCACGCCGAGGTGGGACGTCAGCTGGCCACCGCGATCGAGGGGATCTGGCGATGACGACGACGCTGCTCACCGGGATCGGCGAGCTGGTGACCAACGACCCGGCGGCCGACGATCTCCTCGGCATCCGCCGGGACGCGGCGGTGGTGATCGACCGCGACCGGATCGCCTGGGTCGGAGCCGCCGACCAGGCTCCGGACGCCGACGTGCTGGTCGATGCCGGAGGTCGGGCGGTGATCCCCGGCTTCGTGGACAGCCACAGCCACCTGGCCTTCGCCGGCGACCGGGCCGAGGAGTTCCGAGCCCGGATGGCCGGGGAGTCCTACTCGGCCGGCGGCATCCGGACGACGGTCGCCGCGACCCGGGCCGCACCCGACGAGGAGCTCTCCGCCCGCATCGGCCGGCTCGTCGCCGAGATGCGAGGACAGGGCACCACCACGGTCGAGATCAAGTCCGGGTACGGGCTGACCGTCGCCGACGAGGCCCGCGCGTTGCGGCTCGCCCGGGACTTCACCAGCGAGACGACGTTCCTGGGGGCCCACGTGGTCCCTCCGGAGTACGCCGACGACCCGGCCGGATACGTCGCGCTGGTCACCGGTCCGATGCTGCAGGCGGCGGCGCCGTACGCGACCTGGATCGACGCGTTCTGTGAACGCGGAGCCTTCGACGCCGATCAGGCGCGGGAGGTGCTGCGCGCAGGGGCCGCCGCGGGGTTGCGCGGTCGGTTGCATGCCAACCAGCTGGGGCCAGGCCCGGGCGCGCGCCTTGCTGCCGAGCTCGGGCTGGTGGCCGTGGACCACTGCACCCACCTGAGCGACGACGACGTGCACGCACTGCGCGAGAGCGGCACGATCGCCACATTGCTGCCGGGCGTGGAGTTCTCGACCCGCCAGCCCTATCCCTCCGGGCGGCGGCTCCTCGACGCCGGCGTCCGGGTGGCGCTGGCCTCGGACTGCAACCCCGGGTCGTGCTTCACCAGCTCCCTGCCGTTCTGCGTCGCTGTCGCGGTGCGAGACATGGGCATGACGCCGGCCGAGGCCGTGTGGGCCGCTACCGCCGGTGGCGCTGCGGCACTCGACCGCGCCGACGTCGGTGCCATCGTCGCGGGCAACCGCGCCGACCTGGTCCTCCTCGATGCACCGAGCCACGTCCACCTGGCCTACCGGCCAGGCGTACCGCTGGTGCGCGGCGTGTGGGCCGGCGGGGTTCGTGCCGAGGCATCGGGCGCCGCGGAGCCGTGGTGACCAGCCCCGGAAGCAAGCCCGAGATCAGAGAGGTCTACAGGCGCAGCGAGCACCAGCTGAAGCCGTGGCGCAACGGAGGCGGCTCGACCCGGGAGGTGGCGGCCTTCCCAGCGGGCGAGGAGGACTTCCGGTGGCGGCTCAGCTTCGCCGACGTCGCCCGGTCGGGCCCGTTCTCCAGCTTCCCGGGCATCGACCGGCTGATCACCCTGGTGGACGGCCCGGCGGTCGCGCTGACCGTGGACGGTCGCGAGCACCGTCTGGAACGCCATCGACCGTTCTGCTTCTCCGGCGATGCCGCCACGGCGGCCAGGGTGTCGGCCCCCTCGGTCGACTTCAACGTGATGGTGCGCCGCGCCGAGGTTCGTGCCACCGCGTCGGTGCTCCGCCTCGAGTCCGCGGGGGAGGCGGCGAGTCTCGAGAGCAGTGAGGGCGAGACGCTCCTGACCGTGCTCGCGGGGGCCGTCGAGGTGGTCGCCGGCGCCGACGCCGAGGAGCTTGAGGCGTTCGACGTGGCCCGCGCCGCGGGGCCGCTCAGCGTTGGAGGCTCCGGCGTGGTGCAGGTGACGCGGCTGCTCCCGCTGTGAGGGCAGTTCCGCCCTGCCGGGAGCGGGTCAGCGGGCGACCGCCTGGCCGGCTTCGTCGTACCCCGAGGTGAGGTGCTCCTCGACGAGTGCGGTCAGGGCCTCGGTCTCTCCGGCCTCGGCTGCCCGGAGGATCTCGCGGTGTTCGGCGACCATGGCATCCGTGCTGCCGGCCTGTTGCAGATAGGACCGGGTGATGCGCCGGTTCACCGGATGGTCCCAGAGGCTGTCCAGCATCTTGAGGAGCTGCCGGTTGTGGCACGGCTTGACCAGCGTGAGGTGGAAACGCCGGTTGAGGTCGAACTGCGCCGCGACGTCCGAGGACGAGGTGGCCGCCATCTCCTCGATCAGCGCGTTCAGCCGAGCGGTGACCACCGAGTCCAGCCGCGGGGCCGCGAGCCGGGTGGCCTCCACCTCCAGAAGGCGCCTGACCTCGTACACCTCGCTCACCTCCTGCCCGGACAGGCCGTTTACGAGGTAGCCGCGGCCGGGGTTCCAGGTCACCAGCTCCTCGTGCGCGAGACGGTTCAACGCGTCGCGCACCGGCGTCCGGGAGACGCCGAGCGCCTCGGCGAGCTGCTCCTGGACGAGTTGGGTGTCGGCTTGGAGGGTGCCGTCCACGATGAGGTCGCGCAGCTCCTCGTAGACGCGCACCGGCAGCGGCCGACCGTCCCTCGGTGACTTGCTCAGCTCGCGCACGCGCTCTCCTCTGGCGGTCGTTCGATCCCTGACGTCCACCGTAGAGCCCCCGCAGGTTTGTCGGCCGCACCCCTTGACGCCGCACTGAATGCGTTGCATACAGTGTATCCAATCTGTGAGAGGAGTCACCACCTATGTACGTGCTGAACACCTGGTACGTCGCCGCCTGGTCCCACGAGGTCGCGCGCGAGCCCCTGCGCCGCCAGATCTGCGAGGTCCCGGTGGTGCTGTACCGCACCGAGGGGGGCGCGGTGGTCGCCCTGGCGGACCGGTGCGCGCACCGCGCCTATCCCCTGTCGTCGGGCCGGCTCGTCGGCAACAGCATCGAGTGCGGCTACCACGGCTTCGCCTACGGCCCCGACGGGATGTGCACCCGGGTGCCGGCGCAGCGGGAGATCCCCGAGCGCGCCCGGGTGGCCGCCTACCCGACGGTCGAGAAGGACGGCTGGGTCTGGGCATGGGTCGGAGACCCCGACCTCGCCGACGCTGACCTCGTGCCGGACACCCACTGGATGGCCGACCCCGAGTGGGCCACGGTCACGCACACCGTGCTGTTCGAGTGCCGTCACGACCTCATCCACGACAACCTGCTGGACCTCACCCACGAGTCGTTCCTGCACCAGACGACGGTGGGCGACGACTACATCTACGAGCACGGCATCACGGTCGAGGTCGACGGCCACGTCGTCACCGTCGACCGCCTGATGCCCGGCGTCGAGGCACCGCCGCTGTACGCCCGCACGATGCAGACCGAGGGCCTCTACGACCGGTTCCATGCCACCGAGTTCCACATCCCCAGCTACCACGTGCTCCACTCCGGAATCACCGGCCAGGGCCGGCCCCGGGAGGAGGGCTACCTGATCAAGGTCCTCAACGGGATCACCCCGGTCGACGCGAACCACACCTGGTACTACTACGCGTTCAGCCGCAACTTCGCCATCGACGCCGACTGGGCGACCGCCGAGCTGGAGACGGGTCTGGCCACCGTCTTGGAGGAGGACGCCGAGGCGCTGCGCCAGCAGGAGATCGGCATGGCCGAGCGGCCCGACGGCGAGCACGACGTCCTCATCGGTCAGGACGCCGGCGTCGCGAAGGCGCGGCGTCTGCTCAAGCAGATGCTGGCCCAGGAGCAAGCCGCCCGCCGTAGCGGACCGACCTCCGCCACGCCCTCCTCCGTTCCCCAGCCCGTCCCCGCCCCCTGACGGGCGTACCCGACCAAGAGAGGTCCCTTCCGTGACCAGCAGAACCCTCGCCGCAGTGGTACTCGGCGCCGCGACCGCCGTCGCCGGACTGTCCGCCTGCACCAACGCGTCCGCAGGCCCGGACCAGCCCACCGGCGCCGACAAGCCGATCACCTCGGCGGTCGACACGCACGCCGCCTCGCTGCTGCCGGTGAGCACCAAGCAGGCGAAGACGATCACCTTCGCCAGCGACGCCTCCTATGCGCCGTTCGAATACTTCGACACCGACAACACGACGATGATCGGCTTCGACGTGCAGCTCGGCGACGCCCTCGCCGCGGTCCTCGGGGTCCAGGCGAAGCACGTCAATGCCGGCTTCGACACGATCCTGCCGGGCCTGGCCGCCGGGAAGTACGACGTGGGCGCCTCCGCGTTCACCGTCACCGCCGAGCGCCGCAAGGTCGTGGACTTCATCCCCTACGCCGCTGTCGGCAGCGGCCTCGCCGTGGCGACCGGCAACCCCGACAAGCTGACCCTCGACGACGTGTCCACCTTGTGCGGCCACACCGTCACCGCGCAGAAGGGCTCGATCCAGGGCATCCAGGTGCTTCCCGAGCTGTCCGGGAAGTGCACGGCCGCCGGGAAGAAGCCGATCGCCATCCAGCTCTATCCCTCCCAGAACCAGGCCAACCTCGCGCTCAGCAGCGGTCGTGCCGACGCTGTGATGGCCGACAGCGCCCCCTTGGCCTACGAGGCCAAGCAGTCCGGCGGCCAGTTCGAGCTCGCGAAGGGCGCGGACTTCGACCCGGCACCGCTGGGTCTGGCGATCGACAACGACAACAAGCTCGGGCCCGCGCTTGCCGCTGCGATGCAGGTCCTGATCAAGAACGGCGACCTCGCCAAGCTCGCCCAGCGGTGGAACCTTCCCTCCGGCGACGTCCCGTCCAGCTCCGAACTGGTGCGGTGAGGTGGCGTCGATGACAGCGACCGACACGGTCGCGTCCGACCATCCCGTCGACGACCTCGTCGTCGTTCCCAAGCGCCGGCCCGGGCGGATCGCCGCCGGAGCGCTCGTCGTCCTGCTCGCGTTGCTCCTGGTCCGCTCCGTGCTCGGGAACACCCGGTTCCGCTGGGACATCGTCTGGCTCTACCTCCAAGACGTCTCCATCGGCCGTGGGCTGTGGATCACGATCGAGCTCACCGTCGCCTGCATGGCGATCGGCGTGGTGCTCGGCATGCTGCTCGCGGTGATGCGGCTCTCGGCGAACCCGATCGTCCGCGCCGGCGCCTACGGCTACGTGAGCTTCTTCCGGGGGACGCCGGTCCTGGTCCAGTTGCTGTTCTGGTACAACCTCGCGGCGCTCTATCCGGTGCTGTCCTTCGGCATCCCGGGCGTCGCGCTGAACGCCAACCACTGGATCACCCCGATGGTGGCCGCCGTCCTCGGGCTCGGCCTCAACCAGGCGGCCTACCAGTCCGAGATCGTGCGCGCCGGCATCCTGTCGGTGGACCACGGGCAGGCGGAGGCCGCCGAAGCGCTCGGGTTGACCCGCCTGCACGTGATGCGCCGCATCGTGCTGCCGCAGGCGATGCGGGTGATCATCCCGCCAACGGGCAACGAGACGATCGGCATGCTCAAGTCGACCTCGCTGGTGAGCGTCCTGGCCGTGCCGGACCTGCTGTACTCCGCCCAGGTCATCTACTCGCGCAACTTCTTGACGATCCCGCTGCTCATCGTCGCCAGCATCTGGTACTTCGTGGTGACCTCGGTGCTCTCGGTCGGCCAGTTCTACCTCGAGCGGCACTACGCCCGCGGCAATCACCGGCTTCCGCCGACACCGCTGCAACGCGCCCGCGGCTTCTTCCGCGTGCACGCCCCGACGATGCTGCGGCAGCCCACCACGTCCGAGGAGCCCCGATGACCGCGACCCGACCCGCCACCGAACCCGCCACCGCCGCCACGACCCAGGCCGGAGGCGACGCGAGTCGGCCCATGGTCCGGGCCGAGCGCGTCCGCAAGTCCTTCGGCAACCTCGAGGTCCTCAAGTCCGTCGACCTCACCGTCGATCGCGGCGAGGTCGTCTGCATGATCGGACGGTCGGGCTCGGGTAAGAGCACCTTCCTGCGCTGCGTGAACCACCTCGAGCGCATCGACGGCGGCCGGCTGTGGGTGGACGGCGACGTGGTCGGCTACCAGCAACGCGGCACCAAGCTGCACGAGCTCTCCCCACGGGAGGTGTGCCGGCGGCGTACGCAGATCGGGATGGTGTTCCAGCAATTCAACCTGTTCCCTCACATGACGGTGCTCGAGAACCTGGTCGAAGCCCCCCGCCGGGCGCTGAAGGAGCCCGCCGAGGTCGCCGAGGCGCGCGCTCTGGATCTCCTCGAGAAGGTCGGTCTCCGGGCGAAGGCCGGCGCCTACCCGCGCCACCTCTCCGGTGGCCAGCAACAACGCGTCGCCATCGCCCGCGCGCTGTGCATGCGACCCAAGCTGATGCTCTTCGACGAGCCCACGTCGGCGCTGGACCCGGAGCTCATCGGCGAGGTCCTCGACGTCATGAAGGACCTAGCCGGCACCGGGATGACGATGCTCGTCGTCACCCACGAGCTCGGCTTCGCCCGCGACGTGGCGGACCGAGTGGTGTTCTTCGACGAGGGGCACATCGTC
This sequence comes from Marmoricola sp., assembly GCA_051961835.1. Taxonomy (GTDB): domain Bacteria; phylum Actinomycetota; class Actinomycetes; order Propionibacteriales; family Nocardioidaceae; genus Marmoricola. The sequence goes on along the minus strand of JBQCCW010000292.1, from coordinate 1,934 downwards.
GAGGACGGCCCGGCCGCCCAGGTGATCAACGACCCCCGGCACGAGCGCACGCGCACCTTCGTCAAGGCCGTCCGATGAGGCTGTTGCTCCGGGCCAACTCCCACCGACCGCTTGCCCCGGCAGCCGCATCCGGTGCCGAACCGGGAGCGGGATACGGAGGCTACGAGGTCGCCGCGAGCCCCGACACCCCGACGCGGCCGGACCGTTGGAGCTGGCACATCCGCGTGCTGGAGCCGTCGCTCGTCCACGCCGATGCGTCCGCCTCGAGCCCAGTGCTCGGGGCGCCCGCGGCCGGCGGAGCCGGTGCGGATGCCTCCGCGGCGTTCGTCGAGGAGCTCGTCGAGCTCGGTGCGGGTGCGGTCTACCGTGTCCTCGAGGTCGGCTACGACCCCCAGGCGGTACGCCCCGACATCGCGCTGGTCGAGACCGGCGAGGGAAGACGGCTCACCCGCGAGGAGCGCGACCTCACCGTGCTCCTCGTTGTCGCCGGGCAGGTCCGGGTGGAGCACCGGCACGACCTCGCACCCGGTGACGTGTTGATCCTCGCCGGCGACGACCCCCTGGCCGTCGACCTCAGCCCCGGTCACGGCGCCGACCCGGGGGAGCATCCCCGCCTGGCGGTCGTGACGCTCCGCGCCCCCGGTGGCGCCGGAGTGCCGTGGGTCCCCTGACCGAACCGGCCTGTCCCCGCCGATCGCGATCGGCCCACCACCACCGACCACCGAGAGGTGACTCCGATGCATGTGACCCACGACGAGACCGACCTCCGGCTCCGGGTGCGCCAGCTGCGCTGGGAGTCCGAGGGCGTGGTGTCCGTCGAGCTCGAGCCCGACCAGGCGCCCGCACAGTCGCGCGAGGCGCTGCCCCCGTGGTCGCCCGGCGCTCACATCGACGTCCACCTTCCCGGTGGGCTGGTGCGTCAGTACTCGCTGTGCGGCACGCCGGACAGCGCCAGCTGGCGGATCGCCGTCCTCCGCGAACCCGACAGCCGCGGCGGGTCACGCGCGGTGCACGAGCTGCTTCGCCCGGGGCAACTGCTCGACGTGGTGGGTCCCCGCAACAACTTCGAGCTGGTGCCCGCCGTCTCCTACCGCTTCGTGGCGGGGGGCATCGGGATCACGCCGCTGCTCGCGATGATCGCGGCTGCGGACCGAGCGGGCGCCGAGTGGACCCTCGACTACGGTGGCCGGTCGCGGGCCAGCATGGCCTTCGTGGAGGATCTGGAGCGCGCCTACGGCAGTCGCGTCCGCGTGCATCCGCAGGACGAGACCGGCCTCCTCGACCTGGCCGCCTGTGTCGGCGAACCGCGAGACGACACCCTCGTCTACTGCTGCGGACCCGAGCCGCTGCTCCGGGCCGTGGAGGCTCACGTCGGCGCGGCCGGCTGGCCGGCCGGCAGCCTCCGGGTCGAGCGGTTCGCCCCCAAACAGGTGGAGGTCGTCGGCGAGGACGAGGCCTTCGAGCTGGAGCTGGCGACCAGCGGAACGACGATCAAGGTCCTCGCCGATCAGACCATCCTCGAAGCCCTCGAGGCTCATGGCTACGCCCCACCGAGCTCGTGCCGGGAAGGCATCTGCGGCACCTGCGAGACCGCCGTGGTCGCGGGTGAGCCGGACCATCGCGACAGCCTCCTCTCCGAGGAGGAGAAGGCCGCCAACGACACGATGATGATCTGCGTCGGGCGTGCCTGCAGCCGGCGCCTGGTGCTCGACCTCTGAGGCCGGGCGCGCCCCTCGCCACTTTCCTCACCCCTGTCCCACCATCGAAGGGAAATCCCTGCAATGAGCCAGACCGTCAAGGCAGTCGTCGCGCGTGCGAAGGGTGCGCCGGTGGAGATCGCGAGGATCAATGTGCCGGATCCGGGTCCGGGTGAGGCGTTGGTCGCGGTCCAGGCGTGCGGGGTGTGCCATACCGATCTGCATTACCGGGAGGGT
>JBQCCW010000291.1:0-3305 GCA_051961835.1 Marmoricola sp. | reverse complement strand
TTGATTTCCTGGCGTCGGCGCCTCTAGTAGCGGGCGGCGTCAGGAGGCAGGGGCGGCGAAGAGGCGGCGGACGAAGGGCTCGCTGTCCGGCAGGGAGGCGGCCATCGTGCCGCTGTGGTCGGTCGGGTAGGTGTGGAAGTCGACCGGTTCGCCGCCGGCCTTCAGCTGGGCGACGTACGCGGCGGTCACGGCCATCGGGACGTCGGTGTCGAGCAGCCCGTTGGCCATGAAGAACGGCCGGTCGAAGCCCGACGTCGGCATCGCCATGTAGTCCGACAGCGTCTGCGCGAAGTTCGGCAGCGTCGCGACGGGTGCGCTGAACCAGTCGCCCACGTTGACGCCCCCGAGCATCGCGTCGAAGGGGTCGACGCACATCTGCTCGGCCAGGTGCAGATACTTCTTGCCCTCCGCGGTGAGGATCCCGTCGATGCCGAGCTCGGGCTGGAAGTGGCGCAGGCTGGCGAAGATGTAGGCGATGTAGGAGGTGATCCCGGCAGGGAGTACGCCGGCCGGCGGCACTTTCGGCCCCAGCGGCAGCAGAGCCTTCTCGATGTTGGCCGGGGTGCCCGTGCCCACCGCGCCGCGGTAGTCCAGGGCGCGGCTGCCGAAGGCGGTCGCGTAGCGGGCGGTGTAGATCGCCGCCCCGCCGCCCTGGGACTGGCCGATGATCACGTACTTGCGGGCCAACCGGCGGCGAGGCGGCTCGCGCCGGGAGACCAGCGCACGACCCGCCGTGACCATGTCGACGACGTTGTGCGCCTCGCTGCGCCCGTTGAGGTACGCCGGCAGGCCGGGCGTCCCGAGACCGGCGTAGTCGGTCGCGACGATCGCGTAGCCCTGGCTCATCCACGCGCGCAGGTAGGTGAAGTCGCGTGTCTTCTCCGCGGGCCCGACCCGGGTCGGCGCGCAGGCGTCGGCCAGCCCGGAGGTGCCGTGCGCCCAGGAGATCACCGGCCATCCGCCCCGCGGGGCGCGCCCGCGAGGCAGGAACACCTCGCCGGTGACGACCGAGCGCCGGCCGAACCCGTCGCTGCTGACGTAGCGCAACCGCCAGGCACGGGCGGTTCCCGGCACCCACAGGGACCGGGACAGCGGGGAGGACGAGAGCACCGTGCCGGGCGCGGGCAGGGGCGCCCGGGCGGGTGTCGCATCGGCTGCGCCGCCGAGCATCAGTGGCGCCCCGAGCAGCAGGGCGAGAAGGGCGGACACGGACCGTCGGGGGCGGGGAGGCTGCACGTCGGGGAACAACGAGCGCCCGTGGCCGAGGTCACCCGCCGGAATGTCCGATCGCTCCTCGGGGAACCCGCTCACCATGAACGACAAGTCGCCCACGATGCCGAGTGAGATCGGCGACCACCTCGGACCGTTCGACCGGTTCGCGGGGAGCGCCGGCAAGCTGGTGAGCAGGGCCCCCTTCTTCGCTGCGTCCGTGGCGATCGTCCTCGCCTGGATCATCGAGGGCGTCTTCCGGGTGCTCGGAGGCGGCGGCTTCAAAGCCGTGCTGAGCAACACCTATCAGCTGCAGATCAACACGCTGACGACGATCATCACGTTCCTGCTCGTCGCGCTGCTGCAGAACACCCAGACCCGCGGGGACAACGCGACCCAGCAGAAGCTGAACGCGATCGCCGACGCCCTCGCCGACTTCATGGAGGCGCGTGCCGACCGTGACGGGGACGACGACCTCCGGCACGACCTCGAGGAGCTGCGGCAGGCGGTCGGCCTCGAGCAGCGGGAGGGCACGGGCTCGAAGTCCTGAGGCCAGCGCACCCGTCGTGGCTACGGTGGGAGCATGAGCACCGCTCGGGGGCGCCGCTGGTACTTCTGGCTGATGGGCACCTGCGTCCTGCTCATCGTGCTCGCGTGGAACGTCGTACGGCTCTTCTCCGTGCCGGCCGCGATCGCGATGTCGGTCGTCGCCGCGGTGATCCCTCCGGTCGCGGTGATCGTCGGCAACCGCGACGGCCAGGGCGGTTGAGGGCCGCGAGTAGCGTGACGACGTGACTGACCCCTCGTCCGCCCCGCACCCCACGACCCTCGGCGAGCTCCGTGCCTCCGGGCGCGTTTTCAAGCCGCTGCGCCAGGAGATCCGGGACAACCTGCTCGCCCGCCTCGCCGCGGGGGAGGACCCCTGGCCCGGCCTGCACGGCTTCGAGGACACCGTCATCCCGCAGGTCGAGCGGGCCCTGATCGCCGGACACGACATCGTCCTGCTCGGCGAGCGCGGGCAGGGCAAGACCCGGCTGCTGCGCAGCCTCGTCGGCCTCCTCGACGAGTGGACTCCGGTGATCGAGGGCGGTGAGCTCGGCGAGCACCCCTTCGAGCCGATCACCACGGCGTCCCGGCGCCGGGCGGCCGAGCTCGGCGACGCGCTGCCGGTCGCGTGGCGGCACCGTGACGAGCGGTACGCCGAGAAGCTGGCGACGCCGGACACCTCCGTGGCGGACCTGATCGGCGACGTCGATCCGATGAAGGTGGCCGAGGGCCGCTCGCTGGGCGACCCCGAGACGATCCACTTCGGCCTGATCCCGCGCAGCCACCGCGGCATCGTGGCGATCAACGAGCTGCCGGACCTCGCCGAGCGCATCCAGGTCGCCATGCTCAACGTCATGGAGGAGCGCGACATCCAGGTGCGCGGCTACGTGCTGCGGCTCCCCCTGGACGTGCTGGTCGTCGCGAGTGCGAACCCCGAGGACTACACGAACCGGGGCCGGATCATCACGCCGCTCAAGGACCGGTTCGGCGCGGAGATCCGCACCCACTACCCGCGCCGGATCGAGGACGAGGTGGCGGTCATCCGCCAGGAGGCCGACCTCGTCGCCGACGTACCGGAGCACCTGGTGGAGATCCTGGCCCGCTTCACCCGCGGTCTGCGCGAGTCCCAGGCCGTCGACCAGCGCTCGGGGGTCTCGGCCCGGTTCGCGATCGCGGGCGCGGAGACGATCGCCGCGGCCGCCCTGCACCGCGCCACCGTGCAGGGGGAGGACGAGCCGGTCGCCCGCGTCGTCGACCTGCAGACCGCCGTGGACGTGCTCGGCGGCAAGGTCGAGTTCGAGACCGGCGAGGAGGGCCGCGAGGAGGAGATCCTCGAGCACCTGCTGCGTGTCGCGACCGCCCAGACGGTGTCCGCGCGGCTCGCGGGCGTCGACCTCGGGTTGCTCGTCTCCGCGATCGAGAACGGCGCCAGCGTCGCCACCGGTGAGCAGGTGACCGCGCGCGACTTCCTCGCCGGGCTGCCGGTGCTGGGCGAGTCCGAGCTGTACGACGACATCTGCGACCGTCTCGACGCCACCAACGACGGCGAG
>JBQCCW010000290.1:0-18287 GCA_051961835.1 Marmoricola sp. | reverse complement strand
TGGGGGACGGACCGCAACCCGCGCATCCCGTACCACGAGACCGTGATCTACGAGGCGCACGTCAAGGGCCTGACGATCCAGCACCCGGACATCCCCGAGCAGATGCGCGGCACCTATGCCGGGCTCGGCCATCCGGTGATGATCGAGCACTTCAAGAAGCTCGGCATCACCGCAGTCGAGCTCATGCCGGTGCATCACTTCGTGCAGGACCACTACCTGCAGGAGAAGGGGCTCAGCAACTACTGGGGCTACAACACCCTTGGTTACTTCGCTCCGCACAACTCCTACTCGTCGTCCGGCACCCGCGGGCAGCAGGTGCAGGAGTTCAAGGCGATGGTCAAGAGCCTGCACGAGGCTGGCCTCGAGGTGATCCTCGACGTCGTCTACAACCACACGGCTGAGGGCAACCAGATGGGCCCGACGCTGTCATTCCGCGGCATCGACAACCAGGCCTACTACCGCCTCGTCGCCGACGACCCGTCCTACTACATGGACTACACGGGCACCGGCAACAGCCTCAACGTGCGGCACCCGCACACGCTGCAGCTGATCATGGACTCGTTGCGTTACTGGGTGCTCGAGATGCATGTCGACGGCTTCCGGTTCGACCTCGCCGCGACCCTGGCTCGCGAGTTCCACGACGTCGACCGGCTGTCGGCGTTCTTCGACCTCGTGCAGCAGGACCCGGTCGTCTCGCAGGTGAAGCTCATCGCCGAGCCGTGGGACGTCGGCGAGGGTGGCTACCAGGTCGGCAACTTCCCGCCGCTGTGGACCGAGTGGAATGGCAAGTTCCGCGACACCACGCGCGACTACTGGCGCGGTGAGCCGGCGACCCTCGCTGAGTTCGGATCACGCTTCACCGGCTCGAGTGACCTCTACGAGTCCGATGGTCGCAAGCCCTATGCGAGCATCAACTTCGTCACCGCGCACGACGGCTTCACCCTGCGCGACCTCGTCTCCTACGACCACAAGCACAACGAGGCCAACGGCGAGGACGGCAACGACGGCGCCGACGACAACCGCTCGTGGAACCACGGCGCGGAGGGGCCGACCGACGACCCGACGATCCTCCAGGCACGCGCCCGGGAGCAGCGCAACTTCCTCACCACGCTGCTGCTGTCCCAGGGCGTGCCGATGCTGCTGCACGGGGACGAGCTGGGGCGCACCCAGCAGGGGAACAACAACACCTACGCCCAGGACTCCGAGATCAGCTGGGTCCACTGGGACGCCGTCGACCAGCCCTTGCTGGAGTTCACCAGCGCCCTCGCGCGGCTGCGCCGCGACCACCCGACGTTCCGCCGCAAGCGCTTCTTCACCGGCCAGTCGGTGCGCTCCGACGACCTGGACGACATCGTGTGGCTGCACCCCGACGGTCGGGTCATGGCCGATGGCGACTGGAACGACGGAGCTCACGCGCTCGGGATGTTCCTCAACGGCCAGGGCATCGAGGGCCTCGGTGCGCGCGGCGAGCGGATCACCGACGACCACTTCCTGCTCTGGTTCAACGCCGGCGAGCCGGTCGAGGTGGTGCTGCCCGACGCGTCGTACGCCGAGGGCTGGAAGGCCGTGGTCGACACCTGCGGGACGGCGGGCACGGAGGTGCTCGACGCCGGCGGCACGGTGGGTCTCGGTCAGCGGTGCGTGCTCGTGTTGCAGCAGCACCAGGGCACCGAGGAGGTGGCCGACGACTCCGTCGCCGCGTCGGTGGCGGCGATGCAGGCCGAGGGGCAGGCGTGAGGGTTCCGGCCAGCACCTACCGGCTCCAGGTCACCGCCGACCTCGACCTGCACCGGGTCGCCGAGCTGGTGCCCTACCTCCACGACCTGGGGGTCGACTGGGTGTACCTCTCGCCGCTGCTCGCTGCCGAGCCGGGCAGCGACCACGGATACGACGTCGTCGCCCACGACCACATCGACCCCGCTCGGGGTGGCAGCGACGGGCTCGCGGCCGTGTCGCGTGCGGCTCGCGACCACGGCATGGGCGTGATCGTCGACATCGTGCCCAACCATGTCGGCGTCGCGACCCCGCATGAGGACGCGTGGTGGTGGGACCTGCTGCAGCACGGGCGGGACTCCGTGCACGCGCATGCCTTCGATGTGGACTGGGCCGCCGGAGACGGGCGGATCCGGATCCCGGTCGTGGGTGAGGACGACATCCCCGACGGGCCTGAGGGACCGATCGACAACCTGCGCCTTGACGGCCAGGAACTCGTCTACCACGACCACCGCTTCCCGATCGCGCCCGGCACGGCCACGGACGGCGACGACGCGAACGCCGTCCACGACCGGCAGCACTACGCCCTGGTGAGCTGGCACGCCGCCGACGACCAGCTGAACTACCGGCGCTTCTTCGCCGTCAACGAGCTCGCCGCGGTGCGGGTGGAGGACCGCGACGTCTTCGAGGAGACCCATGTCGAGGTCCGGCGTTGGTTCGACGAGGGCCTGGTGGACGGCTTGCGCGTCGACCATCCCGACGGCCTGCGCCACCCCGGCACGTACCTGCGCGACCTCGCCGACCTCACCGGCGGCGCCTACGTGCTCGTGGAGAAGATCCTCTCGCTGAGCGAGGACCCCGACCGGCTGGACGCCGGCGAGGTGGCCGAGCGGATGCCGCCGGACTGGGAGACCGCCGGCACCACCGGGTACGACGTCCTCTCGCTGATCGACCGGGTCCTCACCGACCCCGCCGGTGAGGCGCCACTGACGGCCCTCGAGGAGCGCGTCCGGGGGACGGACACCGACTGGCACAGGCTGGTGCACGATTCCAAGCGCGCCGTGGCGGACGGGATCCTCAACTCCGAGGTGCGGCGGATCGTCCGCGACCTGGTGCGCGGCGGCCTCACGCCCGCCGACGGACGCACGGTGGTCGACCCGAGCGCCGCCCCGGAGCCGGCCCCCCTGGTCGACGCGGTCGCGGAGCTGCTCGCCTGCTTCCCGGTCTACCGCTCCTACCTGCCCTTCGGCGGCGAGCACCTCGACGCCGCCTTCGCCGCCGCTCGGGCGCGTCGCCCCGACCTGGACGCCGCCCTCGACCGGCTGGTGGAGCCCCTGCACGACCCGGTCGGACCCGGGGCCCTGCGCTTCCAGCAGACGAGCGGGATGGTGATGGCCAAGGGCGTCGAGGACTCCGCCTTCTACCGCTGGGCGCGGCTCACCTCGCTGGACGAGGTGGGCGGCGAGCCCGCGCTGTTCTCGCTCAGGCCCGCGCGTTTCCACGCGGCGATGGCCGTCCGGCAGACGTCGTACCCGCACGCGATGACGGCGCTCTCGACGCACGACACCAAGCGCGGCGAGGACGTCCGCGCCCGGATCACCGTCCTCTCCGAGCGGCCCGAGTTGTGGGCGAGCGCCCTCGACCGGCTGCTCGCCGCGGCTCCGCTGCCCGACGGCGGCTTCGCGAACCTGCTCTGGCAGGCGGTGGTCGGCGCGTGGCCGGCCGGCCCCGGCGGGTCCCCACCGCCGGACCTGCGGGCGCGCCTGCACGCGTACGCCGAGAAGGCCATGCGCGAGGCGGGCGACCGCACCACGTGGACCGAACCCGACGAGGCCTACGAAGCGGCCGTCCACGCCGCCGTGGATGCCGCCTTCGACCGGCAGGAGGTCGGCGATGTCGTCACGGAGGTGGTCGAGGACCTCGCCGGGCCAGGCTGGAGCAACGCCCTCGCGGCGAAGCTGCTGAGCCTGACCGTCCCCGGCGTGCCCGACGTCTACCAGGGCAGCGAGCTGTGGGAGCAGAGCCTGGTCGATCCCGACAACCGGCGGCCCGTCGACTTCGCGGCCCGGGGGCAGGCCCTGCGGTCGCTGCCGGCCGACGGTGCCGCGCCTCTCGGCACCGGACCCGACGATCCGGCCCTGGCGAAGCTCCAGCTGACCTCCGCCGCGCTGCGGCTGCGTCGCGACCGCCCCGACGTGTTCACGACCTACCGCGCGCTCCACGCCCACGGCGAGGCGGCCGACCACGTCCTTGCGTTCGACCGGGGCGGCGCCGTCGCCGTGGTCACCCGGCTCCCCGCCGGGCTCGCCGCCCGCGGTGGCTGGGGCGGTACGACGCTGGCGCTGCCCGGGCGGTTCCGCGACGCGATCACCGGGCGGGAGGCCGAGGGCGAGGTCCACGTCGAGGAGCTGTTGCGCGACCATCCCGCCGTACTCCTCGTGGAGGACCGATGACCACGCTGCACTCCTCGACCCAGCGCCCGGCCGGCCGGGGCCCCTTCGACGTCTGGGCGCCGCTCCCCCAGCGGGTGCGGCTCTGGACCTCTCAAGGGGTGCTGCGGATGCACCGCGGCCCCGACGGGTGGTGGTCGGCGCGCGGTGACGTGCCCGCCGGCGAGGTCGACTACGGGTACCTCCTCGACGACGACGAGACGGTGCTCCCGGACCCGCGGTCCCGCCGCCAGCCCGAGGGCGTCCACGCCGCCTCGCGAACCTTCGACCCCGACAGGTTCGCCTGGACCGACGACGGCTGGACCGGTCGCCAGCTCGCCGGAGCCGTCGTCTACGAGCTGCACGTCGGCACGTTCACTGCCGAGGGCACCCTCGACGCGGCGGTGGGCCGACTGGAGCACCTGCGCTCGATCGGTGTGGACCTGGTCGAGCTGCTGCCCGTCAACGCCTTCAACGGCACGCACAACTGGGGCTACGACGGCGTGCTCTGGAGCAGCGTCCAGGAGCAGTACGGCGGGCCGGCGGCGTACCAGCGCTTCGTCGACGCCTGCCACGCCCACGGCCTGGGCGTCCTCCAGGACGTCGTCTACAACCACCTGGGCCCGTCGGGGAACTACCTGCCGAGGTTCGGTCCCTACCTCAAGAGCGGGCGGAACACCTGGGGCGACCTGGTCAACCTCGACGGCGAGGGCAGCGAGGAGGTTCGGCGCTTCATCCTCGACAGTGCGCTGATGTGGCTGCGCGACTTCCACGTCGACGGTCTGCGCCTGGACGCCGTGCACGCGCTGCAGGACGACTCCCCGACCCACCTGCTCGAGGAGCTGGCGGTGGAGGTGGCGGCGCTCTCGGCGTTCCAGGGCCGGCCGTTGACGCTGATCGCGGAGTCCGACCTCAACGACACCCGCCTGGTCACCCCGCGGGAGGCCGGCGGCTACGGGCTCGACGCCCAGTGGAGCGACGACTTCCACCACGCCGTCCACGTCGCGCTGACCGGCGAGACCACCGGCTACTACGCCGACTTCGCGCCGCTGTCCGCGCTGGTGAAGGTGTGTGAGCGCGGCTTCTTCCACGACGGAACGTTCTCCAGCTTCCGGGACCGTCCGCACGGCCGGCCGGTCGACGTGGAGCACATGCCGGCCTGGCGGCTGGTGGTGTGCAACCAGAACCACGACCAGATCGGGAACCGGGCGCGCGGGGACCGGCTCAGCGATCCCGAGCCGGGACACCTCGACGACGCCCAGCTCGCCTGCGCGGCCCTCCTCACCCTGACTGGACCGTTCACGCCGATGCTGTTCCAGGGCGAGGAGTGGGCCGCGTCGACGCCGTTCCAGTTCTTCACCTCCCATCCCGAACCCGAGCTCGGCACCGCCACCGCCGAGGGCCGGATCGAGGAGTTCGCCCGGCACGGCTGGGACCCCGCGACCGTGCCGGATCCGCAGGACCCCGCCACCTTCGAGCGCTCCAAGCTCGACTGGTCCGAGCTCGACCACGGCCGGCACGCCGCCACCCTCGAGGTCTACCGCCGTCTCGCCGAGCTCCGGAGGACCTACCCGGAGCTCACCGACCCCGACATGACGGCGGTCCGGTGCACGGCCGACGAGGGCACCCGGGTGTTCACCATGCGGCGGGGCCGGCTGCTGGCGGTCGTGGCCTTCGGCGAGCTGGACGCGGCCGTCGAGGTGGGAGCCGGCCAGGTGGTCTTCGCGACGGGGGACGGCGTACGCCTCGAGGGGACGGTGCTGCAGGTCCCCTCCCACCACGGCGCCGTGGTGGACCTCCCCCTCCTCCTCCCCACCTGACCGCCGAGCGGGCGGTTGCGCGCGCCCCACACCGGCGAGCGGCGTCAGCGGTCGCCGAGGTCGGGGCCCGGACGGGACGGGACGATCCGGAACACCTTGTCGAGGTTGGTGATCTCCAGGACCCGGAGAACCTGGTTGTCGTCGCAGACGAGGGTGAGGCCGCCGCCGGCGGCGAACGCGCGCCGACGGGCGCTGATCAGGGCGCCGAGGCCCGAGGAGTCCAGGAAGCCCAGCTTGTTGAGGTCGAGCACGAGCTCGGCGTGCCCGTCGCGGAACAGGTCGTCGAGGAGACGGCGGAAGTCGTCGACGGCTGCGATGTCCAGGTCGCCGAGCAGCGTGACGGTCGCGGATCCGTCACCGGTCTGCACATCGGTCGTGAGCTCCACGGCGGGCCTCCTGCGGACAGGGGTCAGATCCCCGCTGCTGGAGACGGGACGACCCTAGACCGGAAGCGATCGGCTTGTCAGCCCCGCGCCCGACGGCCGGGCGCGCTCACCCGCTCGCCGCCCCGCCTGCTGAGACGCGGTGCGACCCACGTGCTTGAATAGTGCCCGCACGAGGGTGGTGATCAGGAGGTCCACGTGGATCTGGGGCTCAGCAGGCAGGACCGGCCGGACGGTGTGTGCTTCACCGTCACCGGCGAGCTCGACATCCGGACCGCCCCCGACCTCCGCACGGCCGCTGTGCAGGGTGCTGCCGAACGCCCCGGCATCGTGGAGCTCGACCTCTCCGGCGTGTCCTTCATGGACTCCAGCGGCCTCGGCACGCTGGTGAGCATCAAGCGGGACCTCGAGGAGGCGCAGAGCACCTTGGTGCTCAGCTCGGTGCCGAGCAAGGTGATGCGGATCCTGCAGCTCACCCGGATGGACACCCTCTTCGAGACGCTGGACCCCTCGGACGCGAGCTGAGGCAGCCGACGCCGCCACGCTCGGCGCGCGTCACGACCTCGCCGCGTCCTCGCGGGTGCACCACACCACCTTGCCGGCGCCGGTGGAGCGGACTCCCCACCGGTCCGCGACGTTCGCGACGATCTCCAGCCCCCGCCCCGACACGGCGTGCTGTTCGGCCGTGCGCGGCACCGGACGCGCGGCCGAGCGGTCGTGCAGCTCGAGCACGACCTCACGATCCGAGCGCAGCAGCCTCAGGTCGTACGGCGCCCGGCCGTGCAGGTGTGCGTTCGTGGCCAGCTCGCTGGCCATCAGCACCATGTCGGTGATCACGGCGGGAGCCACCCCCCAGTCGTGCAGGTGCAGCTCGACGAGGGAGCGCGCGTCGGCGGCGATCGCGACGCCCTCCCGCAGCCGTCGGGTGAGCGCTGCGCGGAACGGGTCGCGGTTCACGCGGGCCACCAGCACGGCGACGTCGTCGTCGGGCTCGCCACCGGGCAGCAGCTGTCGGACCAGGTGGTCGGGGAGGCGGTGCACGCCGAGCGAGCCGTGCTCGGCCAGCTCGGCGCGGAGCCGGCCGAGCCCGTCGTCGATGGGCTGGTCGCGCCGCTCCACCAGCCCATCGGTGTAGAGCACCAGCGTCGCGCCCGGCACCAGTTGCACGACGCCCGCGTCCATCGGCCGGGGACCGACACCCAGCGGAGGGCGAGCGCCCGGCAGCTCGCGCACCTCGCCGTGGGGCAGCACGACCATCGGCGGGAGGTGACCGGCATTGGCGTAGGAGAGGGTCTGGTCGGTGGAGTCGAACAGGGCATAGACGGCGGTCACGATCTGATCGCTGCCCAGGTCGCGCACGATGCCGTCCAGGTGCTCGAGCACCTCTCCGGGAGGAAGGTCGAGGCGTGCGTACGCCCGGGCGGCGGAGCGGACCTGTCCCATCACCGATGCGGCCGCCACGCCGCGGCCCATCACGTCGCCCAGCACGAGCACCGACCGGCCGGCGCCGAGCGCGATCACGTCGTACCAGTCACCGCCGACCTCGGTGCCCTCCACCCCTGCCTGGTAGAACGTGGCGACCTCCAGGTGCTCGAGGTCGAAGGAGGTCTCCGGCAGGAGGCTGCGCTGGAGCTGACCGGCGATCTCGTGCTCGCGGGCCGCGACCCGGGTCCGGGCGGCGGAGTCGGCCATCTCGTCCTCGAGGCGGCGCTTCTCGGTGATGTCCTGCACCGAGCCGCGCAGCCGCACGGGACCCCCGGGCCCGGTCAGGATGTCGGCGCGCACGTCGATCAGCCGATCGCCGTGCCGCTTGGACCGCACCGTCATCTCGACGGCCGCCTGCCGATCGTGGACGGCGGTCCGCACCGCCTCGGCAAGCTGCTCGCGGCCGGCGTCGTCGAGCATCTCGCGCAACACCATCGGCTCCTCGAAGCCGTCGAACTCCGCGCGGGTCAGCCCGAAGATCCGCAGCACCTCGTCGGAGACGACCACCTGCCCGGTGCGCAGGTCGACCTCCCAGCTGCCGACACCGGCGAGACGCTGTGCCTGGTCCAACAGCTCCTGGTTGCGCTCGAGGGCGTCCCGGATGTGGCGTACCCGATCGAGCTCGAGGTTGACCGCGATCCGGGCCCGCAGCTCCCGGGCGGAGAACGGCTTGACGAGGTAGTCGTCCGCGCCCGCCTCCAGTCCCTCGACCGTGCCGTCCTCGCCGGCGCGCGCCGAGAGCATCACGACCGGGATCCCCATCGTGTCGGGGTCGGCACGCAACCGCCGGAGCAGACCGAACCCGTCCAGGCGGGGCATCATCACGTCGCTGAGCACCAGGTCGGGCCGGTGCTGCCGGGCCTGCTCCAGAGCGTCCTCGCCGTCGACGGCGGTGCGGATCCGGTAGCGGTCGCGCAGCAGAGTCGTGAGGTGGTTGCGCATGTCGGCGTTGTCGTCCGCGACGAGCACCAGGGGTCGCTCGCCCTCCGCGGAGTCGGAGGCGTCGGCCGGCAACGCCGGCGGCTCCAACCACCGCAGTGCCTCCCCGACATAGTCGGGGGCCGCGCTCCTCCTCACGTCGGGGCGGACCGGTTCGCCGTCGGCACGGCGCAACCGCTCGGCAGGGAGGTGCGCGTTGCCCGCCGGGATCGTCACGACGAACTCGCTGCCCTCACCGGGCGTGCTGTGCACCTCGACGTCGCCGTCGTGCGCCGAGACCAGCTCAGCGACCAGCGCGAGCCCGATCCCGGACCCCTCATGGGTGCGCGAGGCGACGCCGGCGACCCGGTGGAAGCGCTTGAAGAGCTGGCTCTGCTCCTCGAGGGCGATCCCGGCCCCGGTGTCGCTCACGGTGAGCACGATCCGCTCGCCACCGTCGATCGGGTGGAGCCGGACGCCGATGCCCCCCTCGAAGGTGAACTTGGGCGCGTTGGAGAGCAGGTTGAGCACGATCTTCGCCCAGTGCTCGACGTCGACCCATGCGGTCAGGCCCGGCGGGCAGTCCACGAGGAGGCGCAGACCGGCGCGCTGGGCAGCCGCCTCGAACATCGAGGCGAGGTCGGCGGTGTAGGCGCCGAGATCGACCTCCTCGAACCGGCCGACCGTCGTCCCGGCCTCGAGCCGGGAGAACTCCAGCAGGCTGTTCACCAGCAGGAGCAGCCGCTGTGCGTTGCGTCGTACCGTCTCGGCGCGGTGGCGCTGCACGGCGTCGAGAGGGTTCGCGGTGTCCTCCAGCGCCTCCTCGACCGGACCGAGGAGGAGCGTGAGCGGCGTCCGGAACTCGTGACTGACGTTGGTGAAGAAGTCGGTCTTGGCCTTGTCGAGAGCGGCGAGGGTCTCCGCGCGCTGACGCTCGAACTCGTAGGAGCGGACCTCTCCGAGCCGAGCCGCCAGGTGACCGGCGATCAGGGTGACGAAGCCGAGCATCGCCTCGTCGGTGTGCTGGTAGGGATTCAGCGCGGCCACCAGGAAGCCGTAGGCCTCCTCGCTGTTCGGCTGGGTGAGGGGGACGACCAGCGCTTCGACAGGGGGTATGTCCCAGGGCCCCGTCGGCACGTCGGCGCGCCCGGAGAGGTCGACCAGCACCTGCTCCCCCGCGAGCACGCGCGCGACGGGCCAGGGGCTCTCGGCATCTGCGGCGAGGACGTCGGGCGCGAGCGGGTGGTCCTCCTCCATCCCGGTCGTGCAGGCGCGGGCGACCTTGCGGCTGGCCGGATCCAGGAGGTAGACGAGCGTGAACGGGAGCGACCGCTCGGCACCGGACAGGTGCCGGCAGGCCGCGGTCAGCATGTCGCCCTCGGTGAGTCCGCTCGCCTGGGTGCCCAGGTCGCGCAAGGTGGCCATCCGCCGTTCCGCGACGACCCTGCTGGTCTCCTCGGTCACCACGCAGAGCATCCCGACGTTCGTGCCGTCGGCGTCGGGGATCGGGCTGTAGGAGAAGGTGTGGTACGTCTCCTCGGTGAAGCCACTGCGCTCGAGCAGCAGCAGCAGCTGCTCGTCCCAGGTGGCCTCTCCGGTGCGCAGCACGTGGTCGATGCGCGGCCCGATGTCGGGCCAGATCTCCGACCACACCTCCGAGGCCGGTCGCCCCAGCGCCCAGGGGTACTTCCGGCCGAGGGTGGCCCGCCGGTACGCGTCGTTGCAGAAGAAGGTCAGCTCGGGGCCCCACGCCATCCACATCGAGAAGCGCGAGGCGAGCATCACGCGCAGCGTCGTGCGCAGGGACTCGGGCCACGTCTCGGGCTCGCCCAACGGGGTGCGCGCCCAGTCCACCGCAGCGAGGTCGGCCCCCACGTCACCGGCGGACGCGAAGAGCGCAGGGGTCGGGCGCAAGAGGACCACCGAGGGAGGAGGACGAGCGTGTGGGGGACCCGGGGATCCTCCCACGCGGGGCAAGCGCCGGCTCAGACGAGCCGGGCGGGGAGCACCTCGAAGCCGCGCAGGATCCGCGTGGTGCGGCGCCGGGCACCGGGCAGCAGCTCGAGGTTCGGATGGCGATCGAGCAGGGTCCGGAGTCCGACCTCCCCCTCCATCCGGGCCAGCGAGGCGCCCAGGCAGTAGTGCCGGCCGGCGGAGAACGAGATGTGGTCGCGGGCGTTCTCCCGCGTGACGTCGAACCGGGTCGGGTCGGCGAAGACCCGGGGGTCGCGGTTGGCCCCGGCGAGGATCGTGGTGACCATGGAGCGGCCGCGCACGGCCTGGCCCGCGACCTCGGTGTCACAGGCGGCGAACCGGCCGGTGAGGAGCACGGGCGGATCGAGCCGGAGCACCTCGTCCACGGCGTTGGGCCACAGGCTCGGGTCCTCTTCGAGAAGCCGGCGCTGCTCAGGGTGGTCGTGGAGCAGTCGGATGCCGTTGCTCAGCAGGTTGACGGTCGTCTCGAAGCCGGCGGCGAGGACGAGGCCGGCGGTCGACTTCAGCTCGGTCTCGCTGAGGGTCCCGTCCTCGTCGTGCGCGCTGACCAGCTGGCTGAGCAGGTTGTCGCCGGGTTCGCGGCGCAGCCGGTCGAGATGTTCGGTGAGCCAGGTGTCGAAGGAGCGCAATCCCCCGTCGACGCGGCGGAACGTCCTCCAGTCGAGGCCGAGGTCGAGGCTCGGGGCCGCCGCCGTACCGAAGGCGAGGACGCGCTCCCGGTCGGCGTACGGGACGCCGAGGATCTCCGCGATCACCGTCACCGGGAGGAGGCTGCAGTAGCTCTCGACCAGGTCGACGGGCTGGTCCGCGGGCAGCCGGTCCAGCAGCTCGGTGGCGATCTCCTGCGTGCGCTCCCGGAGGCTCTCCACGGCGCGCACGGTGAAGACGCGGCTCACGAGCTTGCGGTACCGGGTGTGGTCGGGTGGGTCGGTGACGAGCAACGAGGGCGGCTCGATGGGGTGGACCGCGTCGGAGGCCGTGCGGGTGGCCCACCGGCCGATCAGGCCCACGTCGCGACCCGGCACGCCGCTGTGGAAGTCGTTGCTGGAGAGCACCTCGCGGACCGCGGCGTGGTCGGCGGTCATATACGCCAGCCGGCTGCGGTGCAGCGGACCGGCGGCGCGCACCTCCTCGATCACGTCCCAGAGATCCTCGCCCTCCCGGGCCCCGGCCACGACCAGCCGGCCCTGCAGGTCGCCACGACGCGCGGCCGTCCGCAGCACCGCGCGCGGGAAGCCGTGCGCCAGTCCCCAGTGCGCGCGCAGGCGGGCGCCCTCGCGGAGCTTCGTCACCACGGGTCCTCCTTCTCACCAGCCGGTACGCCGCCGTACCAGGGCCAACGGTACGCCGGAGTACCGGGCTGTGCAAGGCTAGTCCTCAGCACAGGAGGAGACCCGATGGCCGCACCCACCTCGGACGCGCGGACCCGACTCCTCGGGGGGCTCGCCGCGGCACTCGCCGAGCGGCCCTACGCCGAGGTCACCGTGGCCGACATCGTGCGGCATGCCCGCACGTCCCGGCGCACCTTCTACGAGCACTTCGCCGACAAGCAGGACTGCCTGGTCGCCCTGCTGCGCGATTCCCACGACCGCACGGTCGCCGCGATCGCGGCCGCGGTGGATCCCCACGCCGCCTGGCCGGTGCAGATCCGGCAGGCCATCGAGGCGTGGTTGCGCGCGTCGGTCGCCGAGCCGCACGTGACGCTGAGCTGGATCCGCGTCGTGCCCTCGCTCGGCGAGGGGGCCGCGGATTTGATGCGGGAGACGATGACGTCGTTCGCCGATCTCATCCACCGGCTCAGCGACACCCCTGAACTTGCGGCGGTCGGGGTACGACCGCCGGAGCCGGCCGAGACGACCATGCTGCTGGGCGGCCTGCGCGAGCTGATCGCGGTGACGGTGGAGGAAGGGGGCGACGTGCTGAGCGTCGTCGATGTGGCGAGCGACGTCGCCGCCCGCATCCTGGGTCCCGCCCGGTGAGGACATCGGGTCGGGCGGCCGGCCTGCTGGCCGGTCTGGGGTTCGCGCTCACCATGGTCGGCACCACGCTGCCGACCCCGCTCTACCCCCACTACGCCGCGGCGCTGGGTTTCGGCGAGCTCACCACGACGCTGGTGTTCGCGACCTACGCCGTCGGCGTCATCGGGGCGCTCGTCCTGGTCGGGCACTGGTCGGACCAGCTCGGCCGCCGCCCGATGATGCTGCTCGCTCTCTGCTTCTCGGCCCTGTCCGCCGGCGCGTTCCTGATGCCCCTGGCCCTGCCGTGGCTGTTCGTGGGGCGGCTGCTGTCGGGGATCTCCGCCGGAGTCGTCACCGGCACCGGCACGGCGTACCTGGTCGACCTCGCCCCGCCACAGCGGCGTGGATCGGCGAGCCTTCTCGCGGCCGCGGTCAACATGGGCGGCCTCGGCGCGGGACCGCTGCTCGCGGGGCTGCTCACCGAGCACGCGCCGGCACCGCTGCGGCTGTGCTTCGGAGTCGACCTCGCGCTGGTCGCCGTCGCCCTGCTCGCCGTGCTCGCCGCTCCGGAGACGGTCGCGCGGGCGGAGCGCCCGGCCCTGGCACCGCAGCGGCTGCGGGTCCCGCCCGCGGCGCGGGCGGTGTTCGTCCGCGCGGCGATCGCCGGCTTCGCCGGGTTCGCGGTATTGGGCCTGATGACGTCGCTGTCGCCGGCGATCCTCGGCGCGCTGCTCGGCCGGCACAGCCCCTCGCTCGTCGGCGGGGTGGTGGCGCTGGTGTTCCTGGCCTCCATCCTCGGGCAGGCGAGCGCCGGACGCTTCCCTCAGGGCCGGGCCCTACCGGCCGGCTGCGTCCTGCTCGTCGTCGGGATGGCGGTGCTCGTGGTCAGCCTGGCGACGCGCTCGCTGCCCACGCTGCTCGGCGCCGGCGTCGTCGCCGGACTCGGCCAAGGGATCAGCTTCCGCTCCGGGCTCGCCGGCGTGCAGGCCGCGGCACCGGACGCGTTGCGGGGGACGGTGACCTCGACCTTCTTCACCACGCTCTACGTCGGCATCTCCCTGCCGGTGATCGGTGAGGGCGCGCTGGCGGTGACCGCCGGCCTCGAGACGGCCGGCATCGTGTTCGCCTGCGCGGTCGCGGTGCTGTGCCTCACCGCCTTGGGACTGCTGCTGCGCGGCACCCGCGCGGGCGGCTGAGACTCCCCGAACGGGGGCGGGTCAGCGGTACTCGACGCCGCCGCAGCCGGCGCAGTCCCACTGCTGCACGGACCCCGCGTCGTCCCACTCGACGACGACGAGCCGCCAATCGTGCATGTGGGCCGTCTGCCGGCCGAGCATCACCGTCACGGGAGAGACGGTGCCCGACGAGCGGCTGGGCGAAACGCGGCGTACGGCGTGTCGCGCATCTCGTCCGTCGACGACTGGCCGCGTCTCGAACACAGGTTCTATCGTCCCAGGGTGTCCACTCCGCTGCCCTGCGCCGTGCTGATCCGGGTGGGCCTCGGGTCCACCCTGATCACGGCCCGGGAGCACCTGGGCCTGCTCCTGGAGTGGAAGCGGGTGGTCGACGACCGCGGCGTGGCGTCGTGGCGCGGCCTGGTGGTGTACGCCCTCCCGGGCGTCGGGCGGGAGGGGTCCTGGGAGCTGCGGCAGCGCTGGATGCCGCCGGACGCGCTGACGCCGATCACCGGCCGCCGCTGAGCCATCCCCTGAGCCGCACCCGATCCGGCCCGAACGCCAGCACGCCGGCCGCGAGTGCGAGAGGATCGTGCCCGCGCCGGGGGACGGCGTTCGCTCGTTCGGGGGTCCTGATGACGTTCACCGCTGCGGTGCGCCACGTGCTCGGCCACTACGCGACCTTTCGCGGCCGTGCCGGTCGCGCGGAGTTCTGGTGGTGGCAGCTGGCCGTGCTGATCGCCGGCATCATCACCTCGGTCCTCGACCGCGCGGTCGATGCCGCGATCGGAGTCAGCGTGCTCGGACCGCTGCTCACGCTGGCGCTCCTGGTGCCGAACATCGCCGTCGCGGTGCGCCGCCTGCACGACTCCGATCTCACCGGATGGTGGGTCCTCGCGCCGGTGCTGCTCGCCGGCGGCGGGTTCCTGCTGCTGGTCGGCGCGGTCGTCGCCCTGTTCGCCGGCGGGTTCTCCGAGAGCGGGAGCTCTGGCAGCGGGGCCGGGGTCGCGATCGTGCTCGCGGCGCTCGGAGGGCTGCTGCTCCTGGCCGGACTGGTCGTCCAGCTCGTCTTGATGCTGAGGCCGAGCACGCCGGGGCCGAACCGCTTCGGCCCCTCCCCGGGCGCACCCGACGCGCTGCCTCCGGCGCCGCAGGGCTACGGCCCCGGCTACCCGCCCGCCTGGTAGGCCCTTCGCACGAAGCGGGCCCGTGATCGTCGCCGCGCTCCTCAACGAGTCGCTTGCTCGCGTCACACGCAACCAAGCTCGCGTGGACGCCCGCTGCGCGCCCGTAGGGATTCGAACCCCAAACCTTCTGATCCGTAGTCAGATGCTCTATCCGTTGAGCTACGGGCGCTCGCCCATCACCGCGGTGGCAGGCGTGAGCAGCATAGCCTGCGCCTCGGAAGCGGGCGAAATCCGGCCGCGGCGGCCGCGGCGGGACGGTGCCGCTCTGGCACGATGCCGCTGTGAGCGAGGCACAGTGGGGCCCATCGTTCGGCCCCGAGGAGCGGGGCCTGCTCCAGGGTGCCGCGGGCGATCTCTACCGGGAGGTCGCGACGCAGGGTTCCCTGGCCGCCGACGACCCGCGGCTCATCGCGGGGGGCTCGCTGGAGGACGCACGCGCGCTGTTGGTCGAGCTGGGGCTGCTGGTGGAGGAGGAGGGCCGGCTGCTCGCCGTGGATCCGGCCCTCGTCCAGTCGCGGGTGGTCGCTCCGTTGGGGCAGCGGGCCGCGGAGATCCTCAGTGAGTCGACGGCCTGGGCCACGTCGTTCGCCGATCTCGCCCAGGCGTACCGCCGCAGCCGCCCCCAGGACAGCCCGATCACCCAGGTGCACGGGCAGGCGAACATCAACCGGTTCCTCCAGGCCGCCGTCGGCGATGCCCAGCAGGAGCTGCTCACCGCCCAGCCGGCCGGCGCGCGCTCGGCGGCCGTGCTCCGCGTCGCGATCGAGCGCGACATCCGGGCGCTCCAGCGCGGGGTCGCGATGCGGACGCTGTACCAGCACTCGGCCCGGCGGAGCATCGTCACGCGGGAGTACGTCGCCGAGGTGAGCGCCCACGGCGCCCAGGTCCGCACCCTCGACGAGTTCTTCAACCGCCTGATCGTCGTCGACCGGCGCCTCGCCGTCGTCCCGGCCTCCGACGGCGACCACCTCGCGATCGCGATCCACGACCCCCACCTGGTCGCCTACCTCGTCGACATCTTCGAGCGGTACTGGGAGCGGGCGCGGGCCTTCGCCGACCGCGAGGAGCACACCGAGCGGGCGATCGCCGACGACGTGCACAACATGACCGTGCGGATGCTGCTGGAAGGACACAGCGACCAGGCGAGCGCCAAGCGGATGGGCGTCAGCACCCGCACCTACGCCGGCTACGTCGCGGCCTTGAAGGAGCAGTACGGCGTGGAGACGCGCTTCCAGCTCGGACATGCCATGGCGCGACGGGACATCGACGGCACCGCACCGGCCGAGGCCGAGGAGCACGAGACCTGAGAAAGCGACGAGGGCCGTGGACGCGTGGTCCACGGCCCTCGTCGGAGCCGGACGGAACAGCCTGGGGGGTTGGCGTGAGGGCGGACGTCGAGGGAGGGTGACGCCGACCTGTCCCGTTCCGGGATGCGGGATCAGCCCCAGCCAGTGTCCGACATGTGGACGCGGACCTGGGGGGAGGCCGAGGCGGATCCGACAGGAGTAGCGGCCAGACCGGCCGCGAAACCCACCGCGACGACGGCGGCGAGAACCTTGGAGACCTTCTTCATGGTGTGTCCCTCGATGCCAGTGGAGTGGGGCCCCGGATGTCCCGAGATCATCCGGGTCCGTCCAGTGTCGCCCGGGATCCGGACCAGCACACCACCAGTGGCGCCTCCGGAACGTGCACTGCACGTTCCTGCAGAAGTGAGTTCCTGCAAGACGCACAGGACCGGAACGCGAACGCCCCGGGCCTGAAGGACCCGGGGCGACCCCGCGGAGGTGGAGGGATTTGAACCCTCGATGGGGTTGTAGCCCCAAACCCGCTTAGCAGGCGGGCGCCATAGACCGGACTAGGCGACACCTCCCCGATGCGGGCAACAGGGTACCCATGCCGGGCCGGGGCCCGGAAATCGGGATCCGGGCTAACCGCGACGGGGCGAGAGTCGGCGACCGACCGACCGCACGAACTCCTCGGAGTCGCCCTCGACCAGGTCCACGGGAATGGTCGTCGTGCGACCGTCCCGCAGCCGCAGCAGCACACAGCGGGCCCCGGCCACCGTGCCGGTGGACACGTCCGCGACGTCGTCCCAACGCGCCGTGTGGACGCCGGCGCCCCGCACGAACCGCACGGCGTAGCCGATGTCGTCGAGCCGGACGACGTACCACCGCCGCACCAGCGCGGCCCCCAGGGCGAAGACGCCGACGACCGCGAGGACCACCACGACGGTCAGGACGTCCAGCGGCAGCCCGGTCAGGTAGACCAGGACCGTCACGACGACCAGCAGGACACCCAACCCGACCAGGGCCGATCCCATCAGGCGCGCACGCAGGGCCGGCGCGAGGCCGAAGGTCTCGACGGTCGGGTCATCCACAGGCACGGTCCCATTGTCGCCGGTCGACTCCTTCGCCCCGCGCACAGGGCCGAACGCGCGAGTAACCGGGACTCCGGGCTACGTTGCGCCCATGCCGGGTCGTCGTGGTCCTGCGCCCCTCGTGGCGGAGATGGTCGCCAGCGTCCTCCAGGTCGAGGTCTCGCCGGGCGACACGGTCGCCGTCGGCGACACCGTGTGCCTGCTGGAGTCGATGAAGATGGAGATCCCGGTGGTCGCCGAGGAGGCGGGGACGGTCGTCGAGGTCAAGGTCGTGGCCGGCGACGTCGTCTCCGAGGGCGACGTCCTCGTGGTCCTGGCAGACTGATCCCCGCCCGCGGGTCTCGGCCCGGGTGCGAGGAGGGGTGCCGGAGTGGCCTAACGGAACCGCCTTGAAAGCGGTCGCAGGGAGACCTGCCGCGGGTTCGAATCCCGCCCCCTCTGCTCCGCCGGACCGGCCGCGCTACTGCAACGGCCGGCTCCGGCCCGGCTCCGGCCGGTGGGCCGCCGCCTCCTCGTCGCGCCGGGCGCGACGCCCCCGCGACCCGGCCACCGCCTGCTCGAGCCGGACCACGATGAGGCCCAGGGCTAGCCCGACGAGGAGGCTGTAGAGCGCACCGAGCGCGGTGCTCGCCGGAGTGGTCTGGCCGGGCGCGTCGACGAAGAGGAACCGCGTGGTGGCCGGCGCCGTCGCGGCCGCCCCGAAGGCGCACACCCACCAGCCCTGCCGCCGCCGGGCGCGCATGAACGTCCCCCAGCAGAGCGCCGGGACGCCGAGCAGCGTGTCGAGGGGGTGCGGCACGGCGCCGAGGTGGGCCCTCAGGAACGTGCGCACGTCGTCGATCGCCGA
>JBQCCW010000289.1:0-12707 GCA_051961835.1 Marmoricola sp. | reverse complement strand
GGCGAGGACTTCCGACAGGCGACCCAAGCCATCATGACGAACATCGAGCAGGTCATCGAGGGCAAGAGCGCCACGGTGCGGCTGGCGCTGGCCGTGCTGCTGGCCGAGGGCCACCTGCTGATCGAGGACGTCCCCGGAGTCGGCAAGACCATGCTGAGCAAGTCGCTCGCTCGCAGCATCGACTGCTCGGTCCGGCGGATCCAGTTCACCCCGGACCTCCTGCCGTCCGACGTGACCGGCGTCTCGGTGTTCAACCAGAACTCCCGCGAGTTCGAGTTCCGCCCCGGCGGCGTGTTCGCCAACATCGTGGTCGGCGACGAGATCAACCGGGCGTCGCCCAAGACGCAGTCCGCGCTCCTGGAGTGCATGGAGGAGCGCCAGGTCACCGTCGACAACACGACGTACCAGCTCGAGCAGCCGTTCATGGTCATCGCGACGCAGAACCCGATCGAGATGGAGGGCACCTACGCCCTGCCGGAGGCGCAGCGCGACCGGTTCATGGCCCGCGTGTCGATCGGCTACCCGGTCGAGGCCGCGGAGATCGCGATGCTCACCTCGCACACCGGCGCGAACCCGCTCGACGACCTGGAGCCGGTCACCGACGCCGCCGAGGTGCGCAAGCTGATCGGCATCGTCGGCCAGGTCCACGTGTCCGACGCGGTGCAGCGGTACGCCGTCTCGCTGTCGACCGCGACCCGACGCTCACCCGAGCTCCGGCTCGGCGCGTCACCGCGCGCCACGCTTCACCTGGTGCGCGCCGCCAAGGCGTCCGCCGCGATGGAGGGCCGGGACTTCGTCCTCCCCGACGACATCGCGGGGCTCGCCCCCGCCGTCCTCTCCCACCGGTTGCTGCTGACCGCGGACGCCACCATGGCCGGGCGGCGGCCCGAGGACGTGGTGGCCGACGTGCTCGACGCCGTCGCCGTCCCCGACCGGTGACCCTGCCGGCCTCGAGGACAGCTGATGGGCGGCGTACGCAGCGGCCTCCGCGGACTCACCGTCCGCGGCCGTAGCTTCCTGGCCGGCGGGCTCGCCGCCGCGCTCTGCGGACTGCTGCTCGGCGAGCGCGCCTTCCTCCGGCTGGGGGTCCTCGCCGCCCTGATCCCCGTCGCCGCCGTCGTGTGGGCGACCCTGAGGCCTCGCCGCCTGGCGATCGAGCGGCGGGCGGCGTCCGGCCAGGTCGAGGTCGGCCAACCGGTCGAGGTGATCGTGGAGGTGCGCGCGACCGGACGGGGCACCCCGGAGCTGCTCGTCGAGGAGCAGCTGCCGTACGTCCTCGGATCGCGGCCGCGCTTCGTCGTGACGCCGCTGCCCGCCGGCGGCACGGCGGTGCTGCGCTACACCGTCCGCGGAGAGGTCCGCGGTGGCCACCGACTGGGGCCGCTCCGCGTCCGTCTCGGCGACCCGTTCGGGATGCTCGTCGTCGCCACGGCCTTCCACGGCACCGACACGCTGGTCGTCACGCCGCGCGTCGAGGAGCTCCGACCGATCGGGCTCGGGGGCGCCCAGGCCGGGTCCGGCGACGACCGTCCCCGGGCCTTCGCCAGCGGCAACGCCGCCGATGTCACCGTCCGTGAGTACCGGCGCGGAGACGACCTGCGCCGCGTGCACTGGCGTGCCTCGGCCCATCACGGCGAGCTCCTCGTGCGCCGCGAGGAGCAGCCCTGGCAGGCGCGCTGCACCCTCTTCGTCGACAACCGCGCCCGGGCGCATTGCGGCCGGGGACCCGCGTCGTCGCTCGAGGCCGCGGTCTCGGCCGCGGCGTCGGTGGCCGTGCACCTCGCGGACCGCGGCTACGACGTGCGGTTGGTGAGCGCGGACCGCGAGGAGGTCGCTCCGGGATGGCAGGGCAGCGGGGCGAACCGGAGGCGCGCCCTCCTGACCGCGCTCGCGCTGCTGCCGGCGACCGAGACCCGGGCACTGGCGCCGACCTGGGTCGACGAGTCCGTCGGCGAAGGACCCTTCTTGGCCGTGCTCGGCGCGCTCACCGAGGGCGACCGTCCGTTCTTCGCCAGGATGGGCCGGCTCGGCGCGTCGAGCTGGGCTCTGGCCCTCGACGTGGGCGACTGGGATCCGGCTATGTCGGCCGCGGACACCCCGCCTCCGGCCACGGCGTGGCTGAGCTCGATCGGCTGGCGGGCGGCGACCTGGCGGCGCGACGACCCGCTCCCGACCGCCTGGCAGGAGCTCCGGCGATGACGCCGTCCGGCTCCCGCGACGCCGCCGTTGCCGCCCTGCTGGCGGCGGCGAGCTGGGCGACGGCGTGGTCGTGGGCCCCGTTGGATGCGCGACCCGCGCGCTATCTCGTGCCGGGAGCCGTCGCGGTCACCCTGCTCACGCTCATCGGGATCGGGCTGCGCGGACGCGTGCCCGCGGTCGCGGCTGTGCTCGCCCAGGCGGTGCTCCCGGCCCTGGTGCTCGTCGCCTGGTTCGCCCCCGTCGCCGGGCAGCATCGCCTCCCTGGACCGCACACGGTGGCCCACGTCGTCCGCCTCGCCGTCCTCGGTGCGGATCAGGTGAACACCTACACCGCCCCGGTGCCGAGCCGGTTCGTCGCCGTACCGGTGTTCCTGGCCGCCTGCGCGCTCGGCCTCGCGCTGGCCGTGGACGTCGTGGGCCTGACCCTGCGGCGGGTGCCCGCGGTGGGCCTGGTGCTGCTCTTCGGACTGGCCGTGCCGATCAGCGTGCTGATCCAGGATCTCTCGACCGCCGTCTTCGTCGCCGCCGCTGGCTGCCTGCTCGCCGCCGTGGCGATCGACCACGAGGGTCGGGCGCGGTCCTGGGGCCGCCCGGCGGGTCCGGGCGCGCGCGCGATCAGGACGAGGAGGCCGGGCGCCGCCTCGCTGATCGGCACGGCCGCCGTCGCCGGCGCGCTCCTGCTCGCGGCCGTCCTCCCGCTTCCCGACGGGATCTACGCCGTCGGCGGACACGGCCGGCCGAACGCGTCGTCCGACGTCGTGTTGTCCAATCCGATGCTGGACATCCGGCGCGACCTGCTCGAGCGGACCCATACCCCGCTGCTCCAGGTCCGCACCGACGACCCGGACCCGTCGTACGTGCAGCTGACCGTCCTCGACGACTTCACCGGCGCCGACTGGCGGACGCGTCCTCGCGCCCTGCCCGCGGGGAACCGAGCCGAGGGCGAGCTCCCCGCGGCACCGGGCACCGACCCCCGGCGAGACGGCCCGCCGACGCACTGGCAGCTGA
This sequence comes from Marmoricola sp., assembly GCA_051961835.1. GTDB lineage: Bacteria > Actinomycetota > Actinomycetes > Propionibacteriales > Nocardioidaceae > Marmoricola. The sequence continues at coordinate 9,500 of JBQCCW010000289.1, read as the reverse complement.
CCCTGGAGCCCGGGTTCCGCACCCGTTGGTTGCCGCTGCCCACGCCGACGCGCACCGTGAGCGTCAGCGGCGACTGGCGCTACGACGCCCGCACGCTCGACGTCGTCGACGTCGGCGGCGAGGCGACCGGACTCACCTACCACGCGACGGCCGGCCGGCGCCCGTTCGCCGCGGCAGCCCTCGACGCCGCCGGCGCCCCGGTCGGCCCGGCCACCGACGGGATGACCGCGCTTCCGTCCACGCTGCCCCCGGTGCTCGCCCGGACGGCGCGCCGCATCACGCGGGGCGCGACGACGGAGTACCAGCAGGCGCTGGCGCTGCAGCGGTGGTTCCGCACCGGTGGCCACTTCACCTACTCGACCGCGGCGGCCCCGGGCACCGGAGCGGCCCTGCTCGCTCGCTTCGTCACCGTCGACCGCGTGGGCTACTGCGAGCAGTTCTCCACCGCGATGGCCGTGCTCGCCCGCACGCTGGGCATCCCGAGCCGCGTGGTCGTGGGCTTCCTCCGCCCCACCGGCACCAGCCCCGGCGGCGACACGCGCGTGTTCACCTCCGACGACATGCACGCGTGGCCCGAGCTCTACTTCGCCGGGAGCGGCTGGGTGCGCTTCGAGCCGACGCCGGGCGCGCGCACCGGTCCGGCGCCGGCGTTCACCCGGGAGCCCGTCCCGGCTCCGCCCGTCGCCACACCGAGTCCGAGCGTCCGACCCCGGCCCAGCGCCACACCGACCCCGCGCGTGCACGCCGCGCCCGACCGGCCCACCTCGGGACGGTCGCATCCGCTACGTGCGACCGCGCCCGTGCTCGCCGTGCTCGCTGCCCTCGCGCTCGCCGCCCTGCTGTGCCTGCCCCGCGGAGTGCGAGCCGTGCGGCGGCGGCGCTGGCTGGCGCCGCGGCACGACGCCCGTCGGCTGGCGCACGGCGCGTGGCAGGAGGTGCGCGCGCTCGCCCTCGATCATGATCTCGGGTGGCCCGAGGGCGCCAGCCCCCGGGTCCAAGCGGCGCACCTGCGGGCACGTGTCGGCAGCGACGTCTCCGCGGTCGCGGCCCTGCGTGACCTCACCGCGTTCGTCGAGCGGGCCCGCTACGGCCGGCCGGCGCCGGTGACGGCCGCGGAGCAGCGCGCCGTCCTCGCCGCCGTCGCCCAGTGGCGCGCGCTGGTCCGTGACGCGGTGTCCCCGCGCACCGCCCGGCGCGCGCGCTGGTGGCCTCCGTCGCTGCTGGAACGACCGGCGACACCCCCGGTGGTCGACGAGGATGCAGCGCGGGAGCCGGCCCGTCGGTGATCGGGCGGGACGCTCAGAAGCCGCGCTCGCGGCGGCGCTGCCAGCGCACCTCGACCCGCTGCATGAAGGAGGAGCGGGGGCGACGGGGACCGCGGTCGCGGCGACCTCCGTGCACGACGCGGAAGTGCTGGCCGGCGGGGTGCTCCTGGCGCGCCGTGGCACGGCGCTTCTCGGGTGACGCGTGGCGTCCTCGCCACGCCGTCAGTCCGACCGTCGCCGAGGCGACCATCACCACGAAGCCGAGGACTCCGAGCCAGATCGTGCTCAGGACCGCGCCGCACACGAGAGCAGCGACCCCGCCGAGGAAGACGACGCCCGCCAGCATCGCGCGCCAGCGGGCGGCGCGCTCGAGGGTGCGGCCCTGGAGGGTCGAGACGAACTTCGGGTCCTCGGCAGCGAGGGCGCGCTCCATCTGCTCCAGCAGGCGCAGCTCCTCCTCGGAGAGCGGCACGACACCTCCCGCGACTCGACCCAGTGATGCCGTCTCCCAGTCTAGGCCGCGCTGGCCAAGGACGACAGGGGACGTCAGGACGGGAGGGGCGTACCCGCGAACGCCGTCGGTCAGCGCCGGGCCAGCACATGCAGTTGGGAGGCGACCGCGAGGTACTCCGGCCGTTCGGCCGCGGCGCGCTCCAGGGCGAGGAGTGCCTCGGTCGCCCCCGGCTCGGCATCGAGGAGGGCAGAGGGCACCAGGTCCACGAAGACCCGCACCCCGTGGACGTCGCGCACCGCCAGGCCGGCCGACTCCACCAATGCCCGCAGCTCCTCGGCGTCGAAGCGGCGCTCGCCGCTGCGCTGCTCCCCTGCGACGGGCTCGCCGGCCAGCTGCAGCAGCTCGCGGGCCTCGTGGAGATGACCCGCCATCGCGCGGGCGAGCACGGCGGCGTGACGTTGGGCGACGACGAGGCTGAGCAGGCCGCCGGGGACGAGCAGGTCCCGCACGGTGGCCAGGGCGGCCGCGGCGTCCGGCACGAGACCGAGGACGTTGTGGCACAGAACCACGTCGACGCTGGCCGGCGCCAGGAGCCGGGGCAGGTCCGCGAGCTCGCCCTGGACGCCGGTGACCCGGTCGCCCACGCCGTCCTCCTCGGCGCGCCGGGCGGCGGCGGCCAGGGCGTCGGGACTGGGATCGACCAGGGTGACGCGATGGCCGGCACCGGCGACCCGCACGGCAAGGCCGCCGGTCCCGCCACCGATGTCGAGCACCGTCGCGTCCGGTGCGGCAGTGAGGACGCGCGCTACCGCCTCCCACACGACCGCCGTGCGGGCGGCATTGCGGCGCTCGAGCGGGCGTGCGGTCGTCATGCCGACCAGCGTAGGGCGCCTCCGGTCCGGCGTGGCGCCGTGAGGCCCAACATCGCCTCGACCACGGCGAGGAACCGGTCCACGGCACGGACGAGGTCGTCGGCCTCGCGCGTCGTGGCGGCGTGCCGCGAGCCGGCCTCGGCGGCCGCGCGCTTTCCGGCGCCGGCGGCGAAGAACGTCGCCCACTCCGCCAGCTCCGGTGTCACCTCGGCCAGCAGGACCCATGCGTTGCGCTGGCGCGCGCCGCGGCGGCCCGCGGGACGAGCACGCGCCGCGAGCACGGCGGCCGCGGCGCGGAGCGCGGCGACATGAGCCAGGGCGTACCGCGCCGGTGTGTCTCCGGTGGCGATCGCCTCGGTCAGGGTCGCCGCGGACCGCTCCAGGCACCGCAGGGCGGCGTCGGGCACCGGCATCCCGGGGTCGACGCTGCCTGAGGTTGACGCAGGGCCGCTCATCGGACCACTCCGGCGACGGGTTCGCCGGCGACCTCGCGCAGCCGCCAGTCACCGGTGACCCAGTCGAAGGCGAGGTCCACCACCACCGCTCCGGTCGCCGACCGGTCGCCCACCTCGCGGAGCAGGGCGGCCAGGCGACCCGCCGCCGCCCGGACCCGCCACACCTCCGGGACGCCGTGTTCGACGCCGGGCCGCGCCAGGACGTCGCGCACCGACCACAGCCGCCCGCGCCACAGGAACTGCTCGGGCCGCTGGTCCTCGTCGCGCCGCACGGCCACGACATCCTCCGTCACCTGCATCACCGACTCCTTCCGCTGCTCCCGGCGGCTCGGTGGAGGACGAGGGGTCGCTCTCCCCCACCGAGCCTTCGAACGCGTGTTCGATACGCCGAACGCTACACCGCCCCTCCGACACCCGGTCAAGATCCGGCCGCCGTCTGGCAGGCTGGCCGGCATGTCGCCGGATCCCGATGCCGCCGCACGCGCCGAGGACCACCCCCGGGTGACCGCCTTCCGAGCCGAGCTCTCCCGCCTCGGCGCCCGGGGCCGCGTGGTCGTGCTGCCCGCGTCCGTGCACACCGCCGCGCTCGCCGCCGAGGCGCTCGGGTGCGAGGTGGGCGCGATCGCCAACAGCCTGCTGTTCCGTGGGGTCGGGGGCGACGGCTCCCCGACGCCGGTGCTCGTCCTCACCTCCGGCGCCCACCGGGTGGACACCGCACATGTCGCCCGCGCCGCCGGACTCGCCGCGCTCCGGCGCGCCGACCCCTCCTTCGTCGAGGAGCACACCGGACAGGTGATCGGCGGCGTGTCGCCCGTCGGCCATCCCCGACCGGTGCCGACCTACCTCGACCGGGCGTTGCGGGCCTATGAGGAGATCTGGGCGGCGGCCGGCCACCCGGCAGCCGTGTTCTCCACGACGTACGACGAGCTGCGCCGGATGACCCACGCGACCGAGATCGAGGTGGTGTGAGGTGGAGATCTGGATCAACCCGGCGTGCAGCAAGTGCCGCACCGCCACCGCGGCCCTGGACGAGGCCGGCGTCGCCTACACGGTGCGTCGCTACCTCGAGGACCCCCCGACGGCCGAGGAGCTGGGCGCGGTCGTGACCAGGATGGGTCTCGAGCCGTGGGACGTCGCCCGGCCGAAGGAGACCCGCGAGGCCGGCATCGACCTGCCGCGCGACGCCGCCCACCGGGAGGCCTGGCTCGACGCGATGGCGGCCCATCCGGTGACCATCCAGCGGCCGATCCTCACCGCCGACGACGGGACCACCGCCGTCGCCCGCGACGCGGCCGCCCTCGCGCCGTTCCTCGACCCCGCCGGCGGCTGAGGTGGCCCGCGTCGTCGTGGTCGGCGGCGGCCTCGGCGGCGCCGCGAGCGCGGCACGACTCGCGAAGCTCGGCCACGAGGTCACCCTGCTCGAGGCGCGCCCCCGGATCGGGGGCGCGCTGGAGTCGCTGGAGCGAGACGGCTTCACCTGGGAGAACGGGCCCACGCACACGCTGGTGCCGGCCGTGCTGCGCGACCTCTTCCGCAAGAGCGGTCGCGCGCTGGAGCGCGAGGTCGAGCTCGTCGCGTTCCCGCCTCGTCGCCACCGCTTCGAGGACGGCACGGTGCTCGACCTGCCGGGCGGAAGCCGCGCGGCGCAGCTCGGCGCAGTTCGCGACGCCCTCGGCGAGCGAGCTGCCGCGTCCTGGCTGGCCTTCGTCGACGCCTACGTGCCGGTCTGGGAAGCGCTGCGCAAGGACCTTTACGAGCGACCCTGGTCGGCGCGCCACGCACGACCGGAGGCACGCGCTCTCCTCGACTCACGACGGACTTTGGACAAGCACCTGCGCCGCAGCCTCGCCGACGAGCGGATGCGTGCCGTGGTGGCCGCCCCGTTCCGGTTGGAGGGGCACGAGCTCCGCAACGTCCCCGCGTGGCAGGGCATGGGGGTCTACCTCGAGCAGGAGTTCGGGGTCTGGACGGTGCCGGGCGGCCTCGCCCGGCTCGCCGACGTGCTGGCGAGCCGGCTCGCCACCCGTGGCGTCCGGGTCCTCACCGGGACGCCGGTCCACGACCTCGACCTCGCCGGGGGCCGGGCCGTGGCGGTGCGGACCGCCGGCGGAGCGCTCGAGGCCGACGAGGTGGTGCTCGCCGTCGACCCGCGCCGCCTCCCCGCCGTCGCCGGCGCCGTGGCGCGGACGATGCCGGCCCTTCCCCCGGTCATCACCCACCTGGGAATCGCCGGCGACGTGCCGGCGCTGCCTGCCGAGGTGACGATCCACGGTGACGCGCTGCTCGTGGTCCGCACCGGCGGCGGGGCCCCGGCCGGGGCGCACGCCTGGTCGGTGCTCGCGCGCGGACGCACCGGCGAGGACGTGCTCGACACGCTCTGGCGCGCAGGCATCCGCATCCGCGACCAGGTGGAGGTACGCGTCGATCTCAGCCCCCGGGAGCTCGTGGAGAGGTGGCACGGCTCGCCGTACGGCGTGCTCTGGCAGGGCCGCGCGAGCTTCGCCCGACGGCTCGGGCCCGAGACGCCCTGGCCGAACGTGCATCTCGCCGGCGCCCACACCCGCCTGGGTGCCGGCATCCCGGCGGTCGGCCTCTCGGCCGCTCTCGTGGCGCAGCGGGTCGGGCCCGCCTGAGTGCCCGCCTGAATGCCCGCCTGAGCGGGAAACCGGTTCGCCTCGACGCGACCTCGAGTGATGGACTGGCCCTCGTGCCCGCCTACGCCGCCCTCGCTCGCAACCGGGTGGTGCGGCGGATCCTGCTGCTGGGCCTGATCATCCGGATCCCGATGTGGGCCGCCGCGGTCGTCGTCACCCTGCATGTGGTGAGCCACCTGGACCGCAGCTACGGCGAGGCGGGGCTCGTCGACGCGGTCTTGTCGCTCGCGGTCGCGGTCAGCGGTCCCTGGCGCGGCCGGCTGCTCGACCGGATCGGGCTGCGCGCCACGGTCGGGCCCTCCCTCGTCGTCCTGCTCGGCTGCTGGTCGATCGCCCCGTGGGTGGGCTACTGGCCGCTGGTGGGCCTGGTCGGCCTCGCCGGACTCTTCGCGGTGCCGACGTTCTCGGTGGTCCGCCAGGTGCTGATCGGCGCGGTGCCGGAGACCCAGCGCACTGCTGTCCTCTCCGTCGACTCGGTGTTCGTGGAGCTGTCGTTCATGATCGGCCCGGTCCTCGGCGTCCTGTTGGCCACCTCGGTGCCCACGCCGGTCGCGTTGATGAGCACCCAGCTGCTCGCGGTGGCGGGCGGCGCGTTGCTGTGGTGGGACAACCCACCGCTGGTGTCGGAGCACGAGGAGCAGGAGAGGGTCGGCACGCCTGCGGGTGGCAGGTTCAGCCGCCTCGCCTGGGTGACGCCGTCGGTCGTGGTCGTGCTGCTGGTCTGCGCGACGTGCACGGTGGTCCTCACCGGGGAGGACCTCGGCACGGTGGCGGCGTTGCGGGCGTTCGGGCACCCGGCGGCGATCGGGTGGGCGCTCGCCCTGTGGGGCGGCGGGTCCGCGATCGGAGGCATCGTGTACGGCGCGTTGCGCCGGCACCCGTCCTCGAACCTCCTGCTCGTGCTGCTCGCCGCCTCCACGGCACTCGTGTCGCTGGCCAGCACGCCGGTGTCGTTCACCGCGCTGCTGTTCGTCTCGGGGTTCTTCTGCGCTCCGACGATCACCGCGACCGTGGACGACCTGACCCGGCTGGTCCCCGCGCGCGTCCGTGGCGAGGCGATGGGGTGGCACGGCTCGGCGCTCACCCTGGGTGGTGCCGTCGGAGCGCCGCTGGTCGGCTCGGCGATCGACCACGGCGGATGGCCGGCCGGGTTCGCCGGCGCCGGACTGGCGGGCCTCGCCGTCGCCCTGGTGGGCCTCGCCGTCCGCGCCGGCCGGCGCTCCGCCGTGGTGGCGGGGTCAGGCGGTGATCTGCAGCCCGGCGAAGATCTCGCGGGTGGCCCGGGATCGGTTGAGCGTGTAGAAGTGCAGGCCCGGGGCTCCGGCGGCGAGTAGCTCCTCGCAGAGCTCCGTCGAGATCCGGATGCCCTCGGCCCGCAGCGCCGCCGGGTCGTCCTGCAGCGGCAGGATCCGGTCCAGCACCTCCGGTGGCATCTCGCGGCCGGAGAGCTCGACCATCTTCGTCATCGAGCGCAGATTCAGGATCGGCATGATCCCGGGCACGATGGGGATCCGCACCCCCGCCGCGCGGCAGCGCTCCACCAGGCCGGCGTAGTCGGAGGCCCGCAGCACCATCTCGGTGATCGCGAACTCCGCGCCGGCGTCCTGCTTGGCGCGCATCACCTCCACGTCGTGCTCGACGCTCGGCGCGTCCACGTGGCCCTCGGGGAAGGCCGCGACGCCGACGCTGAAGCCGCGGCCGTGCACCAGCGACACGAGGTCGCAGGCGTGGTCGAGCCCACCGTCGGTCGGCACCCACGTGGTGCGCGGGCCAGCCGGCGGGTCGCCCCGCAGCGCCAGCACGTTGCGCACGCCCGACTCCTCGAGCGAGTCGAGAATGGTCTCGAGCTCCGGTCGGGTGTGACCGACGCAGGTGAGGTGGGCCATCGGCAGCATCGTGGTCTCCCGGGCGATCCGCCGCGTGATCGCGATCGTCCGGTCACGGGTCGTGCCGCCGGCGCCGTACGTCACGGAGACGAACTTCGGCCGCAGCGCCTCGAGGTCGCGGATCGACTCCCACAGCACCCGCTCGCCCTCGGCGTCCTTCGGCGGGAAGAACTCGAAGGAGAACGAGCGCCAGCCCCCCGCGAGGAGCGACCCGATCGACTCCCGCGGGGACAGGGCGTCGCGGCCCGCCTCACCCGTGGACATGGCGGGAACGATACGGGGCTAGGTTGGCGCCGTGGCCGCCTCCGACACTCCGTGGGACGCCTCCTGGGACGCCGCGGGGTTCCGGGCGAGCGTCGAGGACGCCTGCCAGGCCTTCGTGTCCCGACAGGCGGAGGTGCTCGCTCCCCTGGGCTCCGACGCCGCCGCGCTGGTCGCGCAGGCCCGCGCGAGCGTGTCGGGCGGGAAGCGCTTCCGGGCGGCGTTCTGCTGGTGGGGCCACCACGCCGTCGCACCACCGGAGGACCCGGCGGCGCTGTTGCGGGCCTGCGCCGCCCTGGAGCTGCTGCACGCCAGCGCCCTGGTGCACGACGACGTGATGGACGCCTCGGACGTCCGCCGGGGCCGGCCGGCCACCCACCGCTTCTTCGCCGAGCAGCACGAGGCCGCTCGATGGAGCGGTCCCTCCGACCAGTACGGCGCCGCCGGGGCCATCCTGCTCGGGGACCTGCTCCTGGCCTGGTCCGACGAGCTGCTGCGCACCTGCGGGCTGCCGGCCGACCGCGTGCTGGCCGCACTCCGGTGCTTCGACCTCACCCGGACCGAGGTGATCGCCGGGCAGTTCCTCGACGTCTCGGCCCAGGCTCGGGGCAACAGCGACGTGGCGGTCGCGATGACCGTGTTGCGCTACAAGTCCGCGAAGTACTCCATCGAGAGGCCGCTCCAGGTCGGCGCGACGTTGGCGAGCGCGGACCCCCGGGTGTCGGCGGAGCTGGGCCGGTTCGGGCTGCCGCTGGGTGAGGCGTTCCAACTGCGCGACGACCTCCTCGGGGTGTTCGGCGACCCGGAGCTGACCGGCAAGCCGGCCGGCGACGACCTCCGAGAGGGCAAGCGCACGGTCCTCGTGGCGCTGGCGCTCGAGAGCCTCACCGCGACCGACGCCGCCGCGCTCGACAGCGGACTCGGCACGCAACTGAAACCCGACGACGTCGACCGGCTCCGGGATCTGATCGACCGCTCGGGCGCGCGTGAGCAGGTCGAGGAGCGGATCGCCGCGCTGACCGGAGAGGCCCTCGCCGCCCTCGAGGCGGCGGAGATCAGCGAGGACGCGCGACGCGCCCTCCGAGGGCTCGCCGACGCCGTCACGCGCCGGGAGGTGTGAGCTCTCAGGCGAGGCAGATCGGTCTGCGTGGTGCCCGGTGCGCACCCGTGGTGACCGGGACGGTCCCGTCGCGGGTGACGGTGAACTGGTGTCCCCAGGGGGTGGTCCACCACACCACGCCGGGTTCGACGAGGTTGGCGGTGTAGCCGGCGTGGGTCTTGAGCCGGTGATGATGGCGGCAGAGGGGCACGAGGTTGCAGGAGCACGTGGGCCCACCCGCCGCGTCGGGGACGACACGTCCGCGCAGCGACTTCGTCGGCGCGTTCTGGTCGCAGTCGCAGCCTCGGGCGGGGCGGTCGCAGAACGGGAACAGGCAGTGCTGGTCCCGCTCGGCCAGGTGCCGCTTCAACGTCACCGGGGCGGCGTAGCCGGTGCCGGCGTGGTGCGCGTTCGTGTCGAGGACGGGGAGGACGGTGAGGTCGGTGGCGGGTCGGCCGCACCAGGCGGCGATGGTCTCGGCGAGCACCGCGGCCCCGGCCCGGGGGCCGGTCTCGATGGTGCCGGCGTCGTCGACCCCGAGCAGGGCGAGGTCG
>JBQCCW010000288.1:0-2898 GCA_051961835.1 Marmoricola sp. | reverse complement strand
ACCTCGCTGATGGCGAGGACCACCTCCTCGCCGTCGCCGAGGACGGCCGCGTCGATGAAGTCGGCGATCGGCTCGGGGTTGAACGCGGCGTGCCCGCCGGCCAGGACCACCGGGTGCTCCTCGGTGCGGTCCTCCGCGTGCAGGGGGATGCCGGCGAGATCGAGCGCGGTCAGCATGTTGGTGTAGCCGAGCTCGGTGGAGAACGACACACCGAGGAAGTCGAACGAGCCCACCGGACGGTGGCTGTCGACGGTGAACTGCGGGATGCCGTGCTCGCGCATCACCGTCTCGAGGTCCGGCCACACGGCGTAGGTCCGCTCGGCGAGCGCGTGCTCGGACTCGTTGAGCACCTCGTAGAGGATCTGCACGCCCTGGTTGGGCAGCCCGACCTCGTAGGCGTCGGGGTACATCAATGCCCAGTGCACGGACACCGACTCCCAGTCCTTGGTGACCGAGTTCAGCTCACCGCCGACGTACTGGATCGGCTTGGCGACGCCGGGCAGCAGCGGCTCGAGCCGCGGGAAGACCGACGCGGGCGTCGGGGTGGTGACGGGCACGGTGAGACCTCGCGAACGCGGTGGGGGGACGACGGACCAGGATACGGGGCGCACCGGGCCGCCCAGCACGGTCAACCGGTGCAATTCGGGCGCCGCCTGCCGATGAGAGCCTGACAAGGAAGCCTGACCAGGATCCGTGGTGCGCACCGAGGGGGGCTCGTGGAACGCGTCGCCGTGCCCTCGTCGGGGCCCTCGTCGGGGCCCTCGTTCAAGCCTTCGCCGCACGCCGACCAGCCTCTCGGCGTCGAGCACCGGCGCGCCTGTCTGACCTTCGTGCTGCTGGTCAGCCTGCTGCGGCCCTCCGCCGGGCTCACCGGCTTCACCGTCGACCACCGGATCTCCGAGCTCTGGGCGATCGGTGCGCCCGGGTTCCTGGCGTTGAGCCTCGTCTGGGAGCGGCCCCGACACGAGCTGCTCGGCGTGCTCGCCTATCTCGTGGCGGTCTTCGCCGTGACGGCCCTGCTTCTGGGCCACGGCGTGGCCGAGGCCGCCTGGTGGGCCGTGGCCGGCGCCGGCCAGTCGGTGCTGCTGGTGCTGATCTACCGCCGGCTCCGGCGCGACCGGGGGTGGGCGCCGACCACGGAGCACCATCTCGCCGCGCTGCTGGTGGCCGCGGCCGCCTCGAACCTCGCCCTCGCTCTCGTGGGCGGCTTCCCGCATCTGCCGCCGGGCCACCTCTCCGTGGTCATGGGCTGGTGGGTGCTGCGCGGCACGGTGAGCTGCTTCATCCCCGCGGTCACGTTCCTCACGTTGTTCCACTGGGATCAACGAGACGTCCTGCCGCCCAGCTCGGTGCCCAACCTCATGGCGCTCGTGGGCGCGGCGGGCCTGGGAGTGTGGGGAACCTACAACGACCCCTCCCAACCGCAGTCCTGGCTGATGCTGGTGCCATTCGTCTGGGCGGGCCTCACCCTCACCCCGCGCGGCACGGCCGCCCTCTCGCTCGGCGTCGTGCTCGGCGCGGCCGTGGTGACCGTGCTGCCCCGCAAGCACTTCGGGTACGCCGGGCTGCTGCCCGCCTCCAGCATGGTGGATCTGCTGCTGATCGCGAGCATCGGCGCGGCGATGCTGCTGACGCTGATGCGCGACCAGCGGGGCCGGCTGATCGCCGAGTTGGACGAGCGCACCACCGAGGCCGAGGCTCAGGGCCGGCTCCTGGAGATGGTCTTCGACGGCATCACCGACGGCGCCCTGATCGCCGAGCCGGCCGGCGTCCTGCGGTTCAACAGCGCCGCCCGCCAGCTGATCGGGCGTGCCATGCCACAGGACCGTCCGGACAGCTGGGCGGCCGCCTTCGGGGCCCGTGACCTCGACGGCCGGCTCGTCGACGACGACGACCTGCGCGCAGCCCTCGGCGTCGCGGAGCACGTCCCGGGCACGCACGAGTACGTCCTCGGGGACGCGGGCGACGAGCGGATCGTCGAGGTCACCGCCCGCCCCCTCGAGTGGGACCAGCGGCAGGTGACTCTCGTGCTCCTCCACGACGTCACCGCGACCCGGCAACGGGTGCAGGCGCTACGGGAGTTCGCCGGCGTCGTGGCGCACGACGTACGCGGGCCGCTCACCCGGCTCGAGGGCTGGTTGGAGCTGGTCGCCGACGGCCGCGCGAGCGGTGACCGCGCGCTGGTCGAGGAGGGGCTGAGCCGGGCACAAGAGGCAGCGGCCCGGATGCGTCAGGTCATCGAGGACTGGCTCAACTACACCGTCGTCCGGGACGCCGCCCTCCGGCCGGAGCCCGTCCCGCTCACCGAGGTCGTCGACGAGATCGCCCGCACCTACGCCCGCGGCGACCAGGACGCCGCGCCCACGTTCGCACTCGACCTGGCACACGTGGTGTGCGCCGACCGCGCCCTGCTCCGGCAGATCGTGGACAACCTGGTCGGGAACGCCGTGAAGTACGCACCCGCCGAGCGGCCGCCGCTGATCACGATCCGCTCGTCCGAGGACGACGAGCCCGGCTGGATCCGCATCGAGGTCGAAGACGACGGCATCGGCATCCCCGAGGGGCAGGAGGAGACGATCTTCGAGGAGTTCCGCCGCGGGAACGACACCGGCGGCTCCCCCGGCACCGGCCTCGGCCTGGCGCTCACCCGCAGGATCGTCGTCCGCCACGGCGGTCGGATCGCGGCCCGGCGCAACCCGACGGGCGGCTCCACGTTCAGCTTCACCCTGCCCGCGGCCTGAGGCGGTTGAGGCGGTCTGAGGCTCAGCGCAGCAGCCGGTCCGAGCGACGGTGGATGTTCTGCAGCAGCCCGATCGCCATCAGCGAGGCGAACATCGACGAGCCTCCATAGGAGACCAGCGGGAGGGGCACCCCGGTGACCGGCATGATGCCCAGGCA
>JBQCCW010000287.1:0-67544 GCA_051961835.1 Marmoricola sp. | reverse complement strand
GGTACGACGACGTCGTACCGGACCGCCCGCTCGGCGCTTCTGTGCGTGCGCAACCGCCCGCTCGGCATTTGTTTAGCGCAACTAATGAGGTAGACTAAGCACCGTGTCCACGGTCGAGACGGTGATCCGCAGCGATGCCGGGCTCGCGGCGCAGCTGCGGGTCTCGGTGATGCGGCTGCGTCGTCGGCTGGCGGCCGAGCGGCACCCCGACAACGAGCTGAGCCTCGGTGCGATGGCGGTCCTCGGGCTGCTGTTCCGCCACGACGGCCGGCTGAGCATCGGCGAGCTGGCCCAGCTCGAGCGGGTGCAGCCGCCCAGCATGACGCGCACCGTGAACTGCCTGGAGGAGGGCGGGTACGTCGCCCGGCGGCCCCACGAGTCCGACCGCCGCCAGGTGGTGGTGGAGCTCTCCGAGGCGGGACGCGCGACCCTCCTCGCCGACCGGGCCCGGCGCGACGCCTGGCTCACCCAGCGGCTTGCCGAGCTGACCCCCGACGAACGCGCCGCCCTCCGCAAGGCGGCCCCGATCCTGGAGAGACTGTCCACAGTTTGACCACCCCACGAAGCCACTCGCTCCGCTCGCACCTCCGCGGGGACCTCGGATGAGTCCCACCTTCCGCTCCCTGCGCGTCCGCAACTACCGGCTCTACGCGGCCGGTGGGGTGGTGTCGAACACCGGCACCTGGATGCAGCGCATCGCCCAGGACTGGCTGGTCCTCCAGCTCCATCACGGCAGCCCCGCCCAGGCGAGCACGGCGCTCGGCATCACCACCGGCCTGCAGTTCCTGCCGGTCCTGCTGCTCTCCCCGTACGCCGGCCTGATCGCCGACCGGCTCCCCAAGCGGCGCTTGCTGCAGATGACCCAGGCCTGGATGGGCCTGTCCGCGCTCGTCCTCGCCGGGCTCGCGGTGACCGGCGTCGTGCACACCTGGATGGTGTACCTGATCGCGCTGGTCTTCGGGATGGGCTCGGCCTTCGACGCCCCCGCCCGGCAGGCGTTCGTCAGCGAGATGGTGGGACCCGACGACCTCACCAACGCGGTCGGTCTCAACTCCGCCTCGTTCAACCTGGCCCGCGTGGTGGGGCCCGCGCTCTCCGGGGTCCTCATCGGCGTGCTCGGCGGCCACGTCATGGCCACGGGCTGGGTGATCCTGCTCAACGCGCTCAGCTACCTCGCCGTGATCGCGGCGCTGCAGGCGATGCGCGACGCCGACCTCTACGAGAACCCGCGCGCCGCGCGCGGCAAGGGCATGATCCGCGACGGGTTGCGCTATGTGCGGCACCGTCCCGACCTGATGATGATCCTCACCGCCGGCTTCTTCGCCGGCACGTTCGGGATGAACTTCCAGATGACCTCGGCGCTGATGGCCACGCAGGTCTTCCACAAGGGCGCGGGGGAGTACGGCCTGCTCGGCACCACCCTGGCCGTCGGCTCGCTCACCGGCGCGCTGCTCGGTGCCCGTCGCGTCGCCAAGCCCCGGCCGCACTACGTCATCCTCGCCGGCTTCGCGTTCAGCGCCGTCGAGATCGCGCTGGGCCTGATGCCGTCCTACCTGACGTTCGCCTGCCTCAGCCCGCTGCTGGGCCTGAGCCTCATCACGATGCTCAACTCGGCCAACACGACCGTGCAGATCTCCACCGATCCGGTGATGCGCGGGCGGGTGATGGCGCTCTACATGATGCTCATCATGGGCGGGACGCCGCTCGGCGCGCCCATCGTCGGCTGGGTCGGCGCCACCTTCGGCGCCCGCTGGACGCTCATCGGCGGCGGCCTGATGTCCCTGCTCGGGATCCTCCTAGCGCTGGCGGTCTTCCGGGGCCTCTCCGCCGGTCCACTGCGCGGACGGGTCCGGTCGTCGCCCGACGAGGCCAACGACCCCGCGCTCGCCGCGTGAGCACGCTCGCTCCCTACACTCGGACCGTGCACCCCCGTTACCGCCGCCTGCTGATCCCGTGCGCGCTGGGGGCGCTGCTGCTGATCGTGCTCATCGCTGCGTTGACGAAGTAGCCATGAGCGTCGAGGACCCGACCGCCGACCTCCGCGCGGCCCTGCTCGACGATGTCACCCTGGTGCGGGCGGTCGCCTCCGGCCGCCGCAGGGGCGCCCAGCCGCGGTGGCGCCGGGTCGAGCTGCGGTACGTCGATCTCCGCGCGGGTCGGCACCTGCAGGTCACGTCGTACGACGAGACGCAAGCCCACACCGCCAACCACGCCGACGCAGCCGGCGTCGTCGAGGACCTCCTTGCCGAGGGCTTCGCGAACTGGCACGTGGACACGTCAGCCGACACACTGCAGGTCCGCTTCACCAAGAAGGGCCGGCCGCTGGTGCACCGCAGTGCCCGGGCGGAGGCCGTCGAGCCCGAGCGCCGGCACGACCGGGCCAAGATGCGCATGCTGGCGCCCGAGCACCCCCTGCTGCGCGAGCTCGGGATCTCCGACGCCGAGGGCCGGATCAAGCCGACCCGGCAGGCCAAGTACCGCCAGGTCGAGGAGTTCGTCCGCACACTGGACGCCGCGCTCAGCGATGCCGGCGCGCGGCTGCGCGTGCCGACGGCGGCCGACCCGCTGCGCGTGGTCGACCTCGGCTGCGGCAACGCCTACCTCACCTTCGCTGCCGTGGCGCTGCTCGAGCAGCGGGGCATCCCTGCGGTCGTCACCGGCGTGGACGTCAAGGAGCAGTCGCGGGCCCACAACGCCGACGTGGCGGCGCGTCTGGGCTGGACCGAGCGCACTCGCTTCGTCGTCGGGACCATCGGTGAGGTGGAGCTCGATCCCGCCCCGGAGGTGGTGCTCGCGCTGCACGCCTGCGACACCGCGACCGACGACGCCCTGGCCCGGGCGGTGGCCTGGGACGCGGCGGTGGTCCTCGCCGCGCCGTGCTGCCACCACGACATCGCCCGCCAGCTCCGCGACCGGCCACCGCCGGCGCCGTACGACCTGCTGGTGCGTGACGGTATCCTGCGCGAGCGTGCGGCGGACACGTTGACCGACGCGCTCCGGGCAGCCTTGCTGCGGGCGCGCGGCTACCGGGTCGACGTGATGGAGTTCGTCGAGAGCCGTCACACGCCGCGCAACACGCTGCTGCGTGCGGTCCGCGGCGGCGGCGGGGAGCGCGCGGGCGAGGAGTACGACGAGTTGGTGACGACCTGGCGGCTACGCCCTCGCCTCGGGGAGCTGCTCGGCCGGCGGCCGTGATCATCCTCGCCGCCCCTCCGCCGCCGGTCTTCCGGATCGCGGACCCTCGGCTGACCGAGTCCAGCAGCCTGGTCGATCTCGGCGCGGTGATGGTGTCGGCGAACGACTCCGGGCATCCGTCGCTGCTGTTCGTGCTCGACCCGAGCACCGGTGAGACGCGCGGGACGGTCCGGTACGCCGCGAGCCAGGTCGACGTGGAGGCGTTGGCGCCGGCCGGCCGCGACGCGGTGTGGGTCGGCGACATCGGCGACAACCTCGCGCGCCGCCGCAGCGTGGTCGTTCACCGCGTGCCGTTGAGCCGGGGTCCGGTCCGCTCCTACCGGCTCCGCTACCCCGACGGCGCTCACGACGCCGAGGCGCTGGCCGTCGTGCGTGGCCGGCTCACGATCCTCACCAAGGGCATCCTCGGCGGCCACGCGTACGCCGCTCCGCGGCGCCTGGACCCCTCCGGCGTGACCACGCTCCAGCGGGTCGGCCCCACCCTGCCGGCGCTGGTGACCGACGCGGCGGCGTTCCCCGACGGCCGGCACCTGCTGGTGCGCACCTACGACGACGCCTACGTGTACGCAGTGCCCGTGCACGGGACGTGGCGTCGGGTCGGGTCGTTCCCGTTGCCGCGGCAACCGCAGGGCGAGTCGGTCTCGATCGGTCCCCACGACCGGGTCCGGATCGGCAGCGAGGGCGTCCACTCCCGGGTGCTCTCGGTCACCCTTCCCCGTGCCGTGCGCGCGCGGATGCGCCCTGCGCCCGCGACGCCCACTCCCCGGGCCGACGCCTCCGCCGCCGACGCGCCTCACCCGGACCCCGCCGGCGCCCATCGCCCCGGGGAGACCCGGCCGGTCGGTGTAGGCCGCGTACTCGGCGTGCTTGTCGGCCTCCTCGGCCTGGTCGGCCTCGCAGCGGTGCTCGCCAGGAGGGCCGCCTCCCGCCCCTGACACCGCCGAGCGGGCGGGAACGGTGTGCCTGAAGCTGCCGAGCGGGCGGAGATGGTGCCTGGGCACGCGCCGAGCGGGCGGGAACGGTGTTCGGGCAGGCGGCGAGCGGGCGGAGATGGTGTTCGGACACGCGCCGAGCGGGCGTATCGGCACGCTGACTGGCGGCGAGTGGGCGGTCCGGCACGCGAACCGCTTCGGCGTACACAACCGCCCGCTAGGCGCACCGGCGGGGACCGCAACCGCCCGCTCGGCGCACCGGCGGGGACGTAGCCTGGCGGGATGGAGATCACGCTGGTGAGCGGCGACATCACGACGCAGGACGTGGACGCGGTGGTGAATGCGGCGAACTCCCGGATGCGGGGCGGGGGTGGCGTGGACGGCGCCATCCACGCGGCGGGCGGGCCGGCCGTGCTCGAGGACTGCGTGCGTCGGTTCCCCCGGGGTCTCGCCACCGGCGATGCCGGCTGGACGACCGGCGGCCGGCTCCCGGCACGCTGGGTGATCCACGTCGTCGGGCCGAACCGGCACGCCGGCCAGACGGATCCGGCGCTGCTGGAGTCGTGCTACCGCCGGGCGCTCGAGGTCGCCGACGAGATCGACGCGGCCACGGTCGCCTTCCCGCTGGTGTCCGCAGGCGTCTACGGGTGGCCCGTCCAGGACGCCGCCGATCGCGCGGTCGCGACCCTCCGTGCGACGCCCACCTCGGTCACCGAGGCGCGGATGGTGGCCTTCAGCCGGACGGCGTACGACGCCCTGCGGCACGCCCTCGACGCCTCCTGACGGCGTGCCTCAGGCCAGCCGCTCGACCACGTGGACGATGCAGTGGGTGAGGGCGACGACGTCGTCGGGGTCGACGGCCGGGTACATCCCGATCCGCAGCTGGTTGCGCCCCAGCTTGCGATACGGCTCGGTGTCGACGATCCCGTTGGCGCGCAGCACCGCAGCCACCTCCTCGGCGTCGACGGCCTCGTCGAGGTCGATGGTGCCGATCACGAGCGATCGGTCGGCGGCCTCGGGCACGAACGGCGTGGCGTAGGAGGACCGCTCCGCCCACCCGTACAGCGCCTGGGAGGACGCCGTGGTGCGGGCCACCATCGCCGGCAAGCCACCACGCTCGAGCATCCAGGCGATCTGGCGCTGCATGAGGAACAGCGTCGCGACGGCGGGGGTGTTGTAGGTCTGGTTCTTGCGGGAGTTCTCGATCGCCGTGGGCAGGTCGAAGAACGCCGGCACCCACCGCCCGGATGCCGCGATCGAGCTCACGCGCTCCAGCGCCGCCGGCGACATCAGCGCCAGCCAGAGGCCGCCATCGGAGGCGAAGCCCTTCTGCGGCGCGAAGTAGTAGACGTCGCAGTCCCGCACGTCGACCGGGAGGCCGCCGGCGCCCGAGGTCGCGTCGACGAGGACCAGCGCGCCCTCGTCGGCGCCCTCGACCCGGCGTACCGGCGCCATCACGGCCGTGGAGGTCTCGTTGTGGGGCCACGCGTAGGCGTCGACCCCTTCCTCGGCGCGGGGGACGGCGACGCCGCCCGGCTCCGCCGTGACGACGGCGGGCTCGGCCAGATGGGGGGCCGCCGCGGCCGCTGCGGCGAACTTCGCGGAGAACTCCCCGAAGACCAGGTGCTGGCTGCGCTCCCGGATCAGACCGAAGGTCGCGATGTCCCAGAACGCCGTGGAGCCGCCGTTGCCGAGCACCACCTCGTAGCCCTCGGGAAGCGCGAACAGCTCGGCCAGTCCCTCGCGGACCTCCCCGACCAGCCGCCGGACCGTGGCCTGCCGGTGCGAGGTCCCGAGCAGGGAGGTGCCGGTCTGCGCGAGCGCCGCCAGGGCCGCCGCGGGCACCTTCGAGGGTCCGGCGCCGAACCTGCCGTCCGCGGGGCGCAGCGACGCCGGGATCTCGATCAGGGTCACGCGGGCACGCACCTCTCCGGCGTTCGGGGACGGGCACGGACCGGCCCGTCGGGCCCGCCTATTCTGGCAGCCGACGCGTCGCCCAGCCGGGGAGGTCCAGATGCCACGCGGAACCGCCGCGGTGCGGCTGGAGCGTGTGCCGATCACCCATCCGGACGCGGCTCGACTGATCGACGCGGTGCAGGAGGAGTACGTCGAGCGGTACGGCGGGCGCGACGACTCCCCGATCGATCCTGCCGAGTTCGACGGCGACCGCGGCTGCTTCGTGGTGGCCTACGACGGCGACGCGCCAGTGGCCACCGGAGCGTGGCGGCGCCGGCCACTCCCCGTGGGCGCCCCGGGCACGTCGGCGGTGGAGCTGAAGCCCATGTACGTCGTCCCCGAGGAGCGCGGTCGCGGCCTCGCGCGGTTGATGCTCGCCCACCTCGAGGAGACGGCCCGCGCTGCGGGCGCCGACGTCGTGGTGCTCGAGACCGGGCTGCGACAGCCCGAGGCGATCGCGCTCTACGCGTCGTCGGGCTACACGGCGATCCCGGGGTTCGGCCACTACGCGGGCGAGCCGCTGTCGCGCTGCTTCGCCCGCCCGCTCTGAGCGGCCGACGGGCCTCAGCACCGGGTCCGCTCCTCGGCGGCGATCGCCGTCGCGACGTCGCGGGGATAGGTGCGGCGCGCGCGCAGCAGCAGCAGGGCGGAGGCGAGCAACGGCACCAGCATCACCAGGAACGTCTGGCCCACGCCGGTGCCGCCACCGGCCGGCACGTCGGCACCCCCGTCGGCGACCGCGCCGGTGCCCAGCTGCGTCGACACCCAGCCGAACAAGAGCGGAGCCACCGCCTCGGCCGCCGAGCGCAGCACCGTCCGCACCGCCTCCGCCCGGCCCCACAGGTCGAAGTGGACGATGTCGAGCCGGGCGGCGTCGGTGGGCGGGTTCACGCCGCCCACGCCCGCAGCCGCGAGCGCGAACAGCACCACTGCGGCGACCAGGGCCGTGGTGAGCAGCGCCGGCACGAACAGCACCACGGCGACGAGCAGCGAGGCGCCGCCGACGAGCGGCCGGGCCGCCAGGACGCCTCGGCCCAGCAGCCGGTCGGCGACCCGGCCGGTGATCAGCACCCCGGCGATCGCGCCGATCCCGACGAGCACGAGGAGGCCGGTGGCGGCGCTCTGGCCCACGTCGAAGCGGCCGCGGACGAAGACGACCGCGAAGGTCCGGACCCCGGAGAAGAAGAAGTAGCCCAGGGCGGAGGCGAGGATCAGCACTCGGTTGGTGGGGATCGACAGCACGTGGCGCACCGCCCACCACAGCGAGCGCCGCCGGGGATCCCCGATGAGGACGCTGTGCCGTGGCTCGATGCCGCGCTCGTGGACCTGCTCGACGAGGACCGGGTCGGCCGCCTCCAGGGACAGGGCCGACTGGCTGCCACGCGCCGGCTCGCGAAGCAGGCGGCGAAGCGCGACCGCGAGCGCCAGCCCGGGAAGCACCATCACCCAGAAGGCCGCGCGCCAGGACAGTACGGCGGCGACGTTGCCGGACACGAGGATGCCGAAGGCGGCACCGATCAGCTCCCCGCTGAGCACGTAGCCGTAGATCCGGGCGCGGTCGGCGGCGGGGAAGAGGTCACCGGTCAGCGAGGCGATCACCGGTGCCGCCGTCGCGGCGAGGGCACCGAGGACGACCCGTGCGGCGAGCAGAGCGCCGTACGACGACGCCGCGCCGCAGGCCACCATCGCGACCGACCACAGGGCGACGGCCAGGGACAGCAGCCGCACCCGGTCCACGCGGTCGACCCACCGGCCGATCGGCAGGGTCGCGATCGCCGAGACGGCGGTCGAGACGGTGACGAGCAGGCCGAGCTTCGCGTTGCCGATGTGCAGCGCCGGCTCGAGCTGGGTGGCGACGGCCCCGACGCAGGCCTTGTCGGCGCTGTCGAGCGCGAGCACCGCGGCCAGGAGCACCACAGCGCGCGCACGCTCCCGGCCCCCGACGCGCTCTCCCAGGCGGTCCCCCAGTCGAGCGCCCAGGCGCCGACTCAGCGCTCGGCACGCCGCGCGAGGAGACGCACGGGGGAAGGCGGGGGGCACCGCGGGCGAGTGCCCGATCCGCCCGGCGCCCAATCGGCCGGCTCACGTGCAGGTCAGGCTGTCTCGGGCACACTCACCCGGTGAGCAGCCTCGTGGACTTCGTCAAGAACCTGCCCGAGCACCTGCTCCACCTCGACCCGCTGTGGCTGGTCGTCGTCTGCGGTGCGCTGGTGTTCCTCGAGGACGCCATCTTCATCGGGTTCGTGGTCCCCGGGGAGACGGCCGCGGTCATCGCCGGCGTGGCGAGCAGCATCGGACACGTGTCGTTCCCGGTGGCCATCGTCGTGATCGTCCTGGCGGCGATCATCGGGGACACGGTGGGCTACGAGGTCGGCCGGCACTTCTTCGGGCCGGCGTTGCTCGAGCGCGGGTTCCTCGCCAAGCACCGTCATCGCATCGCCGGCGCCGAGGCCTTCCTGCGGCGCAAGGGCGGCGTGGCGGTGTTCCTCGGTCGGTTCACCGCGTTCTTCCGCGCGATGATGCCGGCGCTGGCCGGCGCGGCGAGAATGCCCTACCCGGTGTTCGTGAGGTGGAACGCCCTCGGGGGGATCCTCTGGGGGACGGGCTTCGTGGTGCTCGGCCACCTCGCCGGGTCGTCGTACGCGACGATCGAGAAGAAGGCAGGCCATGACGTCGCCTATGCCGTCGGTGGGATCGTGGTGCTCGCCCTCATCGCCTGGCGCATCCACGAGCACCGCAAGGGCAAGGCCGAGGAGCGAGAGGATCACGACTCCGCCGGCGACGTGACCGATCAGGCCGGCGAGCGACGCTCGCAGGCCTGAGCCGTCCGGGGACGGGTCACTCGCCCCAGACGGGGTTCCAACCCTCGACGGAGTCGGCGGGCCGCTCGCCGGGGCCGGCGTACAACGCGGAGGGGCGGATCAGCCGACCCGTGCGCTTCTGCTCCAGGATGTGCGCCGACCAGCCCGCCGTCCGCGCGCAAGTGAACATCGAGGTGAACATGTGCGGCGGCACCTGGGCGAAGTCGAGGACGATCGCGGCCCAGAACTCGACGTTGGTCTCCAGCACCCGGTCGGGGCGGCGCTCGCGCAGCTCGGCGAGCGCGGCCTTCTCCAGCGCCTCGGCGACCTCGTAGCGGGGCGCGCCCAGCTCGCGTGCGGTCCGACGCAGCACGCGGGCGCGCGGGTCCTCGGCCCGGTAGACGCGGTGGCCGAAGCCCATCAGGCGGTCGCCGCGGTCGAGCAGGCCCTTGACGTACGACGAGGCGTCGCCGCCCTTCTCGACCTCCTCGATCATGTGCAGCACGCGGGACGGCGCACCGCCGTGGAGCGGGCCGCTCATCGCGCCGACCGCGCCGGACAGGGCGGCGCCCACGTCGGCGCCGGTGGAGGTGATCACCCTGGCGGTGAAGGTGGAGGCGTTCATGCCGTGCTCGGCGGCCGAGCTCCAGTAGGCGTCGACGGCCTTCACGTGGGCGGGGTCCGGGTCGCCCTGCCAGCGGATCATGAAGCGCTCGGCGATGGTCCGCGCCTCGTCGACCCGCTTCTGGGGGATCATCGGCTGGCCGAGGCCGCGGGCGGCCTGGGCGACGTAGGAGAGCACCATCACCGCGGCGCGGCCGAGGTCCTCGCGGACCTGGGTGTCGGTGATGTCGTAGGTCTGGCCGAGGCCCCAGACGGGGGCGAGCTGGGCGACCGCGGACTGCACGTCGACGCGGATGTCGCCGGTGTGCACCGGCAGCGGGAACGGCTCGGCGGGCGGCATGCCGGGGGTGTAGGAGCCGTCGACGAGCAGGCCCCACACGTTCTCGAAGGGGACGCGGCCGACGAGGTCCTCGATGTCGACGCCGCGGTAGCGCAACGCCGAGCCTTCCTTGTCCGGCTCGGCGATCTCGGTGCGGAAGGCGATGACGCCCTCGAGTCCCTCGTGAACCTCGGTCATGTGACGACTCCTTCGTGAGACGGGGGACGGGCGCCGATGGTGGGAGCGCGGCCGGTCCGGTGGGCATTGTGCCACCGCGCTCGGAAGCGATCCGTCGCCGGGCGGTCACCCGGCGCCGTGCCAGGCTGGGGTGCATGTCCGATCCCCGACCCGACGACCTCGCCGCCCTGCGTCGTGACTACCAGCGCGGCGGTCTGCTGGAGGACCAAGCGGGCGACGACCCGCGGGCACTGTTCGACCGGTGGTTCGAGGACGCGCGCGCCGGCGGTGTGCTCGAGGCGAACGCGATGGTGCTCGCCACCGTCGACCCCGACGGCCGACCCTCGGCCCGGGCCGTGCTGCTCAAGGGCGTCACCGACGAGGGGTTCGTGTTCTACACCAACGAGGACTCTCGCAAGGGTCGCGCTCTCGCGCACGAGCCGCGGTGCGCGCTGACCCTCCTGTGGCTCGACCTGCAGCGCCAGGTCCGGATCGAGGGCCGGGCGCAGCCGGTGGCGGCGGAGGTCTCCGACGCGTACTTCGCGAGCCGGCCGCGCGACTCCCAGCTGGGCGCCTGGGCCTCGACGCAGTCGTCGGTCGTCGCCGGCCGTGAGGAGCTCGAGGCGTCCTTCGCTGCCGCGCAGGCACGGTTCGGCGACGGACCGGTACCCCGGCCGCCGTACTGGGGCGGGTACGTCGTACGCCCCGATCGGATGGAGTTCTGGCAGGGCCGGCACGGTCGGATGCACGACCGGCTGGCGTTCACTCGCACCGCCGACGGCTGGGGGCGGGAGCGGCTCGCTCCGTGACGGCTACCGAGCCTTGACGATCGAGGCGTCGGGGGAGCGGTCGAGGGACCGGGCGATCACCATCCGCTGGATCTGGTTGGTGCCTTCGAAGATCTGCATGACCTTGGCCTCGCGCATGAACCGCTCGACCGGGAAGTCGCGGGTGTAGCCGTAGCCGCCGAGGACCTGCACGGCGTCGGTGGTCACCTTCATGGCGTTGTCGGTGGCGATGAGCTTGGCGATGCTCGCCTCGCGCCCGTACGGCAGGCCCTGGTCCTTCAGCCGCGCGGCGTGCAGCAGGGTGGCGCGCGCCGCCTGGGTGCCGGCTTCCATGTCCGCGAGCAGGAACGCCAGCCCCTGGTGGTCGATGATCCGGCTTCCGAACGTCTCCCGGTCCTTCGCGTAGACGACCGCGTGATCGATCGCCGCCTGGGCGAGACCGGTCGCGACGGCGGCGATGCCGAGCCTCCCGGCGTCGAGGCCGGCCAGCGCGATGCGGAGGCCCTCCCCTTCGACGCCGAGCCGGCGCTCGGCGGGCACCCGTACGTCGGTGAGCACCATCGTCGCCGTGGTCGAGCCCATCAGGCCCATCTTCTGCTCCGGGGGGTCCGCGACGAGTCCCGGCGTGTCGGCGGGGACCAGGAAGCAGGAGATGTCGCCCCGGCCGTCGCCGGTGCGCGCCATCAGCTTGTAGAAGTCGGCCTGCCCGCCGTGGGTGGTCCAGGCCTTGGCGCCGTTGATGACGTAGTCATCCCCATCGGACACGGCCCGGGGGCGCATCGCGGCGGGGTCGGAGCCGGCGTGCGGCTCGGAGAGGCAGTACGCGCCGAGCAGCTCCCCGCCCAGCATCTCGGGCAGCCACCGCCGCCGCTGCTCCTCGGTGCCGAACTCGGCCAGCCCGAAGCAGCTGAGCGCGTGCACGCTCACGCCCACGCCCACGCTCGCCCACACCCGCCCGATCTCCTCGAGCACCTGGAGGTAGACCTCGTACGGCTGGCCGCCGCCGCCGTACTCCTCGGGATAGGGCAGCCCGAGCAGGCCCGCGCGGCCCAGCGTGCGGAACACCTCCCGCGGGAACGTCCCGGTCGCCTCCGCCTCCGCGACGAGCGGCAGCAGCTCCTTGTCGCAGATCGCGCGGGTGAGCGCGATCAGGTCGACGGCTTCCTCGGTGGGCAGGACGCGGCGGGCGGGCATCGGACTCCTTCATCGATGTGCGTGAGGTCCACCGTAGAGCGGTATCGGGATCGACGACGATTCTCGCCCGCCACCGGCAGCGGTGTGACGATCGAGGACGCGGCCGCCGCGGTGCGGGGGGGACGACGGGGCATACGTCGCCTTGGCCGAACGGCTGGATGGTCGGCTCATCACGTGCGACGGGAGATTCGTCGCGGCCAGCGGACCTCGTTGTCGGTTCAACCTGATCACATGATGAGTTGGCCTGGGCAGGCCAATTCTGCCCAACATTTTGGCTACACTGTGAGCATGATTGCCGTACCGCTTGGCGATGCCCGCGACCGGCTCTCCGAGTACGTCTCGGAAGTGGAACGCACCCATCAGCGGGTGACCATCACCCGCCACGGTCACCCCGCTGCGGTCCTCATCTCCGCCGACGATCTGGCCGCCATTGAGGAGACTCTGGAGGTTCTCGGAACCCCCGGCGCTGCCGAAGCCATCAGCGAGGGCCTCGCTGACGCCGCCGCAGGCCGCTTCGCCGACAACGACGCACTCAAGTCCCGCTACGGGATCGCCTGAGTGCAGGAGCGCTACTCGATCCGAGTCACGGCTCGAGCCGAACGCGATCTGCAGCGGTTACCGGAGAAGATGGCCACGGCTTGCGTCGAGTTCATCTTTGGACCCCTCGCTGACAATCCACAGCGAGTGGGCAAGCCGCTGCGCGGCGAGCTCGGCGGCCTGCACTCTGCTCGCCGAGGTGACTACCGGGTGATCTACGGCGTGCTTCAGGATGTCCGCACCGTCGAGATCGTGCACATCGATCGACGCAGCCACGTCTACGGGCGATAAGCGGACTGCCTTCGCCCCGTCCCGCTCCGCGATCCGCTGACGGAGGCGTGCCGGTCCGTGCTGCTGCAGCCGGCGCCCGCAACCGGCGCCAGGGACACGGCCAGCCGGCGGTGCGCCGTACGACGCCTCGACGAGTGCCACACCCGAGCAGGTTCCCACCCGGCGGACTCGACGTGGTGGGGCATTCGCGCCGCGTTCTGGAAATCCGCTTGTGAGTGAGTGCTCACTCACTTACCCTGGCCGACATGCCTCCCCGTGCCGCGCCGCTGGCGCCCGACGAACGACGGGCCGCGCTCGTCGAGGCGGCGCTGCCGTTGCTGCGCGAGCACGGCCGCACGGTGACCACCCGGCAGATCGCCGAGGCGGCCGGCGTCGCCGAGGGCACGATCTTCCGGGTCTTCGACTCCAAGGACGACCTCGTGCTGGCCGCCCTCGAGCGTGGGATGGACATCGAGCCGTTCCTCGACGACCTCGCCGCCATCGACGCCACGCTGCCGCTGCGGCCCCGCCTGCTCGAGCTGGTGCGGCGCCTGCAGCACCGCTTCGAGGGCGTCTTCGCGTTGATGACTGCCATGGGCATGGTGGGGCCGCCCCGGTCGCACCGGCACACCGCCGACGGCCGGCAGCGGGCCGACGCGTTGATGGTCGCGCTCGTCGAGCCCGACGCCGACCGGCTGCGCTGCACTCCCGCCGAGCTCGTGCACGTGCTGCGCCTGCTCACCTTCTCGGGCACCCACCCGCACCTCAGCGACGGGCGGCTGCTCTCGCCCGAGCACATCGTCTCGCTCGTCCTCGACGGCGCCCTGCGCCCGGGCAAGGAGTCCTGAATGCTGCTCCGTCTCATCCGACGGCACCTCGTGCCCTACCGACCGCTGCTCCTGGCCGTCGTCGCCCTGCAGTTCGTCGGCACCATCGCCTCGCTCTTCCTGCCCAGCCTCAACGCCGACCTCATCGACCAGGGCGTTCTGCGTGGCGACACGGGCTACATCGTGCGCCACGGCGGCCTCATGCTGGCGGTGGCGCTGCTGCAGATCGCCTGCTCGGTCGCCGCCGTCTGGTTCTCGGCTCGCACCGCGATGGGCTTCGGTCGCGATCTTCGTGCCGCGATCTTCGCTCGGGTGGGCACGTTCTCGGCCCGCGAGGTCCAGCACTTCGGCGCGCCCAGCCTCATCACCCGTGAGACCAACGATGTGCAGCAGGTGCAGATGCTCGTGCTGATGTCGTGCACCCTCACGGTGTCCGCACCGATCATGATGGTCGGCGGTGTCGTGATGGCGATGCGCGAGGACCTCGGGCTGTCCTGGCTGATCGCGGTCGCGGTGCCGGTGCTCGTCGTGTCGATCGGCTTCGTGATCTCCCGGATGGTGCCCAGCTTCCGGCTGATGCAGGAGCGGATCGACGAGGTCAACCGGCTGCTGCGCGAGCAGATCACCGGCGTCCGGGTCGTGCGTGCGTTCGTCCGCGAGGACTACGAGACCGAGCGCTTCCGCGGAGCCAACGACCAGCTCACCGACGTCGCCATCCGCGCCGGCCGCTGGCAGGCGGCGATGTTCCCCACGGTGATGCTCGTGGCGAACCTGTCCTCGATCGGCGTGCTGTGGTTCGGCGGTCACCGGATTCAGGCCGGCGAGATGGACATCGGCGCGCTCACGGCCTACCTGTCCTACCTGATGCAGATCATCATGGCCGTGATGATGGGGACGTTCATGATGATGATGATCCCCAGGTCGGCGGTCTGCGCGGACCGGATCGTCGAGGTGCTCGACACCGACTCCTCCGTGGTCGCACCGCCCGTCCCCGTGACGACGCTGCGCGAGCACGGCACCCTCCGGTTCGAGGACGTCGAGATGACCTACCCCGGCGCCGCCCTCCCCGTCGTACGACGGGTCTCGCTCGAAGCCCTTCCGGGTCAGACCGTCGCGGTCGTCGGGTCGACCGGGGCGGGGAAGTCGACGCTGCTCAACCTCGTGCCCCGGCTCTTCGACGTCACCGGCGGGCGCGTTCTCGTCGACGGGGTCGACGTACGCGACCTCGACCCGCAGCTGCTCTGGTCGCGGATCGGGCTGGTGCCGCAACGCGCGTTCCTGTTCACCGGCACCGTCGCGAGCAACCTGCGTCACGGCAAGGAGGACGCGACCGACGAGGAGCTGTGGCGGGCCCTGGACATCGCCCAGGCACGCGACTTCGTCGAGCGGATGCCCGGCGGCCTGGAGGCACCCATCGCCCAAGGCGGCACGAACGTCAGCGGCGGTCAGCGTCAACGTCTCGCGATCGCGCGTGCGGTGGTGCGACGACCGGAGATCTACCTCTTCGACGACGCCTTCTCCGCGCTCGACCTCGCCACCGACGCCCGGCTCCGGGCCGCGCTGCGGCCGGTCACCCGCGACGCCACCGTGCTGGTCGTGGCACAACGCGTCTCGACGATCCGGGACGCCGACCTGATCCTCGTGCTCGAGGACGGCGAGGTCGTCGGTCGCGGCACCCATGACCACCTGCTAGAGACCTGCGTGACCTATCAGGAGATCGTCGCCTCCCAGCTCGGTGCCGAGGAGGTGGCCGTCCCGTGAGCGAGAAGCGCACCGACGCGGGTCAACTGGAGGAGACCGAGCGGATCCAGCCCGCCGGCGGGCATGGGCCAGGTCGCGGGCCGATGGGGGCCGGGATGGTGGGCCAGAAGGCGCACGACTTCGGCGGCTCCGCGCGGCGGCTGCTCGCGCGGATGGCGCCCGAGCGGAGCAAGACCCTGCTGGTCGTCGCGCTCGCGATCGTCTCGGTCACGTTGACCGCCTGGGGGCCACGCCTGCTGGGGCGCGCCACCGACGTGATCCTGGCCGGGCTGCTCGGCATGCGACTGCCCGCCGGTCTCACCAAGGCGCAGGCCGTCGAGGGGCTGCGCGCCCGAGGCGACGACAAGGTCGCCGCGATGGTGCAGTCGATGGACGTGCACCCCGGCCGCGGTGTCGACTTCGCCGCCGTCGGGCACGTCCTGATGCTCGTGCTCGCGGTCTACCTCGCCGCCGCCGTCCTCGCCTACGTGCAGGGCTACCTCCTCAACGACGTCGTGCAGCACACCGTGCTGCGCCTGCGCGCCGACGTGGAGGACAAGGTCAACCGGCTCCCGCTGGGCTACTTCGACCGCCAGCCGCGCGGCGAGCTGCTCTCCCGGGTCACCAACGACATCGACAACCTCGGCCAGTCGCTGCAGCAGACGATGAGCCAGCTGCTGACCAGCCTGCTCACCGTCCTCGCCGTGCTCGCCATGATGTTCTGGATCTCCCCGCTGCTCGCCGTCGTCGCGCTCGTCTCGGTGCCGTTGTCGGTGCTGCTCACCCGCGCGGTCATGAAGCGGTCGAAGACGCAGTTCGTCCAGCAGTGGCGGCGCACCGGCCGGCTCAACGCGCACATCGAGGAGAGCTTCTCCGGGCACGCGCTGGTGAAGGTGTTCGGCCGCCAGGAGCAGGTCGAGCGGACGTTCGCCGAGGAGAACGAAGCGCTCTACCAGGCGTCGTTCTCCGCCCAGTTCGTCAGCGGCCTGATCATGCCGTTGATGATGTTCGTCGGGAACCTCAACTACGTGCTGGTCGCCGTCATCGGGGGCCTGCGGGTGGCGAACGGCCAGCTCTCCCTGGGCGATGTCCAGGCGTTCATCCAGTACTCCCGGCAGTTCACCCAGCCGCTCACCCAGGTCGCCTCGATGGCGAACCTGCTGCAGTCGGGGGTGGCCTCCGCGGAGCGGGTCTTCGAGCTGCTCGACGCACCCGAGCAGGAGCCGGACGCGACCGGGGCTCCCGCCGAGGTACGTCGCGGCGAGGTGCGCTTCGAGGACGTCTCGTTCTCCTACGACCCCGACAAGCCGCTGATCCGCGACCTCGCGCTGGTCGCCCGGCCCGGGCAGACGGTCGCCATCGTCGGGCCCACCGGCGCCGGCAAGACGACCCTGGTCAACCTCCTCATGCGCTTCTACGAGCTCGACGGTGGCCGGATCACCCTCGACGGGGTGGACATCACGGCCATGCCCCGCGCCGCGCTGCGCGCGCAGACCGGCATGGTGCTGCAGGACACCTGGCTGTTCGCCGGCACCATCCGGGACAACATCGCCTACGGCCGACCGGGCGCGACCGAGGAGCAGATCCTCGAGGCGGCGCGGGCGACCTTCGTCGACCGGTTCGTGCACTCGCTGCCCGAGGGCTACGGCACCGTGGTCGACGAGGAGGGATCGAGCCTGTCGGCGGGGGAGCGTCAGCTGGTGACGATCGCCCGCGCCTTCCTGGCTCGACCCGAGCTGCTCATCCTCGACGAGGCCACCAGCTCGGTCGACACCCGGACCGAGCTGCTGCTGCAGCACGCCATGGCGGCGTTGCGCACCGACCGCACTTCGTTCGTGATCGCCCACCGGCTCTCCACGATCCGCGACGCGGACCTGATCCTGGTGATGGAGGACGGCCGCATCGTGGAGCAGGGCACGCACCAGGCGCTGGTCGACGCCGACGGTGCCTACGCCCGGTTGCATGCCGCTCAGTTCGCCGCGGCGGCCGTGTGAGCGCCGGCCGACCGAAATCCGTTGAGCGCCGCACCGGGTCGACGTACCGTGGCCGCACACGGGAAAGGAGGTGGTCCGAAGAATGAGTTCTTTCAGGACGCGTGAGGTGGCTGCCGGCTGATCAGCCCGGTGTGACCAGGCTGCCGGCCAATTCACGGCAGTCACCCGACCCGCAGGTGCCCCCGGATCGTCCGCCGGGGACGGCACGCCCGTGCCACACCTGCGGGTCGTTCACGTCCGGGTCCCGGTCGCCCACCCCTACGATGGGGCCCATGCGGACCTCGGAGCACCGGTGAGCAGCCGGGCGGCGTCGATCTCCTCGCTCGAGCAGGAGCTCGGCGTGCTGATCCGTCGGGTCCGCCGGGCGCAGGGCCAGCGGGCGCGGATGATGCACCCGGACCTGTCGTCCACGGGCTACCAGATCCTGCGATTCCTCCAGGAGTCCGGCTCACAGCGGTCCTCGACCCTGGCCGACACCTTCGCGATCGACAAGGGCGCCGTCAGCCGCCAGATCACCCACCTCGAGCAGCTCGGGTTCGTGACCCGGGAGCCGGACCCCGCCGACGGCCGCGCGCAGCTGCTCCAGCTGACCGCCGATGCCGAGCGCCGGCTCGTCGAGGTCGACGTCGTCCGGCGGCGGCGGTACGACGAGCGGCTCAGCGGCTGGGACGCCGACCAGATCACCGGGCTGGCGCAGATGCTCCACCAGTACAACGCGAGCTTGGACTGATCAGCGCTCAGTCGGTCGTCGACGCCGACGTCGGGGGCGCCGGCGCAACGTCCGGCTGGTCCTCCCGGACCGGTGCCGCGGCGCCGGGGCCGACCAGCTCGGCGACCAGCGAGATCGCCGCCCACGCCAGGAGGGTGGCGACGAGGTAGCGCACGAGGGTGACGTGGAAGGGCATCGTCCCGGTCACGAAGCCCTGATAGAGGGCGGGGGACGCCACCACCGCGGCGCTGCCCAGGACGACGCCGGAGAACGGGCTGAGGTTCATGGTGCGGCCTTCCTTTCACAGGACTGGGTCGGGTGGTGGGCGGTGCGTCAGGCCGGCGGGGCTCCCACGAGGGCCATCCCGGACCCTTCGGCGGTGATCACGCCGACGCCGTTGATCTGGTGCGGTCCGGTCAGCTCGGAGTAGGACAGCACCGGCATCCGCCGCAGCACCGGAGCGATCATCCGGCGTAGCGCGGGCCGGATCTGGGGGGCGCACGCGAGGACCGGCCGCAGGTTGCGGTTCTCGACCTCCTCGACCAGCCGAGCGATCTGCGAGAGGACCGCCTGCGCGAGGTGGGGTTCGAGCGCGATCACCGCGCCGTGCTCGCTGGGCACCATCGACTCGAGCATCCGCTGCTCCAGGTGGGGGTCCAGGCTCAGCACGTGCACGGTCCCGTCGGCGAGGTAGGGCGCCACGATCGCCGGCCCCAGTGCGGCACGTGCGGCGGTGACGAGGGTGTCCAGGTCCTTGGAGTCGCGGCCGCGCAGCGACAGCGCCTCGTAGATCCGGACGAGGTCGCGGATCGACACGCCCTCCACGAGCAGGCCCTGGAGGACCTGCTGCACCTCGCCGAGGCTCAGCACGGTCGGGGTGAGCTCCTCGACCACCACGGGGTGGGTGCGCTTCACCACGTCGGTGAGCATCCGCACGTCCTCGCGTCCCAGCAGACGGGCGGCGTGGGTGCCGACGACCTCGGCGAGGTGGGTGGTGACCACCGAGCTGCGGTCCACCACGGTGGCACCGCCGATCTCGGCCTGGCTGCGCAGGGACTGCGGGATCCACTTCGCCGCCAGGCCGAACACCGGCTCCGTCGTGTGCTCGCCGGGCAGCCCGGCGAGCTGGTCGCCGATCGCCAGCACCGTGCCCGGTGGCGCCTCTCCGCGCGCCACCTCGACGCCGAAGAGCTTGATGGCGTAGGTGCGCATCGGCAGGGCGAGGTTGTCCCGGGTCCGCACCGGAGGCACCACCACACCGATGTCGGAGGCCACCTTGCGGCGCAGGGCCTTCACCCGCTCCAGCAGGTCCCCACCCGAGGAGGCGTCCACGAGGTCGATGAGGTCGGGTGCCAGCTCCAGCCCGAGCGGGTCGACCTGGATCTCCTCGGCGAGCACCTCCGGGGAGTCCGGCGAGGGCAGCGCGAGTGTGCTCGCCGCAGCGGCCTCAACGCCCGTGGTCTGCGCCTCGGGCTGCACGCGCGAGGAGAGCAGGAGCATCAGGCCGCCGGCTAAGACGAACGGGATCTTCGGCAGGCCCGGGATGAGGCACAGCGTGAGCGCCGCAAAACCGGCGATGCGCAAGGGCATCCGGCTCGCGGTGACCTGGCGGACGATGTCGGAGCCCATGTCGGCGTCGCCGGCGGCCCGCGTCACCACCAGGCCGGTCGCCACCGAGAGCAGCAGGGCCGGGATCTGGGAGACCAGGCCGTCGCCGACCGAGAGCAGGCTGTAGTTGTTGACCGCGTCGGAGAAGGACATGTGCTTCTGGGCGATGCCGACCGCGAAGCCACCGACGAGGTTGACCAGGGTGATCATGATCGCCGCGATCGCGTCGCCCTTGACGAACTTCGAGGCGCCGTCCATCGCGCCGTAGAAGTCGGCCTCGGCGTGCACCTCGGCCCGCCGCCGGCGTGCCTGGTCCTCGTCGATCAGGCCCGAGTTGAGGTCGGCGTCGATCGCCATCTGCTTGCCGGGCATGGCGTCCAGGGTGAAGCGCGCCCCCACCTCGGCGACCCGTCCGGCACCGTTGGTGATCACGACGAACTGGATGACGAGCAGGATCGCGAAGACGATGAGTCCGACGATCAGCGATCCGCCGACCACGAAGTGACCGAAGGTGCCGATCACCTTCCCGGCGAAGCCGTCGAGCAGCACGAGCCGGGTGGCGCTGACGTTGAGCGCCAGCCGGAACAGCGTCATGACGAGCAGGACCGCCGGGAACGACGCGAAGTCCAGCGGGCGGCGCACGAACATCGCCACCATCAGGATCAACAGCGCCGCGGTGATGTTCAGCGCGATCAGCATGTCGAGCAGCATCGAGGGCAGCGGCACGACCAGCATCACGACGATCATCACGATGCCCACGGGGACGGTGAGCTGCGACATCCGCCTCAGCGGCATGGACTCGTCCTCCTCGGCACGGTGTCGAGTGCGTCGGGCGGCGCCGTCCCTGGCGCGTGGACCGGGCCGTCCTGGCGCGGATCTCCGCCGACGTCATCGGCCGGCAACGAGCGCTCCTGAGGAGTTCGCGCGGCGGCGGCGTCCCCGCGGGGTGGTGCCCGGGACGTCGGTCTCCGTCCGCGGGCTCCGGTGCTGCCCGCCGTACTGGCCCAGGCTGCGCTGCCGGATGACGAACGCGAGGACCTGGGCGACCGCGGCGAACAGCTCGACCGGGATCTCGTGCCCGACGTCGGTGGAGGTGTAGAGCGCCCGCGCCAGCGGCACGTCGCGGACGAGGGGGACGCGTGACTCCGCGGCGATCTCGCGGATCCGGGCCGCGACCGCGCCGGCGCCGCGCGCCACGACGCGCGGCGCGCCCTTCTCGGCGTCGTAGCGCAGGGCGATCGCCACGTGCGTGGGGTTCACGAGGACGACGTCGGCGCTCGGCACGTCGGCCATCATCCGGTTGCGCGCGGCGGCCAGCTGCCGGGACCGGATGGCGCTCTTGACCAGCGGGTCGCCCTCGGCCTGCTTGTGCTCCTGCTTGACCTCGTCCTTGGTCATCCGGGTCTGCTTGCCGATCCGCCGACGCGCCATCGCGTAGTCGGCGGCCGCCATCACCAGGCCGGCGAGCGCCACGTTGCGGATCAGGGCGAGGACGTGGTCCGCCGCCTCGTGGAGCAGCGAGGGGATCGGGAGCATCGAGCCGGTCAGCGGCATCATCGCCTTGATCGCGCTCCAGGCGAGCAGGGCCACGAGGGCGCTCTTGATCAGCATCTTCGCGCCCTCCCACAGCGCGTGCGGGCCGAAGACCCGCTTCGCGCCCTGGATCGGGTTGAGCTTGGAGAGCTTGGGCTTGACCGACTTGGTCGCGAGGAAGAACCCGCCCTGCGCGAGCGAGGAGGCGACGCCGAGGGCCATCACGCCCGCGCCCAGGACGACCAGCACCGTGAACACGTGCCGCAGGCCGGCGCCGAGCAGCACGAGGTCGGTGCTGGCGTCGGCGTGCTGCACGGTCCTCATGCTGGTCGTGAGCAGCTCCCGCATCCGATCGAGCTCGCGGGAGACCAGCACCGGCGCCGCCGTACCGACCGCCAGGACGGTGAGCCAGCCGCCCAGCTCCTGCGTCCGCGCGACCTGGCCCTCCTTGCGCGACTCCTTGCGACGCTTGGGAGTGGGCTTCTCGGTCTTCTCGCCGCTCGAGGCCGCCATGTCAGCCCACCCCCGCGATCGCCGCCATCGCCCGAGCCGACAGGTCCACCAGGCGGCCCATGGCCGTGGGCAGCACCGGCAGCGACAGGCCGAGCAGCAGCAGGGTGAGGCCGATCTTCGCCGGGAACATCACGTTGATGGCGTTCAGCTGCGGCGCCACCTTGGTGAGCAGCGCCAGCCCGAGGTCGGCGACGAACAGGACCGCGATCATCGGCAGCGCGATCTGCACCGCGGTGACGAAGAACAGGGTGAAGGCGGTCGTGAGCACGCTCGGGCCGCCGTGCAGTTCGGGGGTGGTGCCGATCGGGACCAGGTCGAAGGTGCGCAGCAGGCCGCCGATCACCAGCATGTGCCCGCCCGTGGCGAAGAGCAGGACGGCCGCGATCATTTGGTGGAAGGTGCCGAACACCGTGTTGCTGTTGAGCCCCAGCGGGTCGAAGCCCTGGGCGAGAGAGAAGCCGCCGAAGGTGTCGATCAGTGAGCCGGCGGCGCCGATCGCAGAGAACAGCAGGAAGGTCACGAAGCCCATCGCGGCGCCCAGCGCGACCTGGGTCACCACGGCCGCGAGCAGGCTCCAGGTGTCCAGGGCGACGGCGCTGACGTCCGGCACCGCGGCGAAGGCCAGGCCCAGGCTGAGCACGACCTTCACCATCGCCGGGACGGAGCGCGAGGAGAACGGGGGCACGATAGCGATCCAGGTGATGATCCGGATCGAGGCCAGGAGGTACCCGACCAGCGGGACGCCGGCGACGGTCAGGGTCACTTGAGCAGGCCCGGGATCTGGTCGAACAGCTGCTGGGTGAACGAGATCAGCGTGTGCAGCATCCAGTTGCCCGACAGCAGCAACGCGATGCCGACGCCGACGAGCTTCGGCACGAACGCCAGGGTGAACTCCTGGATCTGCGTCATCGACTGAAACAGCGAGATCGTGAAGCCGATGACCAGCGAGGTCACCAGGATCGGCGCGCACAGCTTGAGGGCGACCAGCATCGTCTGGAGCGCGATGTGGATGATCGCGGTGTCGGTCATCTCAGCCGCCTCCGTAGCTCGCGACGAGGGACTTGATGACCAGTCCCCAGCCGTCGACCATCACGAACAGCAACAGCTTGAACGGCAGGGAGACCATCACCGGCGGCATCATCATCATGCCCAGCGCCATCAGCGCCCCGCTCACGACGATGTCGATGACGAGGAACGGGATGAAGACGATGAAGCCGATGATGAAGGCCTGCTTGAGCTCGCTGAGGATGAACGCCGGCACCAACGTCGACAGCGGTACGGCGGACGGCGCCGCCGGCTGCTCGCGGTGCGCGACGTCGGTGAGGAGCTGGATCTCCTTGGCGTCGGTCTGCTTGAGCATGAAGCCCCGCAACGGCTCGATGCCGTCGTGCCAGGCCGCCGCGCTGGTCTTCGTGCCGTGCAGGTAGGGCTGCACCCCCTGGGAGTTGATCGCCGACAGCACCGGCGCCATCACGAACAGGCTCAGGAAGAGGGCGAGGCCTGCGAGCACCTGGTTGGGCGGCGTCTGCTGCAGGCCCAGGGCGTTACGGGTCAGCCCGAGCACGACGAGGATCTTCGTGAAGCTGGTGCAGGTCAGCAGGATCGCCGGCGCGAGGGAGAGCAGCGTGAGGGCGATGATCACCGTGACCGAGGTGCTCGGCTTGTCGGTGAGCCCTCCGATGTCGACGTTCACGGTGCCGCTGGGGTCGCCCACGCCGCCGCTGGGTCCGGTCGGTCCCTTCGGGCCGCGCGGACCGGTGGGGCTGGTGGGCTGGGTCAGCGTGGTGCCGTCGGGCACCGGCGCGACGGACGGGACCGGGGCCGGCATCGTCGCAGCGGGATCGGCCGGCGTGACCGGATCGCCGGGAGCCGCCTGCGCGGCGCCGACGCCGAGGAGCACCGAGGCGAGGAGGCCGACCAGGAGGACGCCGGCGCAGGCGAGCAGCCGGTGAAGCGGGGCAGGGGTGCGCTGGTGGCCGGCTCTCACGAGGCACGCCCGGTCATGGCGGCAACGGCCTGGCGCCAGGTGGCGGGCGCCAGGATCGAGCCGCTCAGCGCGCTTCCTTGCGCGACCGGGCGAGCGGCGCGGTGGCTGCCGCCACACGCGCGGGAGGGAGAGCTGACCGCGGCGACGTCCGTGCCGTCCGCGGCGAAGGGGTGGAGTGCGGAAGCCGTCGCCAGGGCGACGGTTTCCCCACTCGACTCATCGTGGAGCATGACCTCGAAGGGGTCGAGCTCGGTGAGCAGGCTGACCTGCTGCTCGGTGGTGCCCAGGACGAGCATCCGGCCGCCCACCTCGACGACGGCGACACCCGACCCGCGGGTGAGCGGCTGCCGGTGGAGCACCCTGACGAGGGAGCCGTGGCCACCGCGCATCCGGCGGCTCGCCACGCGGGCGAGCAGGATCATCAGCCCCACCACGACGGCGAGGGAGGCGATCAGCCGCAGAGTCGTCTGGAGCATCGGTGGGCTCAGGCGCCGGCGGAGTCGTCGACGATCTCGGTGACGCGGAGGCCGAAGTCCTCGTCGACCACGACGACCTCGCCACGGGCGACGAGCCGGCCGTTGACGAGCAGGTCCGCCGGGCTCCCGGCGGCCCGGTCGAGCTCGAGCACGGTGCCCGGGGCGAGCGCGAGCAGGTCCCGGACGGTCATCCGGGTGCGCCCGATCTCGACGGTGACGTCCATGACGACCCCGTGCAGCATCTCGATGCCCCGCTGGGGAGTGGCGGCCACGGGCGAGGCGACCGGCGGGGCCGACGCGACCGGCATCGTGCCGGCGCTTCCAGAGACGACCTGGGTCGGCGCGGCGGCTGCGGCCGCGGCGATACCCACCTGGTCGGCGGCACGCGCGGAGGCGAGGGTGGACTCAGGCAGCAGCACCGCCGCAGCGATCCCCGCACCGACGAGCGGGACGACGCAGAACGCGCCGCCGAGGTCCGCGACGACCAAGCCGAGATCGACCGTGCGGGCCGCCTGGGCGGAGCCGCCGAGCGCGGCGGCCGCGGCGTCCAGCGCCGGCTGCGTCGCGGCAGCGAGATCGAGCCCCTCGATCGGGCTGGCGGCGAGCGCCTCGACGAGGTCGGCGGCCACGAGGAGACCGACGGGGCCGGCGACCGGGCCGTCGAGGGTGGTGAGCACCGCGCCCGCGAACGCCGAGGTCACCTGGGCGGAGCCGGCCTGGACGCCGGCGGCGGTGAGGGGCTGCACGGAGGGCAGGACGGCGGCGACGGCCTGGGCGGCGCGCACGGCGTACGGCTCGGTCGTCGTCGCGTCGGTCGCGGGCATCTCGGGAGCGGTGCTGGTCATGCGTTCTCCTTGGGAGCACCCACGATGAGCGCGGCCAGGCGCTGGCCCTGGACGCCGTGGGTGGCATGGGCGAAGGTCATGTCCTCGACGGTCACGTCGAGTGGCGCGGACGCGGGGTGCGCGAGGCGGACCACGTCGCCGGGCCGCAGGTCGCGCAGGTCGGCGGGGGACAGCGTCGTGGAACGCAACCGCACGGAGACCTCCAGCGGCACCTGGTCGAACTGGCGCTGCAGGAGCTCCGCGGCAACGGCCCGCTGGGCGCGCTCACGGTCCGACACCGGAGCCGGCGCGGCCGCGGCGACCAGGTGCGGCTGGAGGCCGGTGAAGGGCAGGCAGACCGTCATCGAGAACGGCCGGTCGTTGATCCGGACGTCCAGGGTGGCGACGACCATGACGTCGGCCGCGCCGGCCACCTGGGCGAACTGGGGGCTGTACTCGGTGCCGGTCATCGTCGGCTCCAGGGCGACGATGCCGCCCAGGGAGTACCGCATCTCGGCGAGCAGGCGCTCGACGAGCCCGCTGACCACCGCCGACTCGATGTCGCTGAGGGCACGCACGGGCTGCTGCCCCGAGCCGGGGCCGCCCAGGACGTGGTCGATGCACGACATCGTCGCCTGCAGGGGCAGCTCGAGGACGCCACGACCGGGCATCGGCTCGGCGGAGAAGATCGTCATGTACGTCGGAGCCAGCAGGCTGTCGACGTACTCGCTGTAGCTGCGCTGGTCGACCGACATCAGCTGCACCTGACACACCGTGCGGAGCATGCTCGTGAGCACCGTGGTGGCCTGGCGGGCGAAGCCGTCGAACGCGAGCTGGAGCATCCGCGAGTGCTCGCGGGACAGCTGGATCGGGCGGCGGAAGTCGTAGCTCACGGCCTCCGCGGACCGTCCGCGCTTCCGGGACCGTCCCGTGACCGAGCCGGGGTGTCCCGGACCGGTGAGCGTGGTCGCCGCACTCGTCACGGCTGGGTGATCGGCGTACCTGTCGCCGACCTGAGTCGATTGGCCGCGGTCGGGTCGGCCGCCGCGGCGCGCCGGTCTAGGCCGGAGCGTCGGGTGGGGTGTCACTGGGTGACGAAGTCGGTGAAGTACACCCCCATCACGTCGCCGTCGTACGCCCTGGAGAGGGTCTTCGTGAGGTCGGCCTTGAGCTTCTCCCGCTGCACCGGCTGCACCAGCTGGCTCATCGGGAGCCCGCTGAACTCCTCGATCAGCGCGTCGAGCGCCTTGCTGCCGTCCTCCTGCTTCACCCCGGCGACGAGCTGCAGGGCGATGCCGACCTTGAGGTAATGGCCGCCGGCGAGGTTCACCTGGATGGAGTCCAGCGGGACGACCACGCCGGGCACGGGTGCGGAGCTCGCCGGCTTGGGCTTGAGGACGAACCAGTACGCCGCTCCGGCGACGAGCACGAGCGCGACGACGATGAGCAGCAGCTTCTTCTTGCCGCCCTTCGTCTCGGGGTCGGCGCCGTTGGCGGCCTTGCCCTTGCCTTTGCCGGGGGCCGGCGTCGGGTCGGCGGAGGGAGCGATCGCGGTGACGGTCATCGTGAGGCCTTTCCGGGAGTGACGTTGTCGAGGAGCGCCCGGGTCTCCTCGGGCAGGCGGGTCAGCACGACGATGTCCACACGCTTGTTGAGGGCGGCGGCATCCGGTCGCGACGGCGGCACGAGTGGCCGCTCGTGGCCGAAGGCCGCGAGGGTGAGCCGGCGGTCGGGTACGCCGTCGACCTCGTTGAGGCGGCGCAGCACGGTGGCCGCGCGGGCGGCCGACAGCTCCCAGTCGGTGGGGTAGTACTTCGGCTTCACCTTCTCCTGGTTGGTGTGGCCGTCGATCTCGAGCGGGTCGGGGATGTCGCGGAGCACCGGCGCCAGCGTGTCGATCACCCGCTGTCCGCGTGTGGTCA
Source organism: Marmoricola sp. (assembly GCA_051961835.1). GTDB lineage: Bacteria > Actinomycetota > Actinomycetes > Propionibacteriales > Nocardioidaceae > Marmoricola. Next base: position 40,618 of record JBQCCW010000287.1, on the reverse strand, counting down.
GCGTGGCGACGTCGTAGTCGAAGACGACGTGGCGGGAGACGAGGCTCACCACCAGGCCGCGGTCGTTGATCGCGGCGCGGACGTCGTCTTGCAGGTGGTGCTTGCGCAGCGCTGCCTCGAGGCGCTTGAGGACCTGCGCGAGTCGGTCGGCCTCGGACTGCGCCTCGGCGTACTGCCGCTGCTGCTGCTGGCGGTCCTGCTTCGCGACCGCCTGCACGACCTGCTCCTGTTGCTGCGGCGTCATCACGGCCTGCTGGGTGGAGGGCACGATCGACTGGACGGTGGCGTCGCCGGAGTCGGGCAGGATCGAGCTGGAGTTCTGCAGGACGGCCGGGCTGTCGCCGCCGAAGCCGGCGGTGAGCCCCTCCTTGAGCTCGTTGAACTTCTTCTGGTCGACCTGGCTCATCGCGAACATGACGATGAACAGCACCATCAGCAGCGTGATCATGTCGGCGTAGGTGATCAGCCAGCGCTCGTGGCTGATGTGCTCCTCGTGCTCCTCGCGGCGCCGCCGCCTGGCCATGTCAGGCAGCCTCGAGCTCGGCCTGGGTGGCGGCGGGCAGCAGGGCGCGCAGCTTCTGCGCGATCACGCGCGGGTTGGAGCCGGCCTGGATCGCCGCCACCCCCTCGATCGCGACCTCCATCCGGGTCGCCTCGATCTCGCCGATCCGCTTGATCCGGCTGCCGATCGGGAGCCAGATGACGTTGGCCGACATGACGCCCCACAAGGTCGCGATGAAGGCGCCGGCGATGAGGTGGCCGAGCTCGGTCGGCTGGGCGAGGTTCTCCAGGACGTGCACCAGGCCCATGACGGTGCCGATGATGCCGATCGTCGGTGCGTAGCCGCCGGCGTCGACGAAGAACTTGGCGGCCTGCTTGTCCTCCTGCTTCTTGGCGTGCAGCTCGCCCTCGAGGATCTCCCTCAGCTCCTCGGGGTCGGTGCCGTCGACGGCCAGCGGGACGCCCTTGACGAGGAAGGGGTCCTCGATCTCTCGGAGGCTGTCCTCGAGGGCCAGCAGGCCCTCGCGGCGGGCGCGCTCGGCGAGCCCGACGACGGCCGGCACCACGTCGGCCGCGCTCGGCACCGGGTTGAGCAGGGCCTTCTTGGCCGCCGCCACGGACAGCTTGACGTCGTTGAGCGTGCCGCCCGCCATCGAGACGAGCAGCGTCGTGCCGAAGACCAGGATCATCGCCGGGAGCTGGATGAGCGCGGCGGGGCTGCCGCCCTCCATGATGTTCGCGCCGATGATGACGACGAGGCCGAGTCCGACTCCGCCCAGTCCCGCGAGGTCCATCAGTGCTGCCCCTCGCTGGAGACCGCGGCCAGCCGGGGCCGCGGGTCGCCCGGAGGGGGCACCGGCTCGGGCTCGTCGGCCAGACGGGCGCCCAGCGCGACGATCTGGCCCCGGTAGGTGCGGACGGCGTCGACGATCTCCTCGAGCGACTCCCGGACGACGTACTTCGTGCCGTCGACGAGGGTGATCACGGTGTCCGGGGTGCTGTCGACGCGCTCGATCAGGTCCGAGTTCAGCGCGAACACCGAGCCCGAGAGTCGCGTGAGCGTGATCATGCGTGCACCGTCCTTGTGCGCGTCCCGGCCGTGCCGAGGAAACGACGGCAGCGCATCCGTGCGCTGTCAGGGACACAGATCGGCCGGGGACGCCGGCTCCTGAGCGGAATCGGACATCCCCGGCCGGTGCCGGATCTGCGCGGGCTACTGCTGGATGTTGACCAGGTCCTGCAGCACCTGGTCGGAGGTGGTGATCACCTTCGAGCTGGCTTGGAAGCCGCGCTGGGCGAGGATCAGGTTGGTGAACTCGCCGGCAAGGTCGACGTTGGACATCTCCAGCGCACCGGCCATGATCGTTCCCCTGCCCCCCGTGGCGGCGGTGCCGACCTGTGCCGTCCCCGAGTTCGCGCTGGCGCGGAAGGACGTCTCGCCGACCTTCTCCATGCCCATCGGGTTGACGAAGTTGGCGATCGCCAGCTGGGCGATGTTGCGCTGGGTGCCGTCGCTGAAGACGCCGCGCAGCATGCCGTCGCTGCCGATGTTGTAGGACTGCAGTGTCGTGCCGGCAGGGAGGTTGAACTGCGCGGTGAGCGCCGCCGGGTCGATGCTGACGTTGGCCGGGGTCCCGGTCGGCTGGCCGTTCGCGTCGACCGGCACGACGCCGGTGGAGTCGGCTGCGTAGCCCTGGACCAGGTTGCCGTCGGGGGTGACCAGGTCGCCGCCGTTGTCGAAGGTGAAGGCCCCGGCTCGGGTGTAGAGGTCCTCGTTGCCCTTCTTGGTGACGAAGAAGCCGTCGCCCTGGATCATCAGGTCGGTGGGTCGCCCGGTCGTCTCCGCCGACCCCTGGTTGAAGTTGGTCTCGGTGGCGGCGACCTGCACGCCGAGGCCGATCTGGATCGGGTTCGTGCCACCGCGCGCGGTGCCCTGTGGGGCCGAGGCGCCGGTGAGCATCTGGCTCAGCGTGTCCTGGAAGACGGTGGTGCTGGCCTTGAAGCCGATGGTGTTGGCGTTGGCAATGTTGTTGCCGGTGACGTCGAGCATCGTCTGGTTGACCCGCAGGCCGCTGATCCCGGCGAAGAGTGAGCGAAGCATCGTGTATGTCCTTCTCGGTGGAGCGGCTCAGGCCGCGGAGGTGGGAGAGCTCGAGGAAGCGGTGGCGACGGACTGCACCTGGCCGAGGGCCACGTCCGAGCCGTCGACGGTGAGCACCGGTCCGTTGGTGCTGTAGCGCACCCCGCTGACCAGGCCGGCGCCCGTGGTGCCGTCGGGGTGGGTGAAGCTGACCTGCCGGCCGACCAGGCTGGTCGCCCCGAAGGCGTTCTGGGCCGCGACGAGCGCTGCCGTCTGCTGCGCCACCGCCTGCATCTGCTGCAGTGCGCTGAACTGGGCGGTCTGGGACATGAACGCCGTGGGGTCCGCCGGACTCATCGGATCCTGGTACTTCAGCTGCGAGACGAGCAGCTGAAGAAAGGTGTTCTGGTCACCGAAGGACCCGGTCGCGTCGGTGGCGCCCGTGGTCGCCGGTGGCACGAACAGGCCGGTGCTGACCCCCTCGGTCGGGGTGATCGACACGTTCCCTCCTCACATGGACACATCGACGCCCGCGGTGCGGACGCGTGTGGCCGGGTCGCTCGGACGGCCCGGGTCGGAGCGACCCGGTGCCGGTTGTCCGCCGTCCCTGGCAGAGGTGGCGGCGGGCGTCCATGCCCGCCGGTCCTGGGAGTGCCCCCCGGTGTGGGGCCCGAGCGCCCCACCCTGGTGCCCGGAGGTGGGCAGGCCCGTGCCCGGGCCCGCGCCGCTCTGATCGGTCGGGCGTCCGTCCGGTTGAGCGGTTGTCGCGGGGCCGGCGACCGCGGGTGCGGCCGGCAGGTCCCGGACGACGATCTGCGGCTGTGACGCGCCCACGCGCTCCAGCAGCCGGTGCAGCTCGGGGGCGTCGCGGAGCAGCGCTGCCTGGGCGTCCGTGCCGGCGGCCAGCGCCACGTGCACCTGCCCGTCGCGGACGGTGAGCGTGACCCGGACGTCCCCCAGCGCGGCCGGCTGCAGCTGCAACGTCAGCCGCCGGGTGCCGTCGCCCCGGGTCACCAGGCGCGCCACCTGGTCCCCGACCGCCGCGGCCACCTGCCGCCCCACCCCGAACCCCGCCGAGTCGCCCCCCGTGCCCCCGCGAGTTGCCAGGTATGGCCCCCCGAGTTGCGGGTTCTGGCCCGTCGAGATGTCAGTCGTGGCCGGCCGGTCCTGGTGCTGGTCGCCCTGGTCCGGCACTCCGTGCACCCGTACGCCGGGCCGCGCGCCCTGGTCGCCCGCGGAGCCGGTGAGGCCGGTGAGGCCGGTGAGGCCGGTGAGGCCGCCCGCCAGCCTCGGGGCCGGTGGCGTCGGCCGGCCGGCCGCATCCGCCGGTGCGGCGGGAACGGCGGGCGTAGCAGGCAGAGCGGCGGAAACGGCGGTCGCGGCCGGTGTCGCGGGGGCCGCCGGCACCGCAGCGTCCGCCGGAGGGCGCGCCGAGGTGAGGTCGGAGCCCGACGCGTCGGCACCCGGCACGCCACCCGGGCCGATGCCCGCTGCCCCGCCGGCCTTCCTCCCGAACGCCGCGCCCGCCGCAGCCGACGCAGCGGCCGCCGGGCCGGCAGCCACGATGCCGAGCGCGCCTGCCTGCGCCGCCGCGGCCAGCAGGGCGGTCAACGCCGGCGGCGGGGCCGCGCCCGAGCCCGCCTCTGCCGTGCCGTCCTCGCCGGGTTCGTCCTGGTCGGGGGAGGCCGCGCCCGTCGCCGGCGGAGCCGCGGGAGTGCCCGAGAGCGCCGCCACCAGCACCGCGAAGAGGTCGCCGGCCTGCGCGGGATTCCCCGCGTCCGCGGGGCGGGCGGCGTCGGCGCCCGCAGGGGCGCTTGCCGGACGGGACGGTGCGACGTTCACAGCGCCTCCTGGAGGGCGAGGACGTTGCGGACATAGGCCTGGGTCTCGGGATACGGCGGCACGTCGCCGTACTTGAGCACGGCGCCGGGGCCGGCGTTGTAGGCCGCGAGGGCGAGGCGGGTCGACCCGAACCGGCTGGTCAGGTCGCGCAGCATCCGCGCGGCGCCGTCGACCGCCTGGGTGGGATCGAAGGGGTTGGTCACGCCGAGGCCGGCCGCCGTGCCGGGCATCAGCTGCATCAGCCCCTGGGCGCCGGCACCGCTCACCGCGCGCGGGTTGTAGCCGGACTCCTGCTTGGCCACCGCGGCCAGCAGGGTCGGGTCGATGCCGTACCTCTGGCCGGCCGCGGCGAAGAGCGGCCCGTACGGCACGGCGGCCAGACCTCCGGTGGCCGACGCTCCGACCGGCCGCGCGACGGTGACGGTCGCCGCCGGAGCGGTCCCCGGATGCGCGGCGGATCCGAGGACCCGCCGGATGGCGGTGGGCGTCTCGTAGACGTCGCTGACCCGCACCTGGGCGCCGGTGTGCGGGGCCTCGATCATCTGCCCGTCGCCGATGTAGATCCCGATGTGGTGGACCGGTGAGCCGAAGGCCAGCAGGTCGCCGGGTTGCGCCTGGTCCAGGGACGGTACGGCGGTGCCGACGCGCGCCTGGTCCGCGGCGACCCGGGGCAGGTCGTAGCCGAGGTCGCCGTACACCCGTTGCACGAGACCCGAGCAGTCCAGCCCGCGAGCGGGGTCGGTGCCGCCCCAGAGGTAGGGGATCCCGAGGTACTTCCGAGCGTCGTCGACGACGGCCGCTCCGCTGCCTCCGGCCGGCACCGCCGTGGACACAGGCGAGGCGGTCGCGGAGGCCGCGTCGAGGGCGGTGGCGAAGCCGGCGCTCGCCGGCTGCGGGCTGAGCATCGCGAGCTGGCCCTGGATCTGCTGGATCCGGGTGGTCACGTCGGCGATCGTCATGGCCGCCCCCTGCGCACGTGTCGCTGGGTGGCGAGGTCGTCGAGCTCACGGGCCTCCGCGCGGTCCGCCTCGGCGCGGCGCTCGGCGGCGCGGCGATCGAGCAGTAGCTCCACGGCCTGCAGGCGGGAGCGGTCGGACTGCCAGCGAGCGAGGGCCGCCTCGGCGACGGTCCGGCTCATCGCCGCGCCCTCGCGGGCCGCGCTCACGCGCGAGCTCAAGGCCGCGAGGGTGGCACGGGCCGAGGTCCAGGCATCGGCCTCGGCGGGTGCCGGTGCTGCGGCGGCGTCCGAGAGCACACCCTCGAGCCGGACGACCTTCGCCTCCGCGGACGCCAGCTCCCGATGGGCCTGCTGCAGACCGGTGCGGCTGTCCTGCTCGCGTACGCCGCGCACACGGGCGACCGCGTTCAGCCCCGCGTCGTCGGGATGCCGGCGCGTCATGCCGGTGCCCCGACCAGGTCGTGCAGCCGGGCCCACGTCTCGGCGACCGGGGTGGTCTCGTCCATCGGCTGGCGCAGGAACGCGTTGATCCGCGGCATCAGGGCGAGCGCCGCGTCGGCGTCGGGGTCCGCGCCGCCGACGTACGCGCCGATCTCGACGAGCTCGCGGACGTCGCGGTGCGCGGCCAGGAGCCGCCGCAGCCGGGTCGCGTCGGCCGCCTGTCCCGGGCCGGTGATCGATCCGGTGGTGCGCGAGATCGACTCGAGCACGTCGATGCTCGGGAAGTGGCCGCCGGTGGCGAGCCGGCGGCTCAGCACCACGTGGCCGTCGAGGATCGCCCGGGCGTTGTCGCCGACGGGGTCGTGCAGGTCGTCGCCCTCGACGAGCACGGTGTAGAGCCCGGTGATGCTGCCGTGGGCCGAGGCGCCGGCGCGCTCGAGCAGCCGCGGCATCATCGCGAAGACGCTGGGCGGGTAGCCGCGGGTGGCGGGCGGCTCGCCGGCGGAGAGGCCGATCTCGCGTTGTGCCATGGCGACGCGGGTCAGGCTGTCCATCATCAGCACGACGTGCTCCCCGGTGTCGCGGAACCACTCCGCGATCCGGGTGGCGACGAACGCGGCCCGGAGGCGCTCGACAGGGGAGGCGTCGGAGGTGGCGACCACGACGACCGATCGGGCGAGGCCCTCGGGGCCGAGGTCCTTCTCGAGGAAGTCGCGGACCTCGCGGCCGCGCTCGCCCACCAGGGCGATCACCGACAGGGCGGCGTCGGTCCCGCGGGCGACCATGGAGAGCAGGCTCGACTTCCCCACGCCGGAGCCCGCCATGATCCCGAGGCGCTGGCCCCGCCCGCAGGGCACGAGCGCGTCGAGAGCCCGGACGCCCAGGCCGACCTGCCGCGCGATCGGGGTCCGGCTGAGCGCCGGGGGCGCGTCGTTCTCGACCGGCACGCGGGGGAGCGAGCCCAGCGGCGGGCCGCCGTCGACGGGGCGACCGAGGCCGTCGAGCACCCGCCCTCGCAGGGCCTCGCCCACGGGGATCGTCAACGGAGCGCCGGTGGCCCGGACGGTCGCGCCGACGGCGAGGCCGGCGGTGCTCCCGAGCGGCAGGCAGACCAGCCCGTCGGGCCGGGCGGCCGCGACCTCGGCCGGCACGATCCCCCGGGCGGTGTCCACCTCCACGAGGTCACCGACCGGTGCCTGCAGGCCGGTCACGCGCAGCTGCAGCCCCACCACCTCGGCGATCCGGCCGAGCCGGAGCGGCGTGGCGGCGGCGCGGGCGGCGTCGAGCACGGCCGGAGCCCAGGCGGTCACGACAGCGCCACCCGGACCCGGTCGAGCGCCGCGCCGATGCGGCCGTCGATGACCCCGCCGTCGGTCTCCACGATGACATCGCCGTTCGCCAGCGCGGCATCGGGTACGACGCGCAGGCCACGGCCGGTCAGCTCCTCGACGGCGCCGGACCCGGCGTCGTCCGGACTCATCCGGACCAACACGGCCGGCTCCCCCGCGGAGAGCTCCGCGGCCCGGCGTACGGCGTCGGCGGCGGAGTCCGGCGTGGTGCGCAGCTCGTGGCCGACGAGGAGCGTGGTGAGCTCGCAGGCCAGCGTCAGGGCGCGCTCCTCGACGGCCGCCGTGGCGGTCGTGACCGCGGCGTCGAGACTCGTGAGGACCCGGTCGAGCCGGGCGAGGGCGGCACGGTGCTCGTCGTCGCGGCGGGCTTCGGCCCGGGCGTGCATCTCGGCCTGCTCCCGGGCCGTGGCCGCTGCCTCCGCGGCCGCGGCACGGCGCCCCTCGGCCCAGCCCGTCGCGTAGCCCTGGGCCTGCGCGACCGCGCGGGTCGTGTCCGCCAGGGAGGAGAGGACATCCTCGGTGACCGTGTCGCCCAGCACGCTGCTGCCGCCGAAGCGGGTCCAGGTGCCGGTGCGCAGCTCGGGGGCGCTGATGTTGGTGGTGGGGACGTCGCGCAACACGCGCGCGGACTCAGGAGACGAACTCATCGTCGCTCCCGCGCCGCACCATGATCTGGCCCTGCTCCTCCAGCTGCCGGATCGTCCGGATGATCGCCTGCTGGGCCTCCTCCACCTGGCGCAGCCGCACCGGCCCGAGCAGCTCGACCTCCTCGAGGAGGTTCTCCGCGGCGCGCTCGGAGATGTTGCCGGTGATCTTGTCGCGAACCGTGTCGGCGACGCCCTTGAGCGCCATCGCGAGGTCGGAGGTCTCGACCTGCCGGAGCACCTGCTGCACGGACTTGTCGTCGAGGTTGACGATGTCCTCGAACATGAACATCCGGCTCTTCACCTCGTCGGCGAGGGCGGCATCGAGCGCCTCGAGCCCCTCGACGATCTGGCGCTCGGTCGAGCGGTCGGAGCGGTTGATGATGTTGACCAAGGGGTCCAGGCCGCCGACCCGGGAGGCGTCGGCCGGTTGCAGCATCGAGGAGAGCTTGCGCTCCAGGGTGCGCTCGACGGCCTTGATCATCTCCGGGGAGGTGCGGTCCATCCGCGCGATCCGGTGCGCGACGTCGGCCTGCTGCTCGGGCGGCAGGCCGCCGAGGACGGTGGAGGCCTTGTCGGGCGTCATGTGCGCCAGCACCAGGGCGATCACCTGCGGGTGCTCGTCGGCGATGAACGAGCGCAGCTGGGCCGGATCCGCGCGGTGCAGGAAGCGGAACGGCATCTGCACCGCGGCCGCGTTGAGGCGGTCGATGATCTCGCTGGCCCGGTCGGCACCCAGGGACTGCTCAAGGAGCTCGCGGGCGAACGTCAGGCCACCCTGGGCGATGTGGGCCCGGGCGGTCATCATGTCGCGGAACTCCGCGAGCACGTCCCGGCTCTCCTCGACGCCGATCGTCTCGAGCCGGGCGATCTCGGCGCTGACCGCCTCGACCTCGGCCTCGTTGAGGTGCGACATCACCTTCGCGGCGCGCTCGCGACCCATCTGGATGAGAAGGACCGCGGTCTTGCGCAGGCCGGTGGAGCTCGCGGTGAGTGACGTCATGGCTCAGGTCCTGTCCACGAGCCAGCCACGCAGCAGCGCGGCGACGTCCTCGGGCTGGCGCTCCACGAGCGCCGCGATCTCGTCGCGGGTCTCGACGGCGAGCTGGTTCTCGTTGGACTCCAGGGCGACGAGGGCCGGATTCGGCATCTCGAGCGCCGCCGCGGCTGCCCGCTCGGCGGCGTCGCGGCGCAGCTGCTCGACGACGTACGTCGTGGCCTCCTGCCGCTGCTTGGTGCGCTTGCGACCACGCAGCCAGGCGAGCAGCAGCACGAAGAGCAGCACGAGCACCAGGCCGGCGTTGCGGATCAGGGTCATCCGCTGGGCCGAGGAGGCTGCCTTGCCCGCCGCGGCGAGCTCGGCCGCCGCCTGCTTCTCCGCGGTCCGGTTGAACGGCATCGTGGAGACGTTCACGGTGTCGCCGCGCTTGGGGTTGATGCCGAGCGTCGCGCCGAGGAGGTTGCGCAGCTGCGCGGGTGCGATCGTCCCGGCGGCGAGGCTGTCGACGACCACGCCGACGTGCAGCGAGCGGACGCTGCCCGGCGCAGCCTCGCGGTTCTCCACCGTGCGGTCGACGGCGTTGTCGCTGCTCTTGGTGACCTTCTTGTACTTCCCGTTGCCGCCCGTGGTGCCGGTGGTGCCGGTCTCCATCTGGCCGTCGGGGCCCACGACCCCGGTCGCCGCGCCGGCGCCCACGCCGCTGTACTTCTCCAGGGTGGAGGCCGCCGACAGCGCAGGGTTCTTGGGATCGTAGAAGTAGCGCACCTGCTGGGTGTCGACCTTGTCGAAGTCGAGGTCGGCGGTGACCTGGACGTTGGAGTTGCCGGCACCCAGCACGCGGTCGAGCTGCTGCTGTACGGCGCTCTGCATCCGGCTCTGGAAGTCGAGCACGTCCTGGGTCTGCACGCCGGTGCCGGCGGTGGTCTGGCCGTTGCCCGGGCTCAACACCTGCCCGGTGGAGTCGGCCACGGTGACGTTCTCGGGCTTCAGGCCGTCGATGCTGGAGGCGACGAGGTTGATCACGGCCTGCACCTGCTGGCTGTCCATCGTCGAGCCCGGCCGCATCTGCACGAGCACGCTGGCCGTCGGCTGCTGCTGGTTGTCGCTGAAGACCTGCTGCTGGGGGATCGCGAGGTGCACGACCGCGGTCTGGACGCCGTTGATGGCCTCCACCGTCTTGGCGAGCTCGGTCTCCATCGCCCGCTTGTAGTCGGTCTGCTGCTGGAAGTCCGAAGTCGACAGCCCCTCGTTGTCGAGGATCGAGTAGCCGTCGCTGCCGCTGTTGCTGGGGATGCCCTGACCGCTGAGGCTGATCCTCGTGGAGTAGACGTCCTTCTGGGGCACCATGATCGTCGAGCCGCCGTCGGCGATCTGGTACGGCACCCCCTGGGTGTTGAGCTGGTCGATCACCGCGCTGGCGTCGGAGGACGCCAGGTTCGTGTAGAGCGGTGAGTAGCTCGGCGTCGAGGCCCACCGGAACACCATGAAGGCGGCCAGGAGCAGGGCCGCCGAACCGATGCCGGCGATGAGCTTCTGGGCGGGTGTGAACGTGGCGAACGTCTGCTGCAGCCGGGTGAGGCTGCGCGTCATGGTCTCGCGCATCAGACCTGCATCCGCATGATCTCGTTGAACGCGTCGATCGCCTTGTTGCGGACCGCCACGCTCAGCTGGGTGGTCACCGCGGTCTGCGTGGCGGCGATCGTGTAGTCGTGGATGCTCTGCAGGTCACCGGTCGCGGCCTTCACCGCCAGGCTGTCGCTCTGGTGGGTGAGGCCGTCGAGCCGGTCGAGGCCGTCGAGCACGAGGCTGCCGAAGTCGGAGCCGGAGCCCTGGGTGGCAGCAGGCGCGGTGGGGGCGGCGGGAGCCGCGACGGTGGGGGCGACGTACGGCGTGAAGCCGGCCGCCTCGATCCCGGAGACGCTCATCGTGGTCAGCCCTTCCCGATCTGCAAGGCGCTGTCGTAGGTCTCCTGCGCGTCCTTCGTCACCTGCACCGAGGCCTGGAAGCCGCGCTGGGCCATGATCAGCTGGCTCATCTGGCTCGCCAGGTCGAGGTCGGGTGCCCGCACGTTGCCGTTCGCGTCCGCAAGCGGGTTGGTCGGGTCGTTGATCACGCGGCCCTGCGCGCTGGTGACCGCGATGCCGCCGACTCCGACGCCGCCGCCGGGAAGGGCGGTCGCCACGACCATCTGTCCCTGGAAGGCACCCTGGCTGGTCGGGGTGACCGTGTTGACGTTGGCGATGTTGTCGGCGAGAGCGTCGAGCCAGGTCTGGTGCATGCCGAGGCTGCTGTTGGCGATCGCCAACATCTCGAAGGCGCCCATCAGGCGCTGCTCGCCGCGGTCTTGACGAGGTCCATCCGGTCGGCGACCGCGCGGGTGAGCATCTGGTACTGGAAGACCGTCTGCATCGCCGCCATCGTCTCCTTGCGGAGGTCGACGTTGTTGCCGTCGGCGCCGACCGGGGTCAGTGTCGGGGTCGTCGTGACGGTGGCCGAGCCGAGATCGCCGGTGGAGATCGCGTTGGCGAGCGAGGACTCGAAGTCCACGCTGGTCGCCCGGAACCCGGGGGTGTCGACGTTGGCGATGTTGTCGGCGATCACGTTCTGGCGCAGCGACAGCCCGTCGAGGGCGGTGCCGAGGACGCTCGTGATCGCGTCGGTTCCGGCGATGGGCACAGACCAGCTCCCGTCAGTGAAGAACAGGGGGTGCCGGTCCGTCGGCGGGGCGAGCGATCCGTGCTCGGGGCTTGGTTCGGCCGGTTCTCCGGCGACTTGAGGCTTTCTGCCCGAGACGGCCGGGACTTCTGCCCGGGTGGCGGGATCAGGCGCGGGTGTCGAGGTAGACGGGGCGCTCCGGCGCCGTGTGGGTCATCCGCTGGGTGAGCGCCCGTTGCCTTCCCAGGCCGTCGAGGGCCTCGCGCAGCGCCGCCAGCGCGGCGAGCTGGCGCTGTTCGATCGCCCGCGCGCGGTCGAGCAGCTCGGGGGGAAGGGGAGAGCTCAGCGTCGGGGGCTCCCAGGTGCTCGCGTGGGGTGCGGCACCCGTGGCGAGCCGCCGCTCGAGCACGAGGACGTCGAGCTCGAGCCGGTCCAGCTCGGCGAGCCACGCCGCACGGGCCTCGGTGGCGCGCTGAGGGCGCTCCATGGTCCTCGCCCTACCGGCCGGCGGCCGCGAACGGGGCGGCAGGTTGCTCCGCGGCGGCGAGCTGCGCCGCCTCGCGCCACATCGACGCGAGCTCGCCGACCAGCGGCAGGCAGGCGGCGGTGATCGTCGGGTCGCGATCGATGTTCGCCTTGACCAGCTGCCCGTGCAGCCAGCTGTAGAGCTGTGCCAGCGCGGTGCCGCCGTTGAAGGCCTCGGCCCGCAGCGTGCTCGAGAGCTCGACCAGGATGTCCTGGGCGTGCACGAGCTGGCGGTGCGCCTCGTCCCAGGTGCCGGTCTCCTGCGCCTCGAGGCCGCGCCGGACGTCGAGCTCGAGCCGCTCGACGAGGAGCACGAGCAGCCGCGCCGGCGACGCCGTCTGCACGCTGGACTGGAGGTAGGTGGAGCGCGGGTCGCCGTACATCAGCTGCTCGCCTTCGAGGACATGGAGGGCAGGGAGTTGATCTGGCTGGTGAGCCAGCTCGACTGGGCCTGCATCTTGCTCATCGCCGTCTCCAGCGCGGTGAACTGGGCGGTGAGGGTTTGACGGCGCATCGCCAGGCGCGTGTCCCAGTCGGAGATCTGGTCCTGCAGGGACTTGATCGCGGTGTTGTGGCTGGTGATCGCGTTGGTCAGGGTGCCCTGGTAGGGGTCGCTCGCGCTCTTCGCGACGGCCTGCACTCGGGCGGCGAAGCCGTTGGCGCCGCTGGTGAACATCGCCATCGTGCCGGCCGGGTCGGTGGCGTAGGCGGCCGCGAACTTCGTGGCGTCGAAGGTGAAGTTGCCGTCCTTGTCGACCTGGATGCCGACCGAGGCCATCGAGGTGCCGTTCGCCGTCCAGAGCGTGTTGGCCAGCGCGTCGCGCAGCGCGCGCACCGACGGTTCATCGGAGAGGGGGCCGGAGGTCTTCTGGTCCGGGTCGTACGCCGTGTCCTGGCCGATCATGCTCAGCGCGGAGTTCAGGCTGTCGACCAGCCCCTTGACGCTGTTGCCGATCGAGGTCGTGTCCTGCGTCGACGTCACCGTCGCGGTGCTGCCGAGGACGGTGGAGGTGCCGAGGGTGATGCTCACCCCGGCGAGCAGGCCGGTGAAGGTGTTGGTGGCGGAGTGGATCGTGTCCGGCCCGACGGTGACCTGGGCGTCCTGTGCCTGGGAGACGACGGTGGTGCCGCCGAGCAGCGCACTGCCGTCCTCGGCGGTGAGGGTGAAGGTCGAGGCGGCCCCGGTCTTCGACGAGGTGACGCTGAGCCGCTGGGTGCCGTCGTCGAGGGTGACCACGCGAGCGGTCACGCCGGTGCCCGAGGCGTTGAGCGCCTTGACCAGTCCGGCCATCGTGCCGTCGCCGGAGTCGAGGAGCACCGTCGTCGGAGTGGCGCTGCCGGAGTTGAGCGTGAGCTGCACCTTGGTCGTGGCGCCGGTGACCTGGGTCGTGGGCGCGGCGGTCGTGTTGAAGCTGACGCCGTACGCCGAGGCGAGCCGGTCGACGGTGAATGCGACCGACCCGGCGGTCGGCGTGCCGGTGGTGCTCGCGGTGGCGGTGACGCCGGCCAGCGAGCTGGTGGTGCTGACGGCGTTCCACGGGCTGCTGGCGGTCACCGAGCCCGGGGGCGTCGCGAGCGCCTGGGCCTTGGTGGCGAGGGCCGCGATCGTGGTGTTGAGCGCCTGCAGGACGCTGACCGAGCTCTGCTCGGTGGTGACCCGGGTCTTGAGGACCGCCTGGGTCTGCCCGTCGAGGGCGACGAGCTGGTTGATGATGCTGGTGGTGTCGAGGCCGCTGGCGAGGCCGCCGATCTGCGCTGTCGGTGTGGTGCTCATCGAGCGTCTCCTCCCCTCGACGTCGGTGCCGCTGATCCGCTGAGCGGGTGGGGGACGCGGGATGCGTCCCCCACCCGACTCAGTGCGTGTCCGTGACGGATCGGCTCAGATCACTGCAGGAGCTTGAGCACGCTCTGCGAGGCCTGGTTGGCCTGCGCGAGCATCGCCGTACCGGCCTGCGAGAGCACCTGGGCGCGGGTGAAGTTGGTCATCTCCTGCGCCATGTCGGTGTCGGTGATCGCGCTGTTGGAGGCCTGCAGGTTCTGCTGCGTCACGCTCAGGTTGTTGATCGTGTGCTGGAACCGGTTCTGCAGGGCGCCGAGGGAGGCGCGCGAGGTAGACACCGACTGGATCGCCGTGTCGATCGCGCCGATGGCCGACTCGGCCCCGGACTGCGTGGTCATGTCGACCGATGACACACCGAGGCCGAAGGCGCCGAAGGAGCCTGCGTTGACGGCGGTGACGGCATCCGCACCCGTCACGCTGTTGGTCGTGTCCTGGGTGAGGCCGGCGACGGTGACGTTTCCGGCAGCTCCAGCAGTTCCGGCGGTGATGGTGACTACGCCGCTCGCAACGGCCACGGTCTGTCCCGAGCCGAGTGCGGTCTGGAGCGCCGTCTTGAAGCTCGCGTCGTCGCTGACGCCCGACATGTCGACTGCGGTGCCGTTCACCGTCACCGTCGAAGCCTTCAAGGTCGCGTCATAGGTGACGGCGGTGGACACGAACTTCGCGGTCGTAGCCGCCGCCGCTGCCCGCGCGGCACCCGTCGAGGCGATGTCCACGCCGATGGTGTCGTTGGCGGCATAGCCGACCTGGAACTGCTTGCCGTTGAAGGTGCCGTCCAGCAGGTTGACGTTGTTGAAGGTGGTCTTGCCGGCGATCCGGTCGAGCTCCGAGGAGAGTGCGGTGACCTCCTTCTGGATGTCCTTCCGGGAGTTGTCGTCGTTCGAGTCGTTGGCCGACTGCACGGCGAGGTCGCGCATGCGCTGCAGGATCGACTGGGTCTCGTTGAGCGCCCCGTCGGCGGTCTGGACGACGTTGATGCCGTCCTGGGTGTTGCGCAGCGCGACGGTGATGCCGCCGATCTGCGACTGCAGGCCCTGCGAGATCGCCAGGCCGGCGGCGTCGTCGGCCGCCTTGTTGATCCGCAGGCCGCTGGAGAGGCGCTGCAGCGACGTCGACATCGAGTTCTGCGTCGTCGACAGGTTGCGGTACGCGTTGAGGGCGTCCACGTTGGTGTTGATGCGAAGACTCATGATGATTTCCCTTCCCTAGGACCTGAGTCACTTCCCTGCCGGGCCCCTCCCTGGGCTCCGGCTTCCCCCCGATCGGCTCGACCGGCACGCGGTTGAGCGAAAACGATCGGAGAAGTCTGGTGGTGTTGGATCAGGCGGTCGCGTCCAGCACCGGGACGGCGCTGCGCACGCCCGCCCCGTGTCGCGCGGCCACCGCGGCGAAGTAGGCGTGACGGCGGCGGGCCGCGCAGCCGTCGGGCCGCAGCTCGGGCTGCATCTGCTCGGGCTCGAGGGAGAAGGTGAGCGCTCCCTTGAGCAGCGACAGCGCCTCGGCGCGGATCTGCGAGACCCGGCTCTCGGTGACGCCGAGCTCGGCGGCGATCTCGGCCATCGGCCGCTCGGCGAAGAAGTACTGCTCGACCACGACCCGGAGCCGCTCGGGCAGCTCCTGGATCGCCTCGCGCAGGTAGGCCACCCGCTCCTCGTGCTCCACCACCTGCTCGGGGGTGAGGCCGCCGGAGGGCAGCAGCTCGTCGAGCGAGGTGTCGGCGATGCCCGACAGCGAGACGAGGGAGGCGCGGGCGACGTCGTCGCGGTTCGCGGCGATCTCCTCGGAGCTGAGGCCCAGCGCCGTGCCGACCTCGGCGTCGGTCGCCGGGCGACCGAGCTGGCCGCTGAGCCGGTTGCGGGTCTCCTCGAGGTCGCGTGCCCGCCGGCGCACCGAGCGGGAGGCCCAGTCGATGCCGCGCAGCTCGTCGAGGACCGCGCCACGCACGCGGGTCGCGGCGTACCGGGCGAACGGGACGCCGCGGCTGCCGTCGTACGCGCGGGCCGCCTGCACCAGCGCGGTCAACCCGGCCGACGTCAGGTCGTCGCGGTTGACGTGCCCGGGCACCCGGTTCATCGTCTCGCGCACGATGTGACCGACCAGCGCCATGTGGCTGGTGATCAGCTCGTCGCGTTCCTCACACTTCGTCATGGTTGTTCCCTCCCCGCCGATGAGAGTGGTGCACGAAGGGGCTGCTGTGAAGACGAATCGGGCGGAACGGGTCATTTGCTGGACTAGTTCAGGACCACCGTCCCGGCCCGCATAGTCCGAAATGACCACTCCGGGATGGTCACCTCGAAACCCCTCAGGCGGGCGGCGCCGACGCCGATCGTGACGGCGACCGACAATCGCCGGCGCAGAACGGAGGGAGACCGATGGAGAACCTGTCGCTGATTCTCTGGCGCGAGCGGGAGCTCCTCGACACGCTCCTGTTCAAGCTCGAGGAGGAGCAGCTGGTGCTGGCCTCGGGCCGCGACCGCTGGCTCGCCCGCGCCGCGCGCGAGGTCGAGTCGGTCCTCGACGCGCTCCGGGAGACCGAGGTCCTGCGCGCGGTCGCCGCCGACGAGGTGGCGCGGTCGCTCGGGCTCGCCTCCAACCCCTCGCTCAGCGCGCTCGCCGCGGCCGTCGACGAGCCCTGGCGCACGATCCTGCACGAGCACCGCGACGCCTTCCTCCAGGTGACGCGCGAGGTCCGCGACCTCGCCTCCACCAACCGCGCGCTCCTCACCGCGGGCTACCGGGCCGCGCAGGAGACCCTGCTCGCGCTGGGCGGCACCGCCGAGGGCTACGGCCAGGACGGCACCGCCGTCGTCGGCGCGCACCGCCCGGCGTCCCTGGTGGACCGGAGCCTGTGACATGACCGGCACGTTCAGCTCCTTCAACACCGCCCTCACCGCGCTGCGGGCTAACCAGGTCGCGATGGACGTGGTCAACAACAACGTCGCCAACGCCAACACGGCCGGCTACACCCGACGCCGCGCGGGGCTGAGCGCGATGGGCTCGCCCTCGCAGCCCGCCCTGTGGTCCCGGTACGACGGCGTCGGGGGCGGCGTCGACGTCGCCAGCGTCGACCGGATGGTCGACCCGTTCCTCGATGCCCGGTCCCGGGTCGAGCACGGCCGCCAGTCCTACCTCGACACCCGCCAGGCGGTGCTGGAGCGGGTGGAGAGCGGGATCGGCGAGCCCGGCGACAACGGTGTGGCCGCGGCGTTCTCCACCTTCCACGACGCCGTGCAGGACCTCGTCAACAACCCGGGCCAGGCGGCAGCTCGGAGCCAGCTGCTGTCCGCGGCGGCCACGGTGAGCGACGCGATCCGGGTGCAGGCCGCCAACATCGACAACGAGACCAGCGACCTGCGCTCGCAGGTGCTCAGCCAGGTCGACGAGGTCAACACGGTCGCCGGCGACCTCGCCGCCACCAACCGCAACCTGGCCAGCGCCCAGCTCGCCGGGTCGGAGACCAACACGCTGCTGGACAAGCGCGACCAGCTGACCGCGCGGCTCGCCGAGCTGACCGGAGCGACGACGACCCTGGACACGAACGGCCTGGCCCAGGTGACGCTGGGCGGCGTGACGCTGGTGAGTGGCCAGACCGCCTCCACCTTCGCTCTCTCCGGCGGGGTGACCTCGACCGGCGCTGCGGACGGCAGCCCCGTCGGCTTCACCATCACCGCGCCCGACGGCACGGTCGCACCCGTCCCGACCGCGGGAATGACCGGCGAGGTCGGCGCCGTCACCGAGCTCCTCAACGTCACGCTGCCGGCGTACCGGCAGGGATTGAACGACGTGGCACGGACCTTCGCCGATCAGGTGAACGCGGTGCAGCTGGGCACGCCGGCCGCCCCGGTCTACGAGCTCGACGGCACCGTGAGCACCCAGCCGCTGTTCACCTACGACCCGACGAACATCGCCGGCTCCCTCAGTGTGAACATCACCGACCCGAACAGGATCGCCGCCTCGGCGTTGCCCGGCGGCGCCCTCGACGGCAGCAACGCCGCGACGATGGCCGGCCTCACCGATGCCGACAACGCCTATCAGCGGCTGGTCAACGGGTTCGGCACCCAGGTCGCCTCCGCCCAGCGCCTCGCCGCCAACCAGCAGGCGCTCACGACGCAGGTCGACAACTCCCGTGAGCAGCTCAGCGGCGTCAACATCGACGAGGAGACCGTGAACCTGATGACCGCCCAGCGGGGCTACCAGGCCGCCTCCCGGGTGATCAGCACGATCGACTCGATGCTCGACACCCTGATCAACCGGATGGGAGTCGGCTGATGACCCGGATCACCCAGCGGATGATGAGCGACGCCGCGCTCGTCTCCATCCAGACCAGCCTCACCCGGTTGTCGAAGACCCAGGAGCAGATCACCACCGGCAAGGTGCTCAACCGCCCCTCGGACTCGCCCACCGACACCACGACGGCGATGCGGCTGCGCGCCTCGATCGCGCAGCAGAAGCAGTTCGCCCGCAACGCCTCGGACGGCCAGGGCTGGCTGAACCTCGCCGACAGCACCCTGCAGGGCGTCAACACCCTGCTCGCCCGCGCCCGCGACCTGGCCCTGCAAGGCGCCAACGCCTCGAACGACACTCCCGCCGCCCGGGAGGCGCTGGCCACCGAGGTCGACCAGATCCGACAGTCGGTGCTCGCCGCGGCCAACACGACGTACCTGGACCGGCCGCTGTTCGGTGGCGTCACCGGTGGCTCCGTCGCCTTCGCCGTGGACGGCACCGGCACGATCGCCTATGTCGGTACGCCGGGCGACGTGACTCGCGCCATCGGCCCGAACGCGGCCGTGCCGGTCAACGTCGACGGCGCGAAGGCCTTCGGCCCCGACGGCGGCTCTGTCTTCGACGACCTCGCCTCGCTCAGCAACGCACTTCGCTCCGGCGACACCGCCGGCATCACCACTGCACTCGGCGCGATCACGACCAGCCAGAGCCGTGTGCAGGCAGCCGTCTCCGACGTCGGCGCTCGCGAGAACCGGGTCGACAAGGCCGTGGACACCGCCAACGACGCGGTTCTCGCGCTGACCACCCAGCTGAGCAGCGTCGAGGACGTCGACATCGCCAAGGCGACCGTCGACATGCAGAGCCAGCAGGTGGCCTACCAGGCCGCGCTCGCCGTGACCGCCAAGGTCGTCCAACCCTCACTGCTGGACTTCCTGCGGTGACATCAGCAACGTCGAAGCCCCCGCTCGCTCGCACCGCTCCTTCCGGGAGGACCGCATGACCAGCACCCGCGTCCACGCCGCACCGTCGACCGACGCGACCACCCCGGTCGAGCCCGTCGTCGAGCTGGTCCGCCCCCTGCTCGGGTTCCCGACCGCGCGGCGCTACACCCTCGCCCAGCTGGCCGAGGACGGGTCGCTCTACGCGCTGCGGTCGCTGGACGACCCGGACTTGCGGTTCCTGCTGGTGCCCGCCGGCCGCTTCTTCCCGGCGTACTCCCCGGTCGTCGACGACAGCGTGGTCGACGAGCTCGGCATCCGGGCGGTCGAGGACGTGCTGGTGCTGGTGCTGCTCACCGCCGGCTCCTCGCTGGCCACCACGACGGCGAACCTGCTCGCGCCGATCCTGCTCAACGTGCCGACGGGGCAGGCTGCACAGGTCGTCCTCGATGACCCGAGCCTCTCCCTGCACGCGCCGCTCGTCGCCTGAGCGCCCGCTGCCGGTCGTGTCGAGCGGCCCGGCGCCGCCGGACGTCGGTACCGCCGGGTAGCGTGGATCCATGCTGGTCCTGAGCCGCCGGGTGGGCGAGAGCATCGTGGTCGGTGACGACATCACGGTGACCGTCCTGGAGGTGCGCGGCGACGTCGTGCGCGTCGGGATCGACGCGCCCCGGTCCGTGCGCGTGCACCGGGCCGAGCTCCTCCACGACGTGGAGACGACCAACAAGGCCTCCGTGGCGCGCGACGAGGACGTCGCCTCGCTGGCCGAGCAGCTGGCCCAACACACCGACGAGGAGCGCTGAGCCGGCGCCCTCGCCGCTTCTGCGGGCCGTTCCCACCGGCCGAGTGCAGCCGTACCCTCCCGATATGGGAGGTAGGACCGATCTGGGGGAAGGGGGACAGCGGGCCGCGCCCCCGGTGATCGGACGGCTGCTCGACGCCGTCCGCGTCCTCACCGGCGCTCGGTACGTCGCGCTGCTGAGCGCACCCCCGGACGAGGCGACCGGCTCCACCGCGATCTGGGCGGCGACGGGGTCCGATCCCGATCCCGACGCCGACGGTGTCGGTCTCGGCGTCGGTGTCGGTGGCAGTCGGGCCGAGGAGCCGGTCCTCGTGTCCGGCCGGATCGCCGCGCGCCTGGTCGTCGTGGGCGCACCCGGCGGCGACGCGACAGCGCTGAGCGAGGTGACCGCAGCGCTCGCCACGCTCGCGGGCCTCGCCCTGACCGGCGAGCAGGCCGCGGTCCGCAGCGAGGAGCGACTGCGCTGGCTCGAGGCGTCCGCGGCGCTGGTCGAGGTGTTCGCGCCGCCGCTCGACCTCGGGGCGGCCTTCGCCGAGGTGGTCGGGATGGCGCGTGACCTGGCCGGCGCCGCCGGTGTCGCGCTCGTCCGCCGGAAGGGGGAGCTGGTCCAGCCGCTCGCCGTGGCCGGACAGCGCTGGTCGCGCTTCGAGCCACTGTTGGAGGCGACCCACTGGTTCCGCGACCGCGGCATCGGCGCCGGGCCGGAGCTGCTCCGGCTCGCCTCCTCCAGCGGCAAGGGGCCGGCCCTCATGGCCGTCGCCCCGATGCACTCGGAGGTGAAGGGCACCGCGGCCCTGCTCGCCACGTTCGCGAGCAGTCCCGATCCGGAGGCCGTCGGGCTGCTGTGTGCGTTCGCGGGTCAGGCCGCGTTCGCCTTCGACCGGGCCCAGGCGGGGGAGGCGGTCGGCACCGTCCGCGACCTCACCGAGCGCGAGCGGGTCGCCCGCGACCTGCACGACCAGGTGATGCAGCGGCTCTTCGGGATCGGGCTGCAGGTCCAGGTGGCGCGCGAGGACGTGACGGATCCCGCCGTACGCGCCCGCCTGGAGGAGGTGGCCGACGAGCTCGACCGCACGCTCAACGTGATTCGGTCGACGGTGTCGGCGCTGCGGCGAGCAGCCTCCGAGGGGTCCTCAGAGGAGCCGTGAGGCCAGCACCGCTGCCTGGGTGCGGCGGGTGAGGCCGAGCTTCGCGAGGATCGAGGTGACGTGGTTCTTCACGGTCTTCTCGGCGAGGTAGATGCGCTCGCCGATCTGGCGGTTGGTCAGGCCCTCGGCGATCAGCCCGAGGATCTCCCGCTCGGTGCGGGTCAGCGCGGCGAGCTCGTGGGGGACCGACGGCGGCCGGTCGCGCTCCTCCATGCGCCTGATCACCCGCGCCGTCGAGGCGGCGTCGATGACCGAGCGCCCCTCGGCCGCACCGCGGATCCCCGCCGAGATGGCGTTGCCGTCGATCTCCTTGAGCAGGTAGCCGTTCGCCCCCGCCATGAGCGCCGCGAACAGTGCCTCGTCATCGTCGTAGCTGGTCAGCATCACGCACTTGACCTCGGGATCGCGCGAGCGGACCTCGCGGCAGACCTCGATGCCGGAGGGACCCTGACCCAGGCGTACGTCGAGCACCGCGACGTCGGGCTTCAGCCGACCGATCTCGGCGATGGCACGCTCGGCGTCCGCGGCATCCCCGACGACCTCCATGTCCGGTTGCGCCTCGATGAGATGGCGGAGTCCCCGGCGGACGATCTCATGATCGTCGACGAGGTAGACCCGGACGGGGTGGTTCACCCGCTAGTTGTACCCCGAGTGCCCGCGCGGTCGTGGGCGAGCCCCCGCACAGCCGGGGCGCGGTCCATACCGCGCCCCGTCCGTCACAATGGAGACGTGAGCGATCTGATCGACACCACCGAGATGTACCTCCGCACGATCTTCGAGCTCGTGGAGGAGGGCATCGTCCCGTTGCGTGCCCGGATCGCCGAGCGGTTGCACCAGAGCGGCCCCACCGTCAGCCAGACGGTGGCACGGATGGAGCGCGACGGGTTGGTCACCGTCGAGGGAGACCGCCACCTGCAGCTGACGCCGGTCGGCCTGGCGGCGGCGACGAGGGTGATGCGCAAGCACCGCCTCGCCGAGTGCCTCCTGGTCGACGTGATCGGCCTGGACTGGCAGCAGGTGCACGAGGAGGCCTGCCGCTGGGAGCACGTGATGAGCGAGCAGGTCGAGCGGCGGCTGCTCGAGCTGCTCGAGCACCCCACCGAGTCGCCCTACGGCAACCCGATCCCCGGCCTGGCCGAGCTCGGCGGGGCCGGTGAGCTGGAGGAGTTCATGGCGGGCGTCGAGCCGCTCGACGCCCTGGACGTCGCCCAGCCGGTGCGGGTCAGCGTGCGCCGGATCAGCGAGGAGATGCAGACGGACGAGAGCCTGATGGCCGCGCTGCACCGCGCCGGCGCGCGCCCCGGCGAGGTGGTCACCGCCGTGGCCGGCCCGGAGGGCGTCATCGTGGGCAAGGGCGGCGAGACCGCCGAGATCCTGCCCGAGGCCGCTCAGCACATCTTCGTCAGCCGGGTGTGAGCGGCCGGCTGCGCTGAGACGCCCCCGGGGCGCGCGCACGGGCCGGTCTACCCTCGTGTCGTGAAGGCGCTGCTGCTCGAGAACATCCACCCGCGCGCGACGGAGGTCTTCGGAGCCGCCGGCATCGAGGTCGAGACCCGGCCCGGCTCGCTCAGCGAGGACGACCTCATCGAGGCGCTCCGGGGTGTGCAACTGCTCGGTCTGCGCTCCAACACCAACCTCACCGCTCGGGTGGTCGAGAACTCCGACCTGCTCGCCGTGGGGGCGTTCTGCATCGGCACCAACCAGATCGATCTGCAGGCAACCGCCGCCCGGGGCATCGCGGCGTTCAATGCGCCGTACTCGAACACGCGGAGCGTCGTGGAGCTGGTGATCGGGGAGATCATCGCGCTCGCCCGCCGGCTCGCGGAGAAGAACGAGAAGATGCACGCCGGCGTGTGGGACAAGTCCGCAGCCGGCTCCCACGAGGTCCGCGGCCGCGTGCTCGGCATCGTCGGCTACGGCAACATCGGAGCGCAGCTCTCGGTCGTGGCCGAGGCGTTCGGCTTCCGGGTCATCTTCTTCGACACCGCCGACCGTCTGGCCCACGGCAACGCCCGCCGGGTCGCGACGCTCGACGAGCTGCTGGCGCAGGCGGACGTCGTGACGCTGCACGTCGACGGCCGACCGGGCAACGCGGGCCTCTTCGGCGCCGAGCAGTTCGCGAAGATGAAGCCGCGCGCCATGTTCATCAACGCCTCGCGCGGGATGGTCGTCGACGACGTCGCGCTGCGCGAGCACATCCTCTCCGGTCACATCGCCGGCGCGGCGCTCGACGTCTTCCCCGTCGAGCCCAAGCGCCAGGGGGACCCCTTCGAGTCGGTGCTCCGCGGCCTCGACAACGTCATCCTCACCCCGCACGTCGGCGGCTCGACCCAGGAGGCGCAGGAGGAGATCGGCGGGTTCGTCTCCACGAAACTGGTGTCCTACGTCCAGGGCGGCAGCACCGCGAACTCGGTGAACCTGCCCGAGGTGCAGGTCCACAACGACGGCGCGCACCGGATCACCCACCTGCACCAGAACGTGCCCGGCGTGCTTGCGCACGTCGTGACCGTCCTCGGCGAGTCGGGCGCGAACATCCTCAGCCAGCAGCTCGCCACCCGGGGCGAGCAGGGCTACGCGGTCATCGACGTGGAGGCGCCGCTGTCCGACGAGGTCCTCAAGACGCTGTCGGCGATGCCGCCGGCGATCCGGGTGCGCGCCCTGCCCTGAGCGCGGGCTTGGTCCGTGGCCGCGAGGGCGGTCAGGAAGTCCGAGCATCCGACCTCGAGCTTGACGGTGGCCAGCGCGTCGCCCCGTGTGGCGCCGCGGTTGACGATGACCACCGGACGGCCGAGCCGATGGGCCTGCCGCACGAACCGGAAGCCCGACATCACCGTGAGGCTCGATCCGACGACGAGGAGCGCCTCGGCCTGCTCGACCGCCTCCGTGCAGCGCGCGACCCGGTCCTTGGGCACGTTCTCCCCGAAGAACACCACGTGCGGCTTCAACCGGCCGCCACAGCTCGAGCACGTCGGCACCACGAACCCGGCGGTCTCCTCGAGCGCGACATCGCCGTCCGGCCGGTCCGTCGCG
Source organism: Marmoricola sp. (assembly GCA_051961835.1). Lineage (GTDB taxonomy): Bacteria > Actinomycetota > Actinomycetes > Propionibacteriales > Nocardioidaceae > Marmoricola. The sequence continues at coordinate 16,641 of JBQCCW010000287.1, read as the reverse complement.
CTCGCGTGCCGGTCCGCCCAGCCGGGGTTGGCGGCCGCCATCGCGCGCTGGACGGAGGTGCGGTCGGTGACCATGCGGCAGTCGAGGCACACGACCTCGCTGATCCGGCCGTGCAGGGCGACGAGCCGGCGCTGTCCCGCCCGCTCGTGCAGGCCGTCGACGTTCTGGGTGACGACGAGCCCGGGATCCAGGGCCGCCAGGGCGTGGTGCCCGGCGTTGGGCGCGGCAGCACGCATCCGGGACCACCCCACGTGGGCGCGAGCCCAGTAGCGCTGCGCGCTCTCCGGCGAGGCCACGAAGTCCTGGTAGGTCATCGGCATCCGCACCGGCGGCGCGCCGACGGGTCGCGGTCCGCGGTAGTCGGGGATCCCGGAGTCGGTGGAGAGGCCGGCCCCGGTGAGGACGACGAGCCGTCGCCCCGCGAGCAGGTCGAGCGCGGGCGTCACCGGGCGTACCGAGCCTCGGCGCGCGCCCGGGCGCGGGCGGCCTCGACGTCGCGGTCCTTGGGCGGCGCGCTGGTGGTGAGCCCGTCGAGCAGCCGCCGGGTCGCGGCCTCGACGTCGTTGACGGCCTGGGCGAACGCCGCCTCGTTGGCGCGGGAGGGGTGGGTGGTGCCGCTGATCTTGCGGACGTACTGCACGGCGGCGGCGCGTACCTCGTCCTCGGTGGCCGGCGGCTCGAAGTTGTGCAGGGTGCGGATGCTGCGGCACATGCCGACGAGGGTACGTCGAGATCCGGCGCGGGCATCGGTCAAGATGTGGCCATGGCTGCCACGGCGAAGGACGACCGCCCCTACGACATCGTGCTGCTCGGCGCCACCGGGTTCACCGGCGAGCTGACCGCGGCGTACCTCGCCGAGCACGCGCCGGCAGACTGCCGGTGGGCTCTGGCGGGACGCAACCGAGCGAAGCTCGAGGCGGTGCGGACCCGGCTCGCCGCGACCACGTCCAAGGCGGCCGACCTGCCGCTCGTGGTCGCCGACAGCGCCGACCCGGAGTCGTTGCGGGCTCTCGCGGAGTCCACCCGCGTCGTCATCACCACCGTCGGGCCGTACCTGCTGCACGGCGAGCCGCTGGTCCGCGCGTGCGCCGAGGCCGGCACCGACTACGTCGACCTGACCGGCGAGCCGGAGTTCGTCGACCGGATGTACCTCGCCCATCACGAGACCGCCGTGGCGTCCGGCGCACGGCTGGTCCACGCCTGCGGCTTCGACTCGATCCCGCACGACCTCGGTGCCTACTTCACCGTCACCCGGCTGCCCGACGACGTGCCGGTGCGCATGCGGGGCGTGGTCCGGTCCAACGCGACCTTCTCCGGAGGCACCTTCCACTCGGCGATGACCGCCTTCTCACGTGCCAAGCAGATGCGCGACGCGATGGTGGACCGGCGGCGGGCGGAGACGCGACCCGAGGGCCGACGGTCCCGGGCCGTCGCCGGCAAGCCCCACCGCGACGGGCTGCTGGGCTACTGGCTGGTGCCGATGCCGACGATCGACCCGTTCGTGATCGCACGGTCCGGAGCGGCGCTGCCGACGTACGGGCCGGACTTCGCCTACTCCCACTACGCCGGGACCAAGACGCTGCGGTACGCCGCCGGCGGTGCAGCGGGCGCCGTGGCCCTGGCCGGCGCCGCTCAGCTCCCACCGCTGCGCAAGGCGCTGCTCGGGCGGATCAAGCAGGGTGAGGGTCCCTCGGAGGGGCGCCGGGCGCGGTCCTGGTTCACCGTCGACTTCGTCGCCGACGCGGGAGGCGAGACGCTGCACACGCGGGTCAGCGGCGGCGACCCCGGCTACGACGAGACGGCGAAGATGCTCGCCGAGTCGGCGCTGAGCCTCGCCTTCGACGACAACCCGCCGACCGCCGGGCAGGTGACGACCGCCGTGGCGATGGGCGATCGGCTGCTCGAGCGGCTGCAGGCGGCGGGGATCCGCTTCGAGGTCGTCTGAGGTCGGCGCCTAATGTCAGAGGCATGATCCCTCGCGCGCTGCTCGCGCTCGTGCTCCCGCTGCTGGCCGTCGGTCTCGCCGGGTGCCGCGACATGGGGCCCGGGGGCCACGGCAAGGTCAGCGAGGTCGTGTACCGCGTGAGCGGTCACGGCTCCGCCCAGGTCCGCTACGCCGCCACCGGCATGAAGCAGCTCACGCCCGCCCGGAGCGTGCAGCTGCCGTGGAGCCACGAGGCGCACATCGTCGACAACAGCGGCCTGGTCTACCGGGTGCTCGTCAAGGTCGCCGGCCGTCAGGACGCGCGCTGCTCGATCGAGGTCAACGGCGTCGGCGTCGCGTTCACGGTCCGTCGCCAGGGCGACGTCATGGAGTGCGCCTTCGTGAAGTGAGCCGCGGCTGCGACCGCGCTTCGCTGCGGATCCGAGCCGCGGGCCGGCTTGGATCCGTAGCAGAGCTCTGAGAAGTGCCCCGGGCGAGAGTCGAACTCGCGACCTTTCGCTTAGGAGGCGGCTGCTCTATCCACTGAGCTACCGGGGCGTGCGGGGGCCATGGTCGCATGCTCCTGAGCGTGGCCTGAGACCGGCGGGTCGTGATTTGGGCGCGCTCGTGCATCCGGTCACAATGGGGAGTCCGCCGTGCGGGTCGTCCCTGCCCGCCCTCTTCCCGAGGTGTCATGCCCAGCTCTCGCCATCGCGCGCGCCCGCCGCGCGGGCGTCTCATCGCCCGGCGGGTGTTGATCGTCCTCGGAGTGCTGGCCTTCGTGGTCACCAGTGCCCTGTACGTCGCGATCAAACACCTCGAAGGGAACATCACCGGGGTGCAGATCAAGCCGGGCGCCCTGGGGCACCGGCCGGCCGAGGTGATCAAGGGCCCGGTCAACGTGCTCGTGATGGGCGACGACACCAGGAAGGGCCAGGGTCCCGCGATCGGCGGCACGACGCCCGGGCTCTCCGACACGACGATCCTGCTGCACCTCTCGGCGAACCGTAAGTTCGCCTACGGCGTGAGCCTGCCACGCGATGCCATGGTCGAGCGCCCCTCCTGCCAGACGAGCACCGGCGTCGACCCGGGCGGCCTCACCCAGTTCAACGCGGCCTACGCGATCGGCGGGCCGCTGTGCACGGTCAAGACGGTCGAGCAGCTCACCGGGGTGCGGATCAACCACTTCGTCGTGGTGAAGTTCAACGGGTTCCGCACGATGGTGGACGCACTGGGCGGCGTCCAGGTGTGCGTCCCCCAGCAGATCGACGATCCGCAGAGCAACATCCACCTCCCCGCAGGGACCTACACGGTCACCGGAGAGCAGGCGCTCAACTACGTCCGGGTCCGGCACGGCGTCGGCGACGGCTCGGACATCGGGCGGATGAAGCGCCAACAGGCGTTCATCGCCTCGATGATCAACCAGGTGGTCTCCGCAGGCACGCTCGCCAACCCGATCCGGCTCTACAACTTCCTCGACGCCGCCACGAAGTCGCTGACGACCGACGAGGGGTTCAGCCACCTGCGCTCGCTCGTGGGCCTGGGCGAGTCGCTGAAGAACATCGGGCTCGACCACATCACGTTCGTCACCGTGCCGTTCGAGCCGTACCCGCCGGATCCCAACCGGCTGATCTGGGCGCCGCAGGCCAAGGAGCTGTGGCAGCGGATCATCCACGACCAGCCCTTGGGCAGCGCCTTCGACTCTCAGGCCGTGAGTGCCGCGCACCGGCCCGGGGCCACCGGCGGCGGCTCGCCAACTGCCAGTCCCTCGAGCAGCCCGTCCGGCAGCCCGTCCGGCAGCCCGTCCGGCAGCCCGTCGGGGAGCGCCTCGCCGTCGCCGAGCGACGCTCAGCGGGTCGCCCAGGCCCACCAGGTCGGTCTCTGCGCCTGAGCTGCGCCCGCTCCGAGGCCGATCTCCCCCTCCGCCCCTAGCCTTCCGCCCGGTGACTCGTTGGCCCAAGAGGTCGACCGGATGGAAGGAACACGCATGGATGCCTCGCTCAGCCGACGCACGCTCCTCGGGGGCGCCGCCGGAGCCGCCGCGCTCGCCGGCCTCACCTGGGAGGACGCCGACGCGGCCGCGCTGCGCGGCCGGCTCCCACGGCGGGTGGACGTCGTGGTGGTGGGCGGCGGCCTCAGCGGACTGGTCACCGCCCGCGAACTGCGCCGCCGGGGGAAGAGCGTGCTCGTCCTCGAGGCACGAAGCCGGGTCGGTGGCCGGGTGCTCAACCACCACCTGGAGAACGGCTCCGTGATCGAGTCCGGCGGCGCGTTCATCGGCCCGACCCAGGACCGGATCAAGGCGCTCGCCGACGCGCTCGGGGTGCACACCTTCCCCGAGTACACCACGGGGAAGAGCGTCTACGTCTCCCACGGGAACCGGCAGACCTTCGACGGCACCGTGCCGACGTACCAGCTGGGACTGATCGCCCCGGACGCCGCGCTGCTGCAGGCGCGGATCGACCAGATGGCGGCCTCCATCGACGTCGACGCCCCCTGGAAGCACCCCCAGGCCGCCACCTGGGACGCGATGACGCTGCGCCAGTGGCTGGAGTCGAACTCGGTCAACAAGGACGTGATCCCGCTCATCGAGTGCTGGACGCAGCCCGGGTTCGGCGCCGACACCGACCAGCTCTCCTTGCTGTTCGCGCTCTGGTACGTCGCCTGCTCGGGCAACGCCGGCCACACCGGCACCTTCGAGCGCAACGCCGACACTGCCGACGGGGCCCAGCAGCGCCGGTTCGTGGGCGGCTCCCAGCTGGTCCCGCTTCGGCTCGCCCATCACCTCGGCCGGCACGTGGCCCTGCACGCACCGGTCCACCGCATCACCCAGCAGCGCGGCCACGTCGTCGTGGACAGCGCGCGCGGGTCGGTCCGCGCCCGTCGCGTGGTGGTGGCGGCGCCGCCGCAGCTGGTCCGGCAGATCGAGTTCCGGCCGGGGATGCCGCAGCAGCGGGTGGAGCTCCTGCGCCACCTGCCGATGGGCAACCTGATGAAGTGCGACGCCGTCTATGAGAAGCCGTTCTGGCGCGCCAAGGGACTCAACGGGTTCGGCATCGCCACCGAGGGCGCGACGCGCGCGGTGTTCGACAACTCCCCGGCCGACGCGGCGTGCGGGGTGCTGCTGGCCTTCGTCGGCGGCGGCACCTGGCGGCGGTACGGCCTCGAGGGCGCGGCGGCGCGGCGCAAGGCGGTGCTCCAGGGACTCGCCCAGATGTTCGGCGACGAGGCGTTGCACCCGGTCGAGTTCGTCGAGCACGACTGGAACCGCGAGCGGTGGACCGGCGGCGGTCCGGTGGCGATCATGGGTCCGGGCACGCTCTCGTCGTACGGCGCCTGGCTCCGGCGGCCACACCGCCTGGTCCACTGGGCCGGCACCGAGACCTCGACGTACTGGACGGGGTACATGGACGGTGCCGTCCGGGCCGGCGAGCGGGCCGCCGCGGAGGTGCTCGCCGAGATCGGCTGACACGCGGGGGCCGCCCTCAGGTTGCCGTTATCGGTTCGTGACCTGCAGGATGGCTGTCGTGAGGATCGTCGTGTCCGGGGGGACTGGCGTCATCGGCCGGGCCGCGGTGCCCGCGCTCTTGGCCGCCGGGCACGACGTGGTGCTCCTCGCCCGCAGCGAGCGCAACGTGCTCCGGGCCCGGTCCTGGGGCGCGGGGGCCGTCGCCGGCGACCTCTTCGACGCCGACTCGCTGGCCGTGGCGTACGAGGGCGCGGACGCCGTGGTGAATCTCGCCACGCACGTGCCGGTCGGTCGCGCGGCCGCGTGGCCGGGCGCATGGCGGGAGCACGACCGGCTCCGCACCTCGGGCGTCCGGGCCGTGGTGGAGGCGGCACAGCGCGCCGGCGTGCGGCACGTCGTGCAGGAGAGCGTGAGCTTCGTCTACGCCGACGCCGGCGAGGAGTGGATCACCGAGGAGTCACCGGTCGAGATCACCGCGGCGACGGAGCCGGCCGCGGTCGGTGAGACCCACGTGCAGGCGTTCGCCCGCGGCGGGCACACCGGCGTGGTGCTGAGGTTCGGGACCATCGTCGGTGACGATCCGGCCACCCGGGACCGCCTGCATGCGGCTGCGCGGGGCCATCCGGTCGGGCTGGGCCGCCCCGAGCTGTGGACGCACCTGGTGCACACCGACGACCTGGGGTCGGCCGTCGTCGCCGCGCTCCAGGCCCCGAGCGGCGTCTACAACGTCGGCGCGTCGCCGGTGCGCCAGGGCGACGTGGTCGGGGCCTTCGCCTCCCACGTCGGGGCGGCGCGGGGGACGTTCCTCGGCCCGGTGCTTCGCCGCGTGGTCGGCTCGCGGATCGAGCCGTTCACGCGTTCCCAGCGGGTGTGCTCCGAGCACTTCTCCTCGCGGACCGGCTGGCGTCCGACGCGACCGGTGTTCGGGCCGGACTGGTTCGATGCGGTGGTCCTGGAGGGCAGCCGGTGACCGCGGAGGAGGAGCGTCGCTCCGCGGTGGCGCGGGCGCGGCGCCGCCGGCGCCTCGAGGAGGTGTTCGGCGGGACGTCGTCGCAGACGCGTGACGACCAGCGGGACCCCGGTGATCCCGGCGAGCGGCGCGACGACCGCGCCAGCGACGACCGGCTGCGCCGGGAGGTGCCGCCGCACCACGGCACTCCCTGACGCGACGGCCAAGGCTGGATCGGCCCCCGATCAGCCCCGGGACTGCTGCTGACGGAGCAGGTCGCGGATCTCCTCCAGCAGCGCGACGTCGGCCGGGGTGGCAGGCGCCTCGGAGGGGAAGTAGCGCTCCTTGGCCTTGGTGTAGGGCACCACGATGAGGAAGTAGACGATCGCGGCCAGGATGAGGAACGCCACCACCGCGGTGATGAAGACGCCGACCGGCAGGCCGCCGGGGTGCCAGCTGTCGAAGTTCGGGTTCCCGCCCGCCTTGCCGATCAGCGCGAGGATCAGCGCCGTGAAGGTGGTGACGACCGCGGCGAAGGCGGTCGCCATGATGAAGGCGACGGCCAGCTCGATCAGGTTGCCCCGCAGGATGAAGTTCTTGAATCCGGTCATCGCACTGCTCCTCGCTCGGGCCCCGAGAGGGCCGGTGGGTGCGGCTGACGCTAGCGGGTCCAGACGACGGTGAGGAAGCCTCGCGTGGCGGCTGCGGCGAGCGTCGCGGCCGACGGGGCCGGCACGCCGACCACCACCAGGCGACCGGGCAGCGCAGCGTTGCCGTCGCCGGCCCGTGCCGGCACGGCGAGCACCGCGGCGTCGGTCGCCAGCGTGGTCGCCGGCTCTCGACCTTGCGGGTCGGCGGCGAGCAGAGCCACCCGGTCACCGACCCTCAGCAGCCCCGCCGCGGCGGCGTCGGTGACTCGCACGGGGACGGCCGACATGCCGGGCCGCCCGTCGAGCCAGTGGTCGCCCACGACGTCCGCGGCCGTGAGGACCGCTCCCGCTCCGACCGGACGGGCCAAGACGCGTCCGACGACGTCGCCGGGGGAGCGCAGCCGCTCCTCGGGGACGCTGCCGGGCGCGAACGGACGCCGGACCAGGTCTGCGGAGGTGAGGACCGCGCCGGAGGACAGCGGGCGGGCAGTGGTCCAGACGGCGACGGTCTGCGGCGGCGGTGGGGCGGCCGCGTGCACTCCGGCCCACACGGCGCCGGCACAGCACGCCGCCGCCAGGGCGCGGCGGTGCCAGAGCACCCGGCGCCGCAGCCGGTCGAACCGGTCAGCCCAGGAGTCGGCCAGGGCCGTGAGCGTGGTCATCGGGCCACGCTGGCAGGTTCGCGACGACGGCGTCGGCCGCCGTCCACAGGGGCAAGGGGCCCAGGTCAGGAGCCCAGGTCAGGAGCCCGGGGTCAGCAGGCCGGGATCAGGAGGACGTGCTCCCGCTGGTGGCCGGCGTGCTGGCCTTCGCGCCGTCGCCCGATGTGGACGCGGACGAGGAGCTCGACGATGCGGAGGACGAGGTCGAGGCGGAGGACGAGCCGGTGTCGGAGCCGGACCCGCCCGGGCCGCCCTTGCGGCTGTCGGTGCGGTAGAAGCCCGAGCCCTTGAAGACGACACCGACGGCGTTGAACACCTTGCGCAGCCGGCCCTCGCACTCGGGGCAGGTGGTCAGCGCGTCGTCGCTGAAGCTCTGGACCACCTCCAGGAACCGGCCGCAGTCGGTGCAGGAGTACTGATAGGTCGGCACGGGACTCCTCGACTCGTCATGCGCACGCCCCGCGGGACCGGGGCTGACTCGCTCTCGACTGGCACTCTCGTCCCGCGAGTGCCAATCATAGCGTGTCGTCACGAAACCGGTCGGAACCGGCGGAAGCCCTGCTCGGTGACCACGCCATGGACCCTACGGTCGTGCGGCGCGGCCGGCACCTCCGCGAGCACCTCCTCGCTGTTGAGCACGACCACGGTGGTCCCGGTCGCGCGAGCGAGCGCCCGGTCGTAACTGCCACCACCGCGACCCAGCCGCATCCCGCGGACGTCCACGGCCAGCCCGGGCACCACGACCACATCGGCGGTCGCGACGGCCGCCCGCCCCACTGCGGGCGTCGTGGGCTCGAGCAGGCCCCGACGGGCCGACGCGAGCGCGTCGGGCCCCCGGTAGACCGCCCAGTCCAGGTCGTCGTCGGGCTGCAGCAGCGGCAGGATCACCCGCTTGCCGGCGCCCACCAGGCCGTCGAGGAGCGGACCCGTGCCCGGCTCCCGTCCCACCGACACGTAGGCGGCCACGGTCGCGGCCCGGCGTACCTCCGGCGCGGCGAGCAGCGCCTCGGCCACCGCCCGCGCGCGCTCGGCGATCACGGCCGGCCCCAACCGCCCCCGGTAGGTGATCAGCTGGTCGCGCAGCGCGGTCTTCGCTGCCGAGGTGGACGCCTCGATGTGATCCATCGCCCCGCCACCCTACGATCGTTTCATGGTGCGTCCGACGACCGGGGAGTCGCGATGAGTGAGCAGGGCCTGGCCGCAGCCCGGGAGAAGATGGCGAAGGCCGGCGTGGATCCGGTCGCCATCGACGTGTTCGCGCACTACTACCGCCTGCTCGAGCACGGCGAGACCGGGATGATCCCCGAGCACTCCATCGAGCCGCTGGACATGGAGTCGCTGGCCGCGGCCGACGTGCCCGACGGCGTCGCGGCCCACGCGCTCGCCGGCACGGTGGTGATCAAGCTCAACGGCGGCCTCGGCACCTCGATGGGCATGGACCGCGCCAAGTCGCTGCTGTGCGTGCGACGGGGCCTGTCCTTCCTGGACGTGATCGCGCGCCAGGTGCTCGCCCTGCGCCGCGAGCACGGGGTCCGGCTGCCGCTGATCTTCATGAACAGCTTCCGCACCTCGGCCGACACGATGGCCGCCCTGGCCCGGTACGACGCTCCCGACGCCGAGCAGCGCCTGTCCGTCGAGGGCCTCCCGCTGGAGTTCCTGCAGAACAAGGAGCCCAAGTTGCTGGCCCGCGACCTCACCCCGGTGAGCTGGCCGCGCGACCCCGAGCTCGAGTGGTGCCCGCCGGGCCACGGCGACCTCTACACCGCGCTGCGCGGCACCGGGCTGCTGCAGCGGCTCATCGACGCAGGGTACGAGCGCGCCTTCGTGTCGAACTCCGACAACCTGGGTGCCGTCGCCGATCCGCGGGTGGCGGGCTGGTTCGCCGCCTCCGGTGCGCCCTTCGCGATCGAGGCGGTACGCCGGACGCCGTCGGACCGCAAGGGCGGTCACTTCGCCACCCGCCGATCCGACGGCCGGATCATCCTGCGCGAGACCGCGCAGACGCTGCCCGAGGACAAGGAGGCGCTGGCCGACCTCGACCGGCACCGGTTCACCTCCACGAACAACCTGTGGTTCGACCTGCGCGCGATGAGCGCGGAGCTCGACCGCCGCGACGGCGTCCTCGGCCTTCCGCTGATCCGCAACACCAAGACGGTCGACCCGGCCGACCCGGCGAGCCCGGAGGTCGTGCAGATCGAGACCGCGATGGGCGCCGCGATCGAGATCTTCGAAGGCGCCCGGACCATCGAGGTGGGCCGCGATAGGTTCGTGCCGGTCAAGACGACCAACGACCTGCTCGTGCTGCGCTCGGACGCCTACGACCTCGGCGGGGACTTCGTGCTCGACCAGGCGGCCGAGGACATCCCGTTCGTCGACCTCTCCGAGCACTACAAGCGCGTCGGGGAGTTCGACAAGCGGTTCCCCTCCGGTGTCCCCTCGATGCGCGACGCCCGCTCCCTGGTGGTCGAGGGCGACTGGAGCTTCGGCGAGGACGTGCGGGTCGTCGGCGCCGTACGCCTGGCCGGCGAGCACGGGCGGGTCGAGAGCGGCGCGGTGCTCACCGAGGACGGCGGAGCCGACAGTGGCCCGGGCCGGAGCGACGGCGCCCCGGCCGGGAAGCGCTGATGGAGCCGGTCAGCGTCGACGACCACCTCGCCGAGGTGCTCGCGGGCATCACGCCGCTGCCGCCCGGCCCGCACCCCCTCCTCGAGTCCGTGGGCCTGCCGCTGGCGGCGGACGTGGTGGCTCCCCGCGGGCTGCCGGCGTTCGACAACTCCGCCATGGACGGCTACGCCCTGCGGTTCGCCGACGTGGCGCACGCCAACATCACCCGCCCGGTGACGTTGCGGGTCCTCGGCGACGTGCATGCCGGGGACGCGCCCGACCTCACCGTCACCGACGGCACGACGCTGCGGATCATGACCGGCGCTCCGATCCCCGAGGGCGCGGACACCGTCGTGCCGGTGGAGTGGACCGACGGCGGCGACACCACGGTGGAGGTACGCCGCGCTCCCACGCCCGGCCAGCACCTGCGCCGCGCGGGCGAGGACGTCCGGGCCGGCGACGTGATCGCCCGCGCCGGCGACGTGCTGGGCCCACGCCAGGTGGGGGCCGTCGCCGGGGTCGGGGTGGCCGACGTCCTGGTCGCGCCGCGCCCTCGCGTGGTGGTGATGTCGACCGGCGCGGAGCTGGTCGAGCCGGGGAAGGACCTGCGGCCGGGTGCGATCCACGACGCGAACTCCTTCCTGCTGACCGCCGCCGTCCGGGCGACCGGTGCGCTGGCCTACCGGGTCCGCGCCGTCGCCGACGACGTCGAGGCGTTCCGCGAGGCGCTGGAGGACCAGTTGGTCCGTGCCGACGCGGTGGTCACCAGCGGCGGCGTCAGCAAGGGAACCCGCGACGTCGTCAAGGCGGCGCTGCGCGACGAGCCGGGGATGACGTTCCGCGAGGTGGCGATGCAGCCGGGCAAGCCGCAGGGCTTCGGCCACGTGGGCACGGACCGGACGCCGCTATTCGCGCTGCCGGGCAATCCGGTGTCCTCCTACGTCTCCTTCGAGGTGTTCGTGGCCCCGGCGCTGCGGCGGATGATGGGCCGAGAGCAGGTCTCGCGGCCGTTGTTCGCCGCCACGCTGACCGCGGGGGTGGGCTCGCCGGCGGGCCGGCGTACGTTCCTGCGGGGGCACGTGGTCACCGACCGCGACGGGTCCCGCGTCACGCCGGTGGGCGGTCCGGGGTCGCACCTGCTCGGAGGGCTCGCCGGAGCGAACGCACTCATCGTCCTCGGCGAGGACCGGACCGAGGCTGCCGCGGGGGAGACCGTCCCGGTGATGCTGCTGGACAGGGAGTTCTGACATGACCGACCCCGCGCCGCGGCTCACCCACCTGGACGCCTCCGGCGCCGCCCGGATGGTCGACGTCTCGGCCAAGGACGTGACCACGCGTGAAGCCGTCGCGACCGGACGCGTGCTGGTGTCGCCCGTGGTGGTCGACCTGCTGCGCGGAGAGGGCGTTCCCAAGGGCGACGCCCTCGGCGTGGCCCGGGTCGCGGGCATCATGGCGGCCAAGCGCACCCCCGACCTCGTCCCGCTGTGCCACCCGCTGGCGATCTCCGGCGTCACCGTCGACCTCGCCGTCGAGGACGACGCCGTCGCCATCCGCGCGACCGTGCGCACCACCGACCGCACCGGCGTGGAGATGGAGGCGCTCACCGCCGTGTCGGTCGCCGCGCTGACGGTGATCGACATGGTCAAGGCCGTCGACAAGGCCGCCACCATCACCGACGTCCGGGTCGAGACGAAGACCGGCGGCAAGAGCGGCGACTGGAGCCGCGGATGAGGGCCGCCGTCGTGGTCGCCTCCAACCGCGCGGCGGCCGGCGTCTACGAGGACGCCACGGGCCCGCTGATCGTCGCCGCCCTGCGCGACGCGGGCTTCGAGGTCGCCGACCCCGACGTCGTGCCCGACGGCGAGCCGGTCGGCCTGGCGATCCGCGCCGCGGTCGCCGACGGGGCGAGGGTGGTGCTCACCACCGGGGGCACCGGGCTCACCCCCACCGACCGCACTCCCGAGGTCACCCGCGCCCTGCTCGACCGCGAGGTGCCGGGCATCGCGGAGGCGGTGCGCGCCCGTGGCGTGAGCAAGGGGGTGGCGACCGCGGCGCTCTCCCGGGGGCTCGCGGGGGTGGTGGGTCAGACGCTCGTGGTGAATCTGCCCGGCTCGCGGGGCGGGGTGAAGGACGGCTTGGAGGTCGTCGTCCCGCTCCTGCGGCACGCCGCCGAGCAGATCGTCGGCAGCGACCACTGAGCTGCGGGGATCGGCGATGAGCAAGGGCTGGCCTGCGGTGCTGCAGCAGGGCGAGATCCGGCTGCGGCCGATCTCGCCCTCGGACCGCACCGCGTGGCGCGCGGCGCGTCAGCGCAACCTGGCGTGGCTGCAGCGCTGGGACGCGACGGCGCCCCCGGGGAGCGACAACCGCGGGCGGACGTTCGGCTCGATGGCGCGCGACATGCTGCGGGCCGCGCGAGCAGGGAGGCAGCTGCCGTTCGTGCTCGAGGTCGACGGCCGGCTCGCCGGCCAGGTGACGGTCAACAACGTCGTGCGGGGCTCGGCCCAGTTCGCCTCGATCGGCTACTGGATCGACCAGCAGTACGCCGGGCGGGGCATCATGCCCCGCGCCGTCGCGATGGTGATCGACCACTGCTTCGAGCAGGTGGGCCTGCACCGCATCGAGGTGGCGATCCGCCCGGAGAACCACGCCTCGCTCCGAGTGGTCGACAAGCTCGGGATCCGGCTGATCGGACTCGCGCCGGGCTACCTGCACATCGACGGCGACTGGCGTGACCACCTGCTCTTCGGGGTGACCAAGGAGGAGGCGTTCCCCGGCCTGCTCCGCCGGCTCCAATCACAACAGTCACACGAGTGATCTTGCGACACACCGCGACGGGTCCCGGTGGGACCCTTCGTACGCTCCTAGGCTGCGCGGCGTGGACCTGTCAGGCGTCATCTTCGTCGCCCTCGCACTCGCGTGGGCCGTCTACCTGATTCCCAAGGCGCTGCAGCAGCACGACGAGCTCGCGCGCACCCGGTCGGTCGAGAGCTTCTCCTCCCGCCTGCGGGTGCTCGGAGCGCGCGGTCGTGCCGGCGACGACGTCGTCGTGGAGGAGGACGTCGCCGTGGCCGCGGTGGCGGAGACCGTCGTGCGCGTCCCCGCGCTCACGCGCGCGGCCGCCCGCGGCGCCGCCGCGCGCCGCCGGCGGGTCCTCGCCGTGCTCACGGTCCTGCTGGTCGCCACGGTCGCGCTCGCCGCGTTCTCCGTGGTGGGGTGGTGGGCTGTCGCCATCCCGGCCGCGATGATCGTGCTGTTCCTGCTCGTCGCCCGCCTCAGCGTCCGTCGACAGCAGGCCCGCTTCGCCGCCCCGGCGGTGACCGCGTCCCGTGCGCCCGCCCCCGTCGAGTCGGTCGAGGACGACGACTCCGAGGACTCCGAGGACTCCGAGGACACCGTGGGCGTCGCCCGGGCCGACCTCGCCGCCGCCGGCCTCGGCGAGCAGCCGCTCGCCGATGAGGGGTCGCTGTGGGACCCGCTCCCGGTCACGCTGCCGACCTACGTCACCAAGCCCGCTGCCCGCCGTACCGTGCGGACGATCGAGCTCACCCGCCGCGAGGTCACCTCCTCGGGCCACGACGCCGCCGACACCGCGCTGGTCCGCGACGCGACCGCGACCAAGGGCAGCGCCGAGGACGCCGGGGTCGCCGAGGTCACCGAGCAGCGTCGCGCTGCCGGCGCCTGAGCGACGCGGGGCCGGCTCGCGCCGAGGTGCGGGGGTCGATTTGCTGGGCCCACCCATCCCGGTGGTAACTTTCTCCACGCGCCGCGAGGCGTACTGGGGCTGTGGCGCAGTTGGTAGCGCGTCTCGTTCGCAATGAGAAGGTCAGGGGTTCGAATCCCCTCAGCTCCACCGATGTGAGCCCGTTCGGTCCGCGACCGGACGGGCTTTCGTCATCCTGAACGACGAGCGAGGCGGCGCAGTCGCTCGACGTAGCCTGTGGAGATGGGATCCCTCTCCGGGCGGCCGTGCGTGCCGATCGAGGTGGAGATGCTGCCGCTCCACCGCTCGCCTCCCGGGACCGCTCGGTTGCGCCGAGAGCTCAAGCGCCGCGCCAGGCAGGAGCGGCGCGCCGCCCGTGCCGCGTCCGGAGCGCGCTGCCGCTGGCTCCGCGGGACCGTCGGTGGTGCTCGAGGAGGGGCGGCGTGAGCGCTCAGCGGTCCAGGTGGTGATACTCGGGGTTGGGCCGTTGGTCGAGCGCCAGGGCGAGTCGGTTGGTGAAGTTGTACATCGAGGTGATCTCGGCGACGTCCCAGATCTCCTCGTCGCTCAAGCCGACCGCCCGCAGGGCGTGGAGGTCCTCCTCCACCATGAGGTGGGGCGTCGCGGTCAGCTTCTCGGCGTACGCGCAGATGGCGCTGCGGCGCTCGTCGAGGCCGGCGTGACGCCAGTTCGTGGCGATGAGGTCGGCCTGCACCTGGTCGCCGAGCGCCACCCGCAGCGCATGCCCGTGTGCCACCACGCAGTAGGTGCACCGGTTCCAGGCGCTCACCACGACCGCGATCATCTCCCGGTCCGCCTCGTCGAGGTTCTCGGTGGGGACGTGCAGCTGCTTGAAGTGCGCGAACCAGGCGGAGAAGCGGTCGGGGCGATAGCTGTAGGCGCGGAAGACGTTCGGAACGAACCCGATGCTCTCGCGGGCCTTGCCGAACAGCCCTTGCAGGCGCTCGGGCAGGGTGGACTCGTCGGGAGCATCGAAGAACCACATCAGACGTGACACGTGGCGTCCTCCTTCTCGGGTTGGCGTCGGTCGGCGGGGGTGCCGACGAGTCTGCCCCTCCGGTCGAACCGGTAGCCGACGGCCGTTCCGCCGCCGTACGCGGCGATGAGGGCGATCAGAGCGCCGGCGATGTCGTCGACGATGTAGTGCCACCCGAAGTACGTCGTCGAGAGCGCCACGAGGACCAGGTAGACCCACAGTGCCCGGCTGACCCAGCGGGCCTTCACCGTCCAATGGGCGAGCAGGCACATCATCAGGGTGAGGGCGACGTGCAGCGAGGCGAAGGCGGCCAGCGATTGGACCCCGGACTCGTCCAGACCCTGCAGCAACGACTGGCGGGTGAAGATCAGCGAGTCCTGCATGGTGGAGATGCCGGTCCGTGAGACGGCGTCGTACAACCAGGGGAAGGCGAACGCCGGCCCGAGCGTCGGGATCAGGTAGTAGCTGAGCGTGCCGAGCGCCCAGCACAGGCAGTCCGCGGTGAGGTACCAGAGGCCGGCGGTGCCGGGGCGGGCGAACACCGCCCAGCCGGTCACGGAGATCGGGACCAGCGGGAGGAAGGCGAGGTAGGCCAGCGCCAGCACCTGGGCGCTGATGCCGGTGCCGAGCAGCCCGTGCAGGAGCACCGCCGGGTCGTGGCCGAAGAGCAACAGCCGGTCGAGGTGGTGGAGCGCGTAGTCGTAGGTCGTCGAGCGCGCGAACGGCAGGTAGCTCTTCAGGTTGCGATAGCTGACGTAGGTCACGAAGAAGCAGGTGATGCCGACGACCACCCGGAGGGCGCGCGCGAGGGACCAGTGCTCGACCACGATGCGCCGCGCCTCGCCGTACACGCGAGCGGGGTGGAACCGCGCCCGCCACACCGCCCGGGGCACGATGTCGACCGCGAAGGCGGAGAGCACGAACACGACCTCCTGCACCCACTCCGGGCCGAGGAAGCTGTCTGGTTCGCGCAGCGGCATGTCCAGCCGGGCCGACGCGTAGCCGGCGAGCGCCGCCATCACCACCGCGGTGAGCACCAGCAGGCGGTAGGGCCGGGGCAGCACCCGGGGAGTCTACGGCCGGCTCGCCGTGCGACTCGGCAGGCTGGCGAGGTCAGCCCGGCGAGTCAGGAGGGCAGCTGCTGGAGGACCCAGGTGTTGCCGTCGGGATCGGCCAGGTGCGCCATCGAGACGCCACCCATGTCGGCGATGTCACCGACCTCGACGCCGCGGTCGGCCAGCGCGGAGTGCACCTCGCGCAGGTCGTCCACCACCAGGTGCAGGCCCTGCAGCCGCCCCGCGTCGGACGCGACGATGCCGACCCCGACCACGATCGAGCACGCGGATCCCGGCGGTGTCAGCTGGACGATCCGCATCCCGTTGCCCGGCTCGACATCGTGGTCGAGCTCGAAGCCCATCTGCTCGACGTAGAAGCGCTTCGCCCGCTCCACGTCCGCGGTCGGCAGCGGCACCAGCTCCAAGCGCATCCTCATGGGCCGCCACGGTAGCCCTGCCCCCGCCCCCTCCTGCGCCAGTTGCCCGTCCTGGCCCCGCGAGTTGCGGGTCCTGGCCGTGCGAGTTGCGGGTTGGTGGCCCAGGGTCGCTGCTCCGTACGGCGGCACCGGCCACAGCTGCCGATTCGCGGGGCCACAAGGGACAACTCGCGCGGCCAGAACCCGCAACT
>JBQCCW010000286.1:0-52064 GCA_051961835.1 Marmoricola sp. | reverse complement strand
TTGGGGGCCTGGGGTTTTTCCACTCCCTCCGAGTCCTCGGGCCCCCCCACCATAAAACATCGTCGCGGAGTCCCCGGTTCCGTATGCGAAGAGGGCGTCACGGCAGGCCGTAGCGCCCCTCCGGCGTCACGACCACCAAGCCGTCCGCCAGGAGCGAGGCCAGCGCACGCTCGCGCTGCTCGACCGGCGACCACGCCGCCTCCAGCCGCTCGCGCGCGACGCTCCCCGGGGCATCCCGGAGCACCTCCAGCAACCGACCGCGGCACTGCCGGTCGGTGCCTGCGTAGGTCTGGACGCGCCGCGCCGGTCCGTCGTACGCCGGGCGGCCCGCCTGCTGCCACGCGCACAGCGCGACCACCGGGCAACCGCCGCAGGCCGGGTTCGCGGCGGTGCACACCAGCGCGCCGAGCTCCATCAGACCGATCGCCCACAGCGGCGCCGGTACGGCGGAGTCGGGCACGGGCAACAGTGCCTCGGCCCGGTCGCACTCGCCCCGGGAGAGGCTCGGCGGCGGTTGCTCGACGCCTCCGACCAGCCGCGCCAACACCCGACGGACATTGGTGTCGAGCACCGGATGGCGTTCCCCGAAGGCGAAGGACGCGACCGCCGCGGCGGTGTACTCGCCCACCCCCGGAAGCGAGCGCAACACCTCCGGCTCGCCGGGCACCTCGCCGCCGTGCCGCTCGACGATCACCACGGCAGCGGCGTGCAGCCGCAGCGCCCGGCGGGGGTAGCCGAGACGTCCCCACATCCGCACCGCCTCCCCGGGCGCTTCGGCGGCCAGCGCCGCCGGCGTGGGCCATCGGTGCATCCATGCCTCGAAGGCGGGCACCACGCGCGCGACCGGCGTCTGCTGCAGCATCACCTCCGAGACCAGCACCGCCCAGGGCGTGGCTCCGGTCCCGCGCCAGGGCAGGTCGCGTGCGTGCTCGTCGTACCACCGGGCGACGAGGTCGTGCGCAACCGCGACGTCGAAGGACGGCGCTCGCCACTGCTCGGACATCGCCGCGAACCCTACGTCGGCCCGCGCCCGGTGTGGCGCCCGGGATCCCGCCGTCCGCGGAATTACCGTTCCGTCATGGCACGCCGACTGGACTCGCTGGCCACCCCGCGCGGCCATCTGCCTGCGCGCGTCTACTGGACGCGCCGACTGATCGTCCTCGGCATGCCTCTGCTCCTTCTCGTCGTCGTGGTGGCGATGCTCTCCGGGGGCGGTGGCAGCCCGGGCCCGACGGCACGGCTCGCGGGTTCTCCAGAGCGGACCCCTGCGACGCATCCGAGCAGTACGCCGCGCCCCTCGGGCCCGGTCGCGATCACCACCAGCGCGTCCCCTGGCAAGGCACCGCACCGTGCCGCGACGTCCAGTCCGACCGCGGTGCCCCTGGCCGCGCCGGACGGGGCCTGCGCGGCAGACGAGATCACGGTGACTCCTTCGGCTCAGCACGCTCGCGCCGGTGGGGACGTGACGATCGCCGTGCAGCTGCGGACGGCCCGCCCGGCCTGCACGTTCGCGGTGTCGGCCAAGACGTTGGCCGTCAAGATCACGTCCGGCTCCGACGGGATCTGGTCCTCCCAGCTCTGCCGCGGGTCGGTGCCCCGGGAGACGGTCGTGGTGCGCAGCGCCCAGCCGGCGGTCGTGCCCGTCACCTGGAACGGCCGCCGGACCACCGACGGGACCTGCGGGGTCACCAACGCGTGGGCGCGCCCTGGGTACTACCACGCTCTGGCCGCCGTGATCGGCTCGGAGCCGACCGATGCACAGTTCCAACTCTCCCTCCCCCCGCGACCGGTGGTGACGAAGACGGCTCACCCCAAGCCTCAGAAGACCGCGTCGAAGCCCACGGCGAAGGCCTCCCCGTCGCCCGCGCCTTCCCAGCGCTCCGGTGGGCCGAGCGGCACCGGTAGCGCCTGCGGTGGCGACAACGCCGCCGGCACCTGCTGAGCCCACGGGGCCGCCTCGCTCAACGTGGGGTGTCAGACGTGGTCGGGCTTCGCCCTCGACGTCTTTCGCTCGCTCGGAAGCTCGAGCAAGCTCGGCTTCGCTCGCTCGCTCATCGGGGTCCCCGCGAGGGGGCAAGCGAAGCGCGCTCTCGTGGGGTGTCAGACGTAGTCGGGCTTCGCCCTCGACGTCCTTCGCTCGCTCGGAAGCTCGAGCAAGCTCGGCTTCGCTCGCTCGCTCATCGGGGTCCCCGCGAGAGGGCAAGCGAAGCGCGCTCTCTTGGGGTGATTCAGACGTAGCGCTCGAGGATGCTGGACTCGGCGAGGCGGGAGAGGCCCTCGCGGACGCTCCGGGCCCGCAGCTCGCCCACGCCGTCGACCACCTGGAGGTCCTCCACTCCCGCGGAGAGCAGCTTCTGCAGGGTGTCGAAGTGCTCCACCAGACGGTCGATCACGGCGCCGGGGAGGCGCGGGACCTTGGCGAGCAGGCGGTAGCCGCGCGGGCTGACCGCGCTCTCGAGGTGCTCGCCCTGGCCGAGGCCCAGGGCCTTGGCCACCTGGCCGATGTCGACGAGATCGGTGGGCGACAGCGACTCGATCTCGGCGAGCACCGCCTGAGGAGTGCGTGCCCGCTTCCTCGCCGGGAGGTAGTCCCGCACGACGAGCTCGCGCTCGGCGTCGACGCCGGTGACCAGCTCCTCGAGCTGGAGCGACAGCAGGCGTCCGTCGGTGCCGAGCTCGAGCACGTAGCCCTCGATCTCGCGGGCGATCCGGCTGACCATCTCCAGCCGCTGAGCGACGACGGCGACATCGCGGACCGTCACGAGGTCCTCGATCTCCAACGCCGAGAGGGTGCTCGAGACCTCATCGAGCCGGAGCTTGTAGCGCTCCAGGGTCGCGAGCGCCTGATTGGCACGAGAAAGGATCTGTCCGGAGTCCTCCAGCACGTAGCGGATCGCGCCGACGTAGACGGCGATGATCTGCATGGACTGCGACACCGAGATCACTGCGCGGCCGGTCTGCTTGGCCACCCGGTCGGCGGTGCGGTGCCGGGTGCCGGTCTCCTCGCTCGGGATGGTGTGGTCGGGCATGAGGTGGACGTTGGCGCGGTGGATGCGCGTCACGTCGGCGTCGAGCACGATCGCGCCGTCCATCTTCGCCAGCTCGCGCAGACCGGTGGCGCTGAACGGCACGTCCAGGGTGAACCCACCGGTCGAGATGCTGTCCACGACCTTGTCCTGTCCGAGCACGATCAACGCGCCGGTGCGGCCACGCAGCACCCGCTCCAGACCGTCGCGCAGCGGCGTGCCGGGCGCGATCGTCGCCAGCGTGCTGCGGAGCCGGTCGGCATCGTCGGTCCGGTCGGGGGTCGCCACGCCAGAAGTCTAGGGAAGGGCGCACATCGGCGCGCGGGAGTTCCGCTCAGCGTCCGGCGATGCCCGAGGGGAGGACCGCGTCGGGGGTCTCCTCCAGGCCGAGTGCGGCCAGCGCGTGCCGGACGTTGCCGAGCTCGAGGACCCGCATCCCGTCGAGCATGCGCGGCGTGCGGGCCGGCCCCCCGGGAGGCGCCGGGACGACCGCCGACCGGAAGCCCATCCGCGCCGCCTCGGCCAGCCGCACCTGCAGGTCGCGCACCCGTCGCACCTCCCCGGAGAGCGCGAGCTCGCCGATCGCGGCGACGTTGCGGCCCAGCGGCCTCCCCAGAGCCGCCGAGTGGATCGCGAGGGCGATCGCCAAGTCGTGTGCGGGCTCGGTGAGCCGAGCCCCGCCGACGCTGGAGACGAAGACGTCCTGGCTGTCCAGGCGCAGCCCTGCGTGCTGTTGCAGCACCGCGAGGATCATGGCGACCCGCGACCCGTCGACGCCCGAGGTGGTCCGCCGGGGCCGGTCGGCCGCGCGCACGACCAGTGCCTGCACCTCGCTGAGCAGTGGTCGCCGGCCCTCCAGGGCCACGGCCACGCAGCTGCCGGGCACGGGGATGTCGCGCACTTCGACGAAGAGTCCGGTGGGATCGCTGATCGGCACGATGCCGGCCGAGGACAGGTCGAAGCAGCCGACCTCGTCGACCGGGCCGAAGCGGTTCTTCACCGCACGGAGCATCCGCAGCCGCGAGGTCCGCTCGCCCTCGAAGTGCAGCACGACGTCCACGAGGTGCTCGAGCACTCGGGGGCCGGCGATCGCGCCCTCCTTGGTGACGTGGCCGATCAGCACCAGCGTGATGTTGCGCAGCTTGGCCATCCGGATCAGCGCAGCTGAGACCTCCTTGACCTGGGTGACGCCGCCGGGCACGCCCTCGACGTCGGGGGCGCCGATCGTCTGCACCGAGTCGACGACGAGCATCGCCGGCTGCACTGCCTCGACGTGGCCCAGCACGGCGGCGAGGTCCGTCTCCGCGGCGAGGTAGAGCTCGTCCTCGACCGAGCCGGTGCGGTCCGCGCGCAGGCGGACCTGGGCCGCCGACTCCTCGCCGGTGACGTACAGCGTGCGCCGCCCGCGGCGCGCCGTCTGGGCGGCGACCTCGAGCAGCAGCGTCGACTTCCCGACTCCCGGCTCTCCGGCGAGGAGGATCGCGGCACCCGGCACCAGGCCGCCGCCGAGGACGCGGTCGAGCTCCTCGACCCCCGAGCTCTCGGCGCGGGAGTCCTCCGCCGGCACCTCCGCGATCGGGCGGGCGGGCGCGGACACCGGCCCGGCCGCGGCATGCGCGCGGGGAGCCGCCTGCTCCACCACGCTGCCCCACGCCTGGCACTCCCCGCACCGCCCCACCCACTTCACCGACTCCCAGCCGCACTCGGTGCACCGGTGGCTCGCCGCCCTCGCCTTCGCCATGCGCCGAACGCTAGGCGACGCCACCGACACCGGCCGACTTCGGGCGGGATCGGGCGGGATCGAGCCGGGACGCAGCTGACGCGCCGCACGGCTACTCTTGGATCGTTCCATCGGCGATGAGCTGCATGCAGCGAAGGGCGGGCGTCATGTCCACCGGCTCCGAGCGACCGACGGCGGTGCCGACGCTCGCGACCGTGGCCGAAGCCGCGGGCGTGTCCCGGCAGACCGTGTCGAACGCCCTCAACAATCCCGAGCTGCTCCGACCCGAGACCCTCGCCCGCGTCCAGAAGGTGATCGCGCGCCTCGGGTACACGCCGAATCGCGCGGCGCGCCAGCTGCGCACGCGAAGCTCGCACCTCGTGGGTCTGCGGGTCGAGCCGGCCCAGGAGGGCACGAGCAACGCGCTGATGGACCGGTTCGTCCACTCGCTGGTCGAGTCGGCGGCACGCACGGGCCACCACGTCCTGCTCTTCACCGGCGACCCGGCCGATCCCCTCGACGGCTACGACGACGTCCTCCGGGCCACCGCGGTCGACGCGTTCGTCGTCACCGACACCTACGCCGGCACGCCCCAGGCGGCGTTCCTCCAGGAGCGCGGCGCGCCCTTCGTCGCCTTCGGCCGGCCCTGGGACGACCCGGCGGCACGCCACTCCTGGGTCGACGTCGACGGGGCCGCCGGGGCGTACGCCGCGACCCGGCACCTGCTCGACCAGGGGCACCGCCGCGTCGCATGGCTGGGATGGGAGCGCACCTCCCGAATCGGCGAGGACCGGCGCTCGGGATGGCAGCGCGCGCTCACCGAGGCGGGCGCCGACGCCACCGGCCCCGGCATCCGTACGACGGACAACGTGGACGCTGCCCGGATGGCGGCCCACGAGGCCATCGAGGACGCCGGCGTGACCGCCTTCTCCTGCGCGAGCGACACGCTGGCGATCGGGGTGCTGCACGCCCTGGCAGAGCGCGACCTCCGGCCCGGCCGCGACGTCGGCGTGGTCGGCTTCGACGACTCCCTCGGTGCCCAGGTGACCTGGCCCGGACTCAGCTCCGTGCGCCCACCCCTGGAAGAGGTTGCCGTGGCGCTGGTCGAGACGCTGCACCACGTGCTCGCCGGCGATCCCGTCGACACCCGCGGCCGGATGCTCACCCCCCGCCTCGTGGTCCGCCCGTCGAGCCTGCGGCGAGGGTGACCGCTCACCAGCGGCGCCACCACAGGTTGACCGCGTAGTCGACCTCCAGCGCCTCGCCGACCTCGGCCAGCGCGTCCTCGCCGACCGCGGGCGGGAGCTCCAGCCGCACGACCGCCTCCAGCTCCGCGCGCGCCTCGAAGGTCCATGCCAGGTCGAGCCGCTCTCGCTCCCACCCCCGGCTCGACCAGAACCGCTCGACGGCGTCGGTGTCGACGTCGGGGAAACCGCGTGCGAACCACCGGCCGAAACGGGAGCGACGCGGGTCGTTGTCGACGACGAACGCCGTTCCTCCCCGGCGCATCACCCGGTCGAGCTCGGCCAGCCCCGGCTCGCAGCCCGGTCCGAAGAAGTACGCCCAGCGCGCGTGCGCGACGTCCACCGACGCGTCGGCGAGCGGGAGGTCCGCGGCGAGCCCGGCCACCACTCGCACGTTGTCCAGCGCGCGGGTCCGTCGGGCCGCGATCGCGAGCAGATCGGCGTGCGGCTCCACCCCGGTCACGGTGCGGGCCGTGGCGGCGAAGCGGGGCAGGTGGAAGCCGGTACCGCAGCCGACGTCCAGCACGGCCCGGTCGGTCCAGTCGGCGACGGTGCGCATCCGCGCCTCGAGCGACCCAGCACGGTCGAACGCGCGGTTCTCGATCTCGTAGGTCGCCGGGCTGCTCCAGATGTTGGGGCTCGGCCGCGCCCCGGGGAGCGCCCTCCGGCTCACCACCCGGTCACACAGCCTCGGTCAGATGCGGACGACGCCGGCGGAGGTCTCGAACTGCGCGGCGACGATCCCGGGCGTCCCGTTCGGGGCCACCCACTCGACCGTGACGTCTTCCAGGGGGCCGTCCACACAGTGGCCGAGCCAGTCCGAGACCCGCGCGGGGTCGCCGGCGATCTCGAGCGCCGCCAGGGCGACGTGCCCGCTCGCGCCGGCGCTCGGGTGCTCCTCGGGCGAGGACTGCCACTCGATGAAGAAGGGCAGCTGGGGATCGGACTGCAGCCCCTTGACCCCCAGTTGCTTCCAGAGCAGCTCGGTGCCGTCGGGACGGTGCCGGTTGCCGTGCACGGCCTCCCGGCCGAGGCGTTGCTCCAGGGGCGCGATGTCGTCGACGGAGACGACCCACCCGAGCCAGCCCCCACCGAGCTCGGAACGGGCGCGCACGGCCTGGCCGAACGGAGCCTTGTCCGAGGCGGGGTGGTCGAGCACCTCCACGGCCTCGAGGTAGGTGCCGTCGCGCAGCGGCAGCACGGCGTTGCGGGTGCCGAACCGCGGGTGGATGCCCCCGTCGCGGAACTCCTCACCGAGGAGCGCGCCGAGGCGTGCCGTGGTGGCGGCGAGCCCGTCGGGTCCGGCGGCGAAGACGATGTGGTCGAGACGCATGGCTCATTGTGACCCGGGCCTCAGGCCGCCTCGACACCGGCCCGACGCCGGCCCGACACCGGACCACCACCGGACCACCACCTCAGCGGGGAGCAGGCGATGCGGGGTGGGCGGCGACCGGGGACGGGCCGGAGAGCCGCGCGTCGCAGGCCGCGGCCAGGACGTCGTACGCCGCCTGGCCCATCAGGGCCACCAGCTCGGTGGCGCTGGAGAGGTAGAGCGGCTCGGGGGAGATGTGGGCCTCGGTGTTGCCCGAGCAGTACCAGTCGAGGTCGTGGCCGCCCGGACCCCACCCGCGGCGGTCGTACTCCCCGATGCTCACCTCGAGGTACGACGTGCCGTCCGGTCGCTCCACCGTCCGGTAGGAGCGGCGCAGCGGCAGCTGCCAGCACACATCGGGCTTGGTTGCGACGAAGTGCTCGCCCTCGCGCAGAGCCAGGGCGTGCAGCGCACAGCCGTAGCCGCCCGGGAAGCCCCGGTCGTTGTGGAAGATGCAGGCGCCGTCCACGACCCGGGTCTTCCGCTCGCCGTCCTCGACCTCGGTCCACCCGCTGCGACGCAGCCGGCCCCGGCCGTCCACCGCCTCGCCTCGGCGCTGCCAGAGGTCGTCGTCGAGCCGCTCCGCCCAGGCGGCGACCCGGCGCTCGTCGTCGGGGTCGGAGAAGTGCGCGCCGAGCGTGCAGCAGCCGGTGCTCGGCGAGGCGGCGTAGATCCCCGCGCAGGCGCCTCCGAACACGCACTGCCACGCCGAGGTGAGCCACGTCAGGTCGCAGCGGA
The DNA here is from genome assembly GCA_051961835.1 of Marmoricola sp. GTDB lineage: Bacteria > Actinomycetota > Actinomycetes > Propionibacteriales > Nocardioidaceae > Marmoricola. The sequence goes on along the minus strand of JBQCCW010000286.1, from coordinate 43,964 downwards.
AGACCTGCTCGGGGTCCTCCGGATCGGGGAACTCCAACCAGGTTCGGGGGAAGTCGAGCGGGACCTCGGGCACCGCGTCACCCTAAGCGTCTGCGCGGTCGACCGAGCGCGCCTAGCATGGAAATCGGACAGTTCGCGTGACGACACGCCAGTCACACGGTTAACGTTCGCCCCATGCGTTTCTCGCGGCGACACCGGCGTGCCTCCTTGACACCGGCCCCGACAGCCCTCCTGCTGCTCCGGGCGGCGCTCCTCGCGCTCGCCGCGAGCGCCGCGGTCACGCTGGCGGCGGGCACCGCTCAGGCCATCGGCAGCGACGACTACCCGGCCAAGCTCAAGAACGCCGTCCAGGACTCGCTCGTCGACCCCTGGTGGTTCTACAACCGCGAGTGCACCTCGTTCGTCGCCTGGCGCCTCAACCACGACAACGGGATCCCGTTCACCAACAAGTACCTCGGCAACCACTGGGGCGACGCCCGGGTCTGGAAGCAGGCCGCCCTCGCCTCCGGCGTGAAGGTCGACAACGCGCCCGTCGTCGGCTCGGTGGCCTGGTGGGCCGCCGGCTCCGTGGGCAGCTCGCGCGGCCACGTCGCCTACGTCGAGAAGGTCACCCCGGACTCGATCGTGATCGAGGAGTACAACTACCTGCGCCGCGGCTACTACGACACCCGGACGCTTCCGGTGACCAGCGGCTCGTGGCCCAGCGGCTTCATCCACGTCGGCGACACCGCGCTCAGCAACATCGCGCCGCCGACCGTCAGCGGTACGGCGCGCGTCGGCCTCCAGCTCACCGCGGCGAAGGGTCGCTGGACGCCGTCCGGCGCATCGTTCCGCTACCAGTGGCTCGCCGGGGGCCAGCCCATCTCCGGCGCCACCGGGCGCAGCTTCGTGCCGACCGCAGCGCAGCTCAAGCGCACGGTCCAGGTCGCCGTGACGGCCACCAAGGCAGGCGTGAGCCCGGCCACCGCGCTCTCCGCGACGACCTCCGCGGTCGCTCCCGGCATCTTCACCACGACCGCTGCGCCGAGCGTGACGGGGACCGCGCAGGTCGGCGTGCCGCTGCTCGCCTCCAGCGGCACCTGGTCGCCCGAAGGCAGCTACGCCTACCAGTGGTCGGTCGGCGGCACGCCCGTCGCCGGAGCCACCGCCGCCACCTACACGCCCGCGCCGGGCGACGTGGGCAAGCCCGTCACCGTCACCGTGACGGCCACGCTCGCCGGCTACACGACCGCCCGCAGCACCTCGGCGGCCACCGCCAACGTCGTCCCGGGCGTGTTCGCCAACCCCCAGCTGCCCTTCATCGACGGCACTCCGCAGGTCGACAAGGGGCTCTACGGCAGGGTCGGTCAGTGGACTCCGCGCGACCGCTTCCGCTACCAGTGGTTCGCTGACGGCCAGCCGATCCCCGGCGCGACCCGTCAGGCATACCGGCCCACCGCCGACACCGTGAACCAGGTGCTCACCTTCGTCGTCACGGCGAACTCTGCGGGCTACCAGGACATGACCGTGAGCTCCCTGCCCTCTGCTCCTGTCCTTCCGGGCACCTTCACGCAACTCACCTCCCCGGCGGTCCTGGGGTCGCCCCGGGTCGGCGTCGCGCTGAGCGCGACCACCGGCTCCTGGACGCCGAAGCCTGCCACCGTCGCCTACCAGTGGCTCGCCGACGGCGTCGCGATCCCAGGCGCCACCGGCACCGGGTTCACCCCCACGCCCGACCAGTTCGGCAAGCAGCTGAGCTTCCAGGTCACCGCCAGCCGGCCCGGGTACACCGACGGCGTGGCGACCACGGCGCTCACCCCGCCGGTCGCCGCCGGCCACGTGGCGAACACCGCGGCGCCGACCGTCGGTGGCACGGCGTGGCTCGGCCGGACGCTGGTGGCCACGGCCGGCCGCTGGTCGCAGCCGTCGGACACCGTCACCTACCAGTGGCTGCGCGACGGCACGCCGATCGCCGGCGCCACCGCGGCGAGGTACACGCTGGTGGAGGACGACGTCGCCCACCGGGTGGCGGTCAGGGTCACCAGCAGCACCTACGGCTACGACGACGCGATCGCCACGTCGAGCGCCACGGGTCGCGTGCTGCGCGGTGTGGCGGCGCCCGGCCGGGCGCTGACCGTGTCCGGGACACCGGTGCTGGGACGCACGGTCTGGGTGCCGCGACTGCACACCACGCCGTCGGACGCCACGGTGCGCTACCAGTGGTACCGAGGCAGCCGGCGCATCGCCGGCGCGACCGCGCAGCGGTACGTCGTGCAGGCCGCCGACGTCGGCCACCGGCTCCGGGTGGTGGTGTCGCTGAGCTCTCCGGAGTGGGTCGCCTACTCGGGTCGGAGCGCGTGGACCGTCACGTCGGTCGAGCGGCCACGGTTGCGTGCCGCAGCGCACCGGACGGGCCGGTCGGTCGCCGTCGACCTGAGCGTCCTCGCGCGCCTGTCGCCGCACGCGCGGGGCACTGCCACGCTCAGCGATGCCCGCCGGACGCTCGGCACCATGCGCGTCGTGCGGGCGGCCGGCCACCTCGTCGTGGACGTTCCGCGTCGCTTCGACAGCCTCACGCTGGTGTGGAACGGCTCCAGCAGGGTCGCGGCCCGGACGGTCGTCGTGCGCATCCGGTAGGCCGGTGTCCCTCGGCGGCCGCCGGTAGCCTGGCCGGCATGCGGCTCGGCGTCCTCGACATCGGCTCGAACACCGGGCACCTGCTCGTCGTCGATGCGCACGCCGGCGCGGCGCCGCTGCCCGCGTCCTCGGCGAAGGAGCCGTTGCGGCTGGCCGAGCACCTCACCGACACAGGCGCGGTCGCGCCCTCGGGCGTGGAGGCGCTGGTGGCGTTCTGCGCCGCCGCGGTCGAGCGAGCCGAGGACCTCGGGTGCGAGGAGGTGACCGCGTTCGCCACCTCGGCGGTCCGCGACGCCCGCAACGCCGAGGAGGTGCTCGCCGCGGTCCGGGAGCGCACCGGCCTGGTCCTCTCGGTGCTCTCCGGCGAGGACGAGGCCCGGCTGACGTTCCTTGCGGTGCGTCGCTGGTTCGGCTGGTCCTCCGGTCGGCTGGCGGTGCTCGACATCGGGGGCGGCTCCCTGGAGATCGCCGTCGGGGCCGACGAGGCTCCCGACGTCGCCCGCTCGCTGCCGCTCGGCGCCGGCCGGCTCAGCCGGGACCGCCTCGCTGCCGTCCCGCCTCCGGCGAGGGCGGTCCGCGAGCTGCGCCGGCTCGTCCGTGCGGCGATCGCCCGCGAGGCGGGGGAGGTGCTCCGTGCCGGAGCCGCCGACCATGCCGTGGGCACGTCCAAGACGTTCCGCTCGCTGGCGCGCATCTGTGGAGCAGCGCCCTCCGCAGAGGGTGTCCGGGTGCGCCGGGTGCTTCCGGCCGCCGCGCTCGAGGAGTGGCTGCCGCGCTTGGAGGAGATGACGCTCGGGGAGCTCTCGGACCTGCCAGGGGTCTCGCCGGCGCGGGCCCACCAGCTGCTTGCCGGCGCGCTGGTCGCCTCCGCCGCGATGGACATCCTGGGGATCGCCGAGCTGGAGATCTGCCCGTGGGCGCTTCGCGAGGGGATCCTGCTGGAGCGCCTCGACAAGATCAGCGTGTTGGGCTGACCGTGCCCGTGCTGTTCGGCCTCTCCACGGCGTCGGTCTATCCCGAGAGCACCTCGCACGGCTTCGCCCGGGCGGCGGAGCTGGGGTACGACGCTGTCGAGGTGATGGTCAGCATCGACGCGGTGAGCCAGTCCGCCCGGCGGCTGCGCTCGCTGTCGGAGTACCACGAGGTACCCGTCTGCGCGGTGCACGCGCCCTGCCTGTTGATCACCCAGCGGGTGTGGGGCACCGAGCCCTGGGCGAAGCTCGAGCGCAGTGCCGAGCTGGCCGGCGAGCTCGGTGCCGACGTCGTCGTGGTGCACCCGCCGTTCCGCTGGCAGCGCGACTACGCCGCCGGGTTCGTCGAGGGGATCGCCGAGCTCGAGGCGCGGACGGGGCTCGCGTTCGCTGTGGAGAACATGTACCCCTGGCGGGCCACCAGCCGGCGCGAGATGGAGGTGTACGTCCCCGGCTGGGACCCCTCCGAGCAGAACTACGCGCACACCACGCTGGACCCGTCCCATGCCGCTACCGCCCGCTCGGACCCCCTGGCGATGGCTCGCCGGCTGGGGGACCGGTTGCGCCACGTGCACCTGACCGACGGCAGCGGCTCGGCCAAGGACGAGCACCTCGTGCCCGGCCGCGGACGGGAGCCGGTCGGACCCTTCCTCGAGCAGCTCGCCGGCGACGGCTTCGCCGGCCACATCGTGGTCGAGATCAACACCCGGAGAGCGGGCGGCGCGGCGGCCCGGGAAGCCGACCTGCTGGAGTCGCTCGCGTTCGCGCGGCTGCACTTCGCCGCTTCGGCAGGCTGACCGTCGCCGGCCCTGCCGGCACCGTCGATCCTTGCGGTCCCAGGCCCGACGCCCCGTGGATTCCGTCCATGGACGCGGAGGCGGTCGAGGTGCGGGACCTGGTGGTCGTCCGCGGCGGAGCCGAGGTGCTCCACCGGCTGTCGCTGAGCGCGGCGAGCGGCGAGGTCACCGGACTGCTCGGTCCCTCCGGGTGCGGGAAGACGACGCTGCTCCGCGCGCTCGTGGGGGTGCAGCGGATCGCCACGGGTGCGGTCCACGTGCTCGGGGCCGAGGCCGGCAGTCCCGGCCTGCGCAGGCGCATCGGCTACGTCGCCCAGGAGCCGAGGTCTACCGCGACCTCACCGTCGGGGAGAACCTCCGTTTCTTCGCGGGCGTGCTCGGCGTGGCGAGGAGCGAGGTGGCACGGTGCCTGGAGGCGGTGGACCTGCGCGCTGAGCGCGACCGCCTCGTGGGACAGCTCTCCGGGGGCCAGCGCTCACGGGTGTCGCTCGCCGCCGCGCTCCTGGCTCGGCCGGCCGTGCTCATTCTCGATGAGCCGACGGTCGGCCTCGACCCGGTGCTGCGGCGCGCGCTCTGGCAGACCTTCCACGCCCTGGCGGCCGAAGGCTGTGCGCTGATCGTCTCCAAGTCACGTGATGGACGAGGCGTCTCGCTGCGACCGGTTGCTGCTGATGCGCGACGGGCAGCTGATCGCCGACGACAGCCCGGTCCGGCTGCTCGAACGGACCGGGACGACGAGCGTCGAGGAGGCCTTCTTGTCGATCGTGACGGCCTCCCGGTGACGCCCCGGGTGACCGCGGCGGTGGCGGTCCGGGTCCTCTCCTGCTGTGCGGGCTGTTCGTGCCGCGGGCGCGGCTGCCGGAGGTGCTGCACGCGGTGTCGTCGGTGATGCCGCTGACCTACGCCGTCCAGGCGATGCAGCGCATCACCGTCGGCGCCGATGCGGTCACCGACCTCGCTGTCGTGGTCGGGCTCGCCGTGCTGGCCCTGGTGCTGCGCACCGCGACTCTCCGGCGTCGCTCCGCGTGACCCGGGGGAGGCGCCGGCATCGACGCCGGGAGGGCGCCGGGCGGTCCCGGTCGTCGCACGACGTACGGTGTGGGACGTGCTTCGCGAACCCCTCCTGGCGCTGTCACGCAGCGGACGCGTCAAGGACCTCGTCACCCGGATGCCGGTGAGCAGCGGGATCGTCAGCCGCTACGTCGCCGGGGAGAGCGTGGAAGAGGCCGTCGCCGCCACCCGTGCTCTGGTCGACGACGGTCTCCACGTCACGCTCGACCACCTCGGCGAGGACACCCTGGACGAGGAGCAGGCCGAGGGCACCGTGCGGGCCTACCTGGACCTGCTCGACGCGCTCGCGGGCGCCGGGCTGGCCCGGTACGCCGAGGTCAGTGTGAAGCTCAGCGCGATCGGCCAGGCACTGCCCGACGGGGCGCGGATCTCCGTGGAGAACGCCCGCCGGATCAGCCGTGCCGCCCGCAACGCCGGCACGACCGTCACGCTCGACATGGAGGACCACACCACCACCGATCGGACGCTCGCTACGCTGGCCGAGCTCCGCAAGGACTTCCCGGAGACCGGTGCGGTGCTCCAGGCCTATCTCCGGCGCACCGAGGCCGACTGCCGGACGCTCGCTCACGAGGAGTCCCGCGTGCGGCTGTGCAAGGGCGCCTACAGCGAGCCCGAGGAGGTGGCCTTCGCCGACCGCCACCGCATCGACGAGTCCTACGTGCGTTGCCTCAAGGTCCTGATGAGCGGCCAGGGCTACCCGATGGTCGCCAGCCACGACCCGCGGATGATCCGCATCGCCTCGGCGCTGGCCACCCGCTACGGCCGTGCTCCGGGGACCTATGAGTTCCAGATGCTGTACGGCATCCGCACCGAGGAGCAGCGCCGCCTGGCGGCCGCCGGGGAGACCGTGCGGATCTACGTCCCCTACGGCGAGCAGTGGTACGGCTATCTGATGAGAAGGCTCGCCGAGCGGCCTGCCAACCTGCGATTCTTCCTGCGTTCCCTGCTGTCCTCGAGCTGATCGTCCGACCCACCCACGAAGCGGAGCCGCCATGACCGTCGCGATCATCGGTGCCGGGGTGATGGGTGAGACCCTGCTCTCGGGCTTGCTCCGGGCCGGCACCCCGGCCGAGCAGCTGCTGGTCTGCGAGAAGCGAGCCGAGCGCGGCATCGAGCTCAGCGACCGGTACGGGGTGCGGGTCCTCGCCGACGCCGCGGCGGTGGCGGGAGCCGACACCGTCGTGCTCGTCGTGAAGCCGCAGGACATGAGCGACGTGCTCGCCGAGGTGGGTCCCCACCTCGCCAAGGGCCAGCTGCTCGTCTCCCTGGCGGCGGGCACCACCACCGCCTTCATCGAGCAGCACCTGCCCGAGGGCATCGCCGTAGTGCGCGTCATGCCCAACACGCCGGCGCTCGTCGACGAGGGCATGGCGGCGATCTCGGCCGGCACCCATTGCGACGAACACCACCTGCTGCGGGCCGAGGAGCTGCTGCGGGCGACCGGTCGGGTCGTGCGGGTGCCGGAGAAGCAGCAGGACGCGGTGACGGCGATCTCGGGCTCCGGGCCGGCGTACCTCTTCTTCGTCGTCGAGGCGATGATCGAGGCGGGCGTCCATCTCGGCCTGCCGCGTACGACGGCCACCGAGCTGGTCGTCCAGACCGTCGTCGGCTCCGCGAAGCTGCTGCGTGAGACCGGCGAGCACCCGACGGTGCTGCGCGAGCGGGTGACCTCGCCCGGCGGCACCACGGCCGCCGCGATCCGTGCGCTCGAGGACCACAAGGTCAGGGCCGCGTTCCTCACCGCCATGGAGGCGGCGCGGGACCGCTCCCGGGCCCTCGCGGAAGGCAGCTGACCTCCGCTCGGCCGGGGCATCGCGCGGGAGCCGTGCCACACCGCGTCGCAGCCGGTCAAGGCGACACGCCGGAAGTGGTCTATCTTCCCCTTTTTCACCCCTTCCCCAGACGTCACACCAGGCCCTATCCTCACCACAGCGCGCCCGTGGGGTCTTCGGTGGGGAAGCCGAGGGACGTGCCGAGAAAGAACGGTGCGTCGATGGCGAATAAGGGACCGGGGGACATCTCCGAGGTCAGGTTCCTCACGGTGGCGGAGGTGGCGAGCGTGATGCGCGTGTCGAAGATGACCGTGTACCGCCTGGTGCACAACGGCGTGCTGCCCGCCGTACGAGTCGGGCGTTCCTTCCGCGTGAGCGAGGACGACGTCAACGAATACCTGCGCAACAGCTTCTTCCAGACCGGCTGAGCGCCGGTCCGCTCCGGCGTGAGCCGGCTCACTCGGTTTCTTCCCCGGGCACGGGGGCGGATACCCTGGGCGCTCGACTTGTCTTTCGAAGGGGCTCACGTGGGTTCGGTCATCAAGAAGCGCCGCAAGCGCATGGCGAAGAAGAAGCACCGCAAGCTGCTGAAGAAGACGCGCGTGCAGCGCCGTCGTCTCGGCAAGTGACGCACTGAGGGAATCCCTCCCGTGGGCCGAGTCGTCCTCGTGACCGGCGTGGCCGGCGACCTCGGTCGCCGGTTCGCACGCCGGCTTGCCGAGCGCCCCGAGATCGACCGCGTGGTCGGTGTCGACGTCACGCCCCCGCGCCTGGGAACGGGTGCGATGCAGTTCGTCCGGTGTGACATCCGCACGCCGCTGATCGCCAAGGTCATCCTGCGCGAGCAGGTCGACACGGTGGTGCACGCGGCGGTGTCGGCGACCCCTGGCCCGGGTCGGACGGGGTCGATGAAGGAGCTCAACGTCATCGGCACCATGCAGCTGCTGGCCGCCTGCCAACAGGCTCCTCGGCTGCAGCACCTGGTGGTCCGCTCGAGCACCGCCGTGTACGGCGCGAGCAACCGCGACCCGGCGATGTTCACCGAGGACATGAACGCCAAGCGTCTGCCGGCTGCGGGCTTCCCCAAGGACGTCGCGGAGGTCGAGGGCTACGTGCGCGGATTCGCTCGGCGGCGGCCGGACGTCCGGGTGACGACGCTGCGGCTCGCGCACATGATCGGGCCGACCGTCGTCTCGTCGATGACGGAGTACCTGCGCCTCCCGGTCATCCCCACGGTCCTCGGGTTCGATCCCCGGCTGCAGTTCGTGCACGAGCACGACGCTCACGGCGCCCTGGAGCACGCCACGCTCGGCAGCATCGGCGGCACCTTCAACGTCGCCGGCTCGGGTCTGATGATGCTCTCCCAGGCGGCGCGACGCCTCGGCCGGCCCGTCGCCCCGCTCCCACCCGCCGCCCTCGGTGCCGTCGGGAGCGTGATCCGGCCCGTCCGCCGCGCGAACTTCACACGCGAGCAGGTCGCCTTCTTGACCTACGGGCGCGGCGCGGACACGACCCGGCTCCGGCAGGTGCTCGGCTACGAGCCGGTCTTCACCACGGCCGAGGCGTTCGAGGACTTCGCGGCACAGGTCGCGCCGGGGATGCTCGCCCCCGCCCGGATCCGCACCGCCGAAGAGCTGGTCGGCGGCGTGCTGCGCCTGCCCGCCGGCCTGCCCGGGCACGGAGGACGGCCATGAGCGACGGCACCGTGGTCCCGATCGGATCGCTGGGGCGCCCGGGGCGGGGCAACGGCGGCACCGGTCCGTCGTCGTCCGCCCGCAGCCTCGCGCACCGAGGTCGGGGCTCCCGTGCGAAGGCGGTCACGTCCACGCCGTCGCCGGCTCCCGTGCCCGTCCCGTCACCCCGTGAGGCGGCCGCCCCGGAGCAGGACGAGCAAGCGGTCAGCGCCCCGCCGCACCGGCCCGGCGACGCCGCCGGGATCCCTGCCGGGGACTGGCTGGCTGCGGTGACCTCCGCTGCGCGGGAGGTGTTCGGAGACGACGGCGAGCGGCGACTGGCCGAGTTCCTCGCCTTCCTGCGTCGCCGGATCACCGGGGAGTACGTCGTCGACGAGTTCGGATTCGATCGCGAGATCACCGAGCGGTTCCTGCTGGCCGCCCTGCGCCCGATCAAGGAGAAGTGGTTCCGCGTCGAGGTGCGCGGCGTCGAGAACATCCCCGCCGACGGCGGAGCGCTCGTCGTCTCCAACCACTCGGGCACGGTCCCGGTCGACGGGCTGATGACCGCGGTGAGCATCCACGACCACGCCGGTCGCTTCCTGCGTCCGCTCGGCGCCGACCTCGTGTTCCGGCTGCCGTTCGTGAGCCAGCTCGCACGGATGGGTGGCACCACCCTGGCCTGCAACGAGGACGCGGAGCGGATGCTGCGCGGCGGCGAGCTCGTGGGAGTGTGGCCCGAGGGCTTCAAGGGGATCGGCAAGCCGTTCTCCGAGCGGTACAAGCTCCAGCGGTTCGGCCGCGGAGGGTTCGTCTCTGCGGCGATCCGCACCGGGGTGCCGATCATCCCGACCTCGGTCGTCGGCGCCGAGGAGATCTATCCGCTGGTGGGCAACGTGCCGTCGCTGGCGCGCCTGCTCGGCATCCCGTACATCCCGGTCACGCCGTTCTTCCCCTGGCTCGGACCTCTCGGCCTCATCCCGTTGCCCTCGAAGTGGATCATCGAGTTCGGCGAGCCGATCCGCACCGACGAGTACGACGGCAGCGCGGCGGACGACCCGATGCTGGTCTTCAACGTCACCGACCAGGTGCGCGAGTCGATCCAACAGCGGCTCTACAGCCTGCTGATGGAGCGGACGTCCGTCTGGGGCTGAGCCGCCGCGGTCGAGCAGTCCTCGGCCAGTCCTCGCCGGCGGGCAGCGAGACCGGCGCTACTTGCTCGTCGCGCCGCCGTCGAGCAGGCCGGTGACGCCGTCCACGGTGCCCCCCACGGTCCCACCGACCGTGCCCAGAGTGCTGTCGAGGGTGCCGCCCAGGCCGTCGGTGGTCTTCTTCAGCCCGTCGGTCGTCCCGCTGACCGCTCCGCCGACTCCCGGCAGCGCGGTCGTCACGCCACCGAGCAGCTGACGCAGCGGCTGCTGGTCGTCGCCGGAGCCGTTCATGCCGGAGAACGGCGACCCCGTCGGGCCGCTCGAGGGCCGGCTGGTCGGCGTCCCGGTGGCCGGCGCCGCGCCGCCGGAGCTCGGACGAGCGGTGCCGTTCGCCGCCTTCTGGGCGCGCTCGGCCTCGTCGCGGACCCGCTGGGCCAGGTCGCCTCGGGGCGCCACCTGCTCGGCGGGCCCGCTCACGAGCTGGTGCAGCGCGGCGGCGGAGGTGAGGTCGATGAGAGCCCGCGGAACGGTGAGCGGAGCGGCGTTGGAGCAGCCCTGGCACAGCACGCGCGCCTGCTGGTCGATCGCGGCGAGCGTCTGGCCGGCTGAGGTGAAGACCGCTGTGCCGGCCGGGCTCGAGCCGACGAGCGCGGTGAGGACGTTCATCGTGCCGTGGGTGAAGTCGCGCACCGTGGCGATGTCGGCGTCGTCGCCCTCCTGCTGGTAGCTGGAGAACAACAGCCGTGAGCCCTCGTCCGCGCTCGAGGTGAAGTCGTCGAGCGTCGCACGCACGAGGTCCGCCGACTGCGGCGTGGCCGGCTGCTCCACGAGGGCGCGCACCTCGCCGAGCCGGGTCGCCGCCTGGTCGAGCAGCTGCTGGCCGCGGGTGGCGTCGCTGGTGCTGAGGTGGACCTCGACGCTCTCGATGCCGCGCTTGAGCGGGTACAGCGTCTGGCCGGGCAGGGAGCCTTGTGCCGCCGCGGCCATGCCGGTGGTGGCGCCGACCAGCACGAGCGCCGCGGCCGCGGCGCCGCGGTGGCGCTCGCGGCGTCCCAGGCGGCGGGCCCGCTGGGCGTCCAGGCTGCGGGGTGCGTCCGCAGCGGGCAGGAGCACGGAGTCCGCCTCGGCCATCAGCCGAGCGCGAAGGTCGCCGACGAACTCCGGGCGGGGCTCGGGCCGGGGCTGCTCGCGCAACAGCGTCACGGTCCGCACGAGGTCGGCGTAGCGCTCGGCGACGGCGGTGGAGCCACCGCCCTCGAGAAGGCGCGCGAACTCCTCGGCGTCGCGGTGGGACGGCAACTGCGGGCTCATCGGTCGGATCCTCGGTCAGGACGTCGGGCAGGGGGCGCAGGGGTGGAGCGCCGGGGTGCCCCGTACGAAAGGCCCAACGAGCCCCGGAGCGAGAGGGTTACGGCCGGATGCGGCAGTGTGACGCACCCGGTGCAGACCAGGGCGTGCGCTGCGCTCATGCGAGGGCTCATGACAGGGCTCATGGCAGGGCTCATGACAGGGACTCCTCGGGGAGGAGCTTGGCGAGGTTGCGCACCCCGCGCAGCTGCAGCTGCTTGACCGCGCCGGCGCTGCGGCCGAGGGCCTCCGCCGTCTCGGCGATCGACAGTCCCTCCAGGAACCGCATCACGAGGCAGTCGCGCTGCTCGCCGGGGAGGTCGGCCAAAGCGGCGATGAGTGCCTCGTTGGTCAGGGAGGCGAGCACCTCTCCCTCCGGGCCCTCGGTGGTCGTGTCGAGCGTCGCCACGTCCTCCGTCGTCTGCTCCAGCCGGGTGCGGCCCGCCTTGAAGTGGTCGGCAGCGAGGTTGCGCGCGATCGTCATCAGCCAGGCGCCGAAGTCCTTGCCCTGCCAGCGGAACGAGCTCATGCTGCGCAGCGCTCGGAAGAATGTCTCCGCGGTGAGGTCCTCCGCCAGCGTCGTGGAGGACACGCGGTAGTAGAGGAACCGGAACACCGAGGCGTGGTAGTGGTCGTAGAGCTGGCCGAACGCCTCCTTGTCGCCGCTGCGGGCGAGCTCGACCAGCGCGATGATCCGGGTGCGGTCGGCCTCGTCGTCGGCCGAGGAGGCCGCCAGGTCGCCGTCACCGAAGCCGTTGCCGCGCGTGTCGCCGACGGTGCTCAGTGCCGGCGACACCGCGGGCTGCGGCTCGAGCACCTCGGTGGCGAGCCAGTGCCTCCGCTGCGGCGGCATCGGGCCCGCGAGGGCCGACGCGAGGACGGGCGAGAAGACGGGCGAGAAGACGGGGGCCGAGAAGAAGGGCGTCGGCGAGGGTCCGGCGTCGAGGACATCCCTCACGGCAGCGCGGAGCGCACGCAGGCCACGCTCCATTGCAGTGATGTCCATCGTGCTCCCTCGCCCCGGCTCCCCAGCCCGGACCTCTTCGAATGGTAGACGTCGACGTCCGTTTTGGGAACCGATTGCGCAGACCCGATCTCCTCGATCGTTGCAGGTCAGCGGCCGGAACGTCGGCGTACCGCCGAGCCGGCGGCGAGGGCGCCGCCCACCGCGCCGGCCACCGCCGCACCCGTCATCCCGGCCCGTGCCGCCCGGCGACCCGTCCGGTAGTCGCGGATCCGCCACCCGCGCAGGCGGGCCTGCTCGCGCAGGCGGTGGTCGGGGTTCACCACGCACGGCCGGCCCACGAGCTCGAGCATCGGGAGGTCGTTGACCGAGTCCGAGTACGCCGCGCAGCGGTCCAGGTCCAGACCCTCGCGGTCGGCCAGGGCGCGGATCGCCTCCGCCTTCGCCGGGCCGTGCAGCATGTCCCCGACCAGGCGCCCGGTGTAGACGCCGTCCACGTGCTCGGCCACGGTGCCCATCGCTCCGGTGAGGCCCAGCCGCCGGGCGATGATCGTCGCGATCTCCAGCGGCGCCGCGGTCACCAACCACACGCGCTGCCCCTGGTCGAGGTGCAACTGGGCGAGCGCCCGGGTGCCGGGCCAGATCCGGTGCGCCATCACCTCGTCGAAGATCTCCTCCCCGAGGGCCTCGAGCTCGGCGACGGTGTGACCTGCGATGAACGACAGCGCGGCGGCGCGGGTCTCCGCGATGTGATCGGGATCCTCGGTCCCGACGACCCGGAACCACGCCTGCTTCCACGCGGCGCCGAGGATGTCGCGGGTGGTGAAGAACCGCCGCCGGTGCAGTCCTCGGGCGAGGTGGAAGATGGACGCGCCCTGCATCACGGTGTTGTCGACGTCGAAGAACGCCGCCGCGCCGGGGTCGGCGGGGACCGCCAGCGCCGCCTCGACCTCCGCGCCCGCGGCGGCCGCCTGCCCCGCCAGCTGGGACCGGCGCAGCAGGTTGGGCGGAGGGGTCGCCGGGCGGGGTCGCGCGCGCACCCGCCCAGCCTAGGAGACCGCAGCCCCCGCGCGGCGCCCTGTGACAGACTCCGGTCCGTGCAGCAGGCCGGTTCCGACGGCGATCACGCGAACGCCCCCGCACCGTACGGGGTCGCGGGCCTGCTGCGTGCCGCCGCCCGGGCGGAGCCGGACCGCACCGCGCTCTCCGAGGCCGCGACCGGTCGGGCGGTGACCTGGGCGGTCCTCGACGACCTCGCCGACCGCGTGGCGCAGGGCCTGTCGGGCCTGGGCCTCCTCGGCGGCCATCGCGTCGTCCTCGCGATGACGAACAGGATCGAGCTCGTCGCCACCTATCTCGGCGTGCTCCGTGCCGGGATGGTGGCGGTTCCGGTGAACCCGCGCAGCGTCACCGGCGAGCTGGTCGGCGTGCTCGCCGACTCCGGGGCGCGTGCGGTGATCGCCGACCCCGAGGCGGTCGCGGTGGTCCGCACGGCCGTCACCGGCCTCCACGAGGCGCTCCTCCACGCCGGCGAGGCGACGCGCGCCCCGCGGGTGGTGGTGGTCGACGTCGCCGCGGAGGCGGGCGAGACCATCTGGGCGGAGCTCGTGCGCGAGCCGGGTCGGCCCGGACCGTTGCGCGAGGATCCCGAGGCGGTCGCGGTCCTGCTCTACACCAGCGGCACGTCGGGGCAACCGCGCGCCGCCATGCTGTCGGAGCGGGCGCTGCTGGCCAACATCGAGCAGGTCGCCGCCGTGACGCCGCCGATGATCGTCGGACAGGACGTCGTCTTGGGGGTCCTTCCGCTGTTCCACGTCTACGGGCTGAACGGTGTGCTCGGGCAGGTGCTGCGCCAGCACGCCCGGCTGGTGCTCGTCGACGGCTTCGATCCCGAGGGCTCCTTGGACCTCATCGAGGACGAAGCCGTCTCGGTCGTCCCGGTGGCCCCGCCGGTGATCGCCCACTGGGCTCAGGTCCCGGGTCTGGAGGACCGGTGGGGGCCGGTGCGGATCGTGCTGAGCGGCGCCGCCCCGCTCAGCGACGGGCTCGCCGCCTCCTTCGAGGCCGTCACCGGACTGGTCGTCCACCAGGGCTACGGCTTGACCGAGGCCGCGCCCGTGGTCACCTCCACGCTGTGCTCGCCGGGAAGCCGGCGTCCCGGTTCGGTCGGCGCGCCCCTCCCAGGCGTCGAGCTCCGGGTGGTCGACGAGGGCGGCCGCACACCACAGCCCGGTGACGCGGGGGAGATCTGGCTGCGCGGGCGCAATCTCTTCTCGGGCTACTGGCCGGACGGCTCGGGCGGCCCCGACGAGGACGGCTGGTTCGCCACCGGGGACGTGGGCTACGTCGACCCCGAGGGCGACCTGGTGCTCGTGGACCGACTCAAGGACCTGGTGATCGTCTCCGGCTTCAACGTCTACCCCACCGAGGTCGAGGACGCCATCGCCGAGCTCGACGACGTGGCCGGCGTTGCGGTCGTCGGCATGGAGGACGAGCGCACCGGCGAGGCGGTGGTGGCGTACGTCGTCCCCGCACCGCACGCCGATCCCGGACAGGTCGCCGAGACCGTCGCCGACCACTGCGCGAGGCGCCTGGCCCGCTTCAAGCAGCCGAGCCTGGTGCACGTGGTCGACCGGCTGCCGCGGACCTCCACCGGCAAGGTCCGCAAGGGCCTGCTGCGGGCCGCCGAGCGCCGGCGCGCCCTCGGGATCCTGGAATGAGCGGGGAAGGCGAGCGCGGGGCGACGACCACGCCGGGGCCCGACGCGAGGCCCGCCCGGGTGCTGCTCTACTCCCGGCCCGGCTGCCACCTCTGCGACGACGCGCGCTCGGTGATCGAGCGCGTCTGTGCCGACCTCGGAGAGGCATACGACGAGGTCGACATCACCACGTCGTCCGAGCTCGCCTCGGCGTACGGCGAGCAGATCCCGGTGACCTTCGTGGACGGCGTCCAGCACGACTTCTGGCGCGTCGACGAGCGCCGCCTTCGCGCCGCCCTTGGATGATCGGTCGCTCCTATCGACCCACCCCGGTCTCGTGAGCGGCGTCACCATGTGCTAGCCAGCACGTGGACTCGGTTTGTTCCCGCGTTCACAAACTCATACAGTCAATCGCCGTGAGCAGTAGCGGTATCCCCGAGGCCACGGTGGCTCGCCTGCCGGAGTACCTTCGGGCGCTCACCGCGCTCCACGAGCAGGGCGTCCGTACCTGCTCCAGCGAGGAGCTCGCCGCGACGGCGGGCGTCAACAGCGCGAAGCTGCGCAAGGACCTCTCCCACCTCGGCAGCTACGGCACCCGCGGTGTGGGCTACGACGTGGAGTACCTGCGCTACCAGATCTCCCGGGAGATCGGCATGACCCAGGACTGGCCGGTCGTCATCGTCGGCATCGGCAACCTGGGTCATGCGCTGGCCAACTACTCCGGCTTCTCCAGCAGGGGGTTCCGCACGGTCGCGCTCCTCGACGCGGACGCCGACCGGCAGGGCCAGGCCGTGGCCGGACTGCGCGTGCGGGCCTTCGACGAGCTGGACGAGATCGTCGCGGAGCACCACGTGGCGATCGGGGTGATCGCGACACCGGCACACGCCGCCCAGGCGGTGTGCGATCGGATGGTGACGGCGGGCATCCGCAGCGTGCTCAACTTCGCCCCGGTGCTGCTCACCGTGCCCGCCGGCGTGGACGTGCGGAAGGTCGACCTCTCCACCGAGCTGCAGATCCTCGCCTACCACGAGCAGCGCAAGCTCGCCGACCAGCTGCCGCCAGGACCGGGTGCCGGCGAGACGCTGGACGGTGCCGTGGCCGAGCCGATCGACGAGGTCGTGGCGCCGTGAGCGTGTTGGTGGTGGGTGTGTCGCACCGCTCCGCGCCGGTGTCCCTGCTCGAGCGCGTCGCGCTCGACGCGGACGGGGTGGTGAAGCTCGTCCACGACGTGGCCGACGCCGAGCACGTCACCGAGGCCGCCGTGCTGGCGACCTGCAACCGGTGCGAGGTGTACGCCGAGGTCGACCGCTTCCACGGCTCCGTCGAAGCCATCTCGGCGCTCCTCTCCGACCGCGCCGGGGTGACGGCCGAGGAGCTCGTGCCGCACCTCTACGTCCACTACGACGACGCCGCGGTGTCCCATCTCTTCACCGTCGGCACGGGCTTGGACTCCATGGTGGTCGGCGAGAGCCAGATCCTCGGCCAGGTCCGCGAGGCCCTGCGGCTCGGGCAGGAGACCGGCACGGTGGGGCCGGCGCTGAACCTGCTCTTCCAGCAGGCCCTTCGCGTCGGCAAGCGCGCCCACGCCGAGACCGACATCGACCACGCGGCGCCGTCGGTGGTCTCTGCAGCGCTGGACCGGGCCGCCGCCCAGCTCGGCGGGCTCGCCGGACGGCGGGCCGTCGTGGTGGGTGCGGGCTCGATGGCGGCGCTCGCCGTCGGCACCCTGTCCCGCGCGGGGGTGGGGGACATCGTGGTGGCGAACCGGACCCAGGCGCACGCCGACCGGCTCGCCGCCCAGTACGGCGCCCGCGCCGTCACGCTCGCCGAAGTCCCGCCGTTCGTCCGGGATGCCGACGTGCTGCTGTCGTGCACCGGCAGCACCGGTGTGGTCGTGGGGCTGGATGCGTTGAGCGGTCGGGAGACCGCGCGGCCGCTGGCCGTGGTGGACCTGGCCCTTCCCCACGACGTCGACCCGGCAGTGGGCGACCTGCCGGGCGTGCGGCTGGTCGACCTCGCCACGCTGGCCGCGGAGCTGGAGGGCACCGAGGTCTCCCACGACCTGCGCGGCGTGCGGGCGATCGTCGCCGAGGAGCTCACCGCCTTCCTGGCAGCCCGGCGCGCGGCCAGCGTCACGCCGACGGTCGTCGCGCTGCGCTCGATGGCCACCGGCGTCGTCACCGCCGAGCTCGAGCGGTTGCACGCGCGCGTGCCGGACCTCACCGAGGCGCAGCGCCTCGAGGTCGAGCACGCCGTACGCCGGGTCGCCGACAAGCTCCTCCACCAGCCCACCGTGCGGGTCAAGGAGCTGGCGAACTCCACCGGCGCCGTCTCCTACGCCGCCGCGCTGGCCGAGCTGTTCGCGCTGGACCAAGAGGCGGTCGACGCCGTCACCCGTGCCGACGGGGTGACACCATGACCTTCACCCCACGACCTTCTGCTCCTCCGCTGCGCTCCTCCGCCGAACGCCGCGGGGACCCCGAGATGAGCGCTACCCCACGACCTTCCGGTCCCGTCCGGCTCGGCACGCGCGCGTCCCTGCTCGCCCGCACCCAGAGCGGGCACGTGGCCGACGCGCTTGCGAAGGCACTGGGACGCGAGGTGGTCCTCGTCGAGGTGACGACCGACGGCGACGTCAACGGGGCGCCGCTGGCCAGCTTCGGCAGCACGGGCGTCTTCGTCAGCGCCCTGCGCGAGGCCCTGTTGCGCGGCGACGTGGACGTCGCGGTGCACTCCCTCAAGGACCTGCCCACCGGCCCCGCGGCCGGGATCACGCTGGCCGCGGTGCCGGCGCGCGAGGATCCCCGCGACGTCCTCGTCGCGCGGGACGGCCTCACGCTCGGCGAGCTGCCCCCCGGCTCCCGCGTCGGCACGGGTGCCCCGCGGCGCGTCGCACAGCTCGCGGCGCTCGGGCTGGGCCTCGACCTCGTCGCGCTGCGCGGCAACGTCGACACCCGGATCGCCCGGGTCCGCGAAGGCGACCTCGACGCGGTCGTCCTCGCCCGCGCCGGCCTGGCCCGGCTGGACCGCACCGGCGACGTGACCGAGACCCTCGACCCGCTGCAGGTGCTGCCCGCCCCTGGGCAGGGCGCGCTGGCCGTCGAGTGCCGCGCCGACGACCCGCTCGCGGCCGAGATCCGCCGGGCGCTCGACGACCCGGCCGCCCGCGCCGCGGTGACCGCCGAACGCGTGGTCCTGGCCGACCTCGAGGCCGGCTGCAGCGCACCGGTCGGCGCGCTCGCCGATGTGGTGGAGGGCGACGACGGACCTGAGCTGTGGCTGCGCGCGGTCGCGCTCTCCCCCGACGGCGCCCTCTCTGTGCGCCTCTCCGGCTCCGGGCCGGTCCATGATCCCGAGGCTGTCGGGCACGCGCTCGCCGGCCGCATGATCGAGGAGGGCGCGAGCCGCCTCCTCGACGAGCGCTGTCCCACTGCACCGCCGCACGACCCCGAGACGAGAAGGCAACCGTGACCCAGAGCAAGACCAGCACCGCTCCACGCCCACGCCGCTGGGTGGCGTTCGTCGGCAGCGGCCCCGGCGATCCCGAGCTGCTCACCCTGCGCGCCGTCGAGTTGATCCGTGAGGCCGACCTGGTGGTGACCGAGGTCGCCGCCCACGTCGAGCTCGTGCGCACCGTCCTCGGTCCGGAAGCGCCGCTGCCCGAGTTCGTCGACGGCGGCCAGGGCGAGGACGACCAGCCGCTCTCCTCTGCCGCCCGCGCCAAGGTCGTGGTGAGGGCCGCGAAGCGGGGTGGCCGCGTGGTGCGCCTGCTCGTCGGCGACCCGTTCCTCTACGCCTCGGGTCCGGAGGAGGCGCGTGCGTGCGCCAAGGCCGAGATCGGCTTCGAGATCGTTCCGGGCGTCTCCAGCGTCACGGCCGTGCCCGCCTACGCCGGCGTGCCGCTCACGACCAAGGACCACCGCGCCGTCGCGGTGGTCACCTGCGGCGAGCGCGCCGTGGACTGGTCGGCCTACACCGAGCACGCCACGCTCGTCCTGCTCTCCGCGGTCGGCTCCATCGACCGGATCGCCGCGGAGCTCGTCGATGCCGGCCGCCCGGCCGACACCCCGGTGGCGATGACCCGGACCGGCACGCTGACCACCCAGGAGACCGTCGTCTCCACGCTCGGCTCGATCGCTGCCGACGCGCGGGAGGCCGGCATGACGCCGCCCGCCGTCACCGTGGTCGGCCCGGTCGTCGACCTGCGCGAGACGCTGTCGTGGTTCGAGACCAAGCCGCTGTTCGGCTGGCGCGTGCTCGTGCCGCGCACGAAGGAGCAGGCCCCGGCCCTGTCGAGCCGGCTGCGTGGCTTCGGTGCGGTCCCCGAGGAGGTCCCGACGATCTCCGTCGAGCCGCCCCGCAATCCCCAGCAGATGGACAAGGCCGTCCGCGGGCTCGTCGAGGGGCGCTACGAGTGGATCGCCTTCACCTCCGTGAACGCCGTGCGTGCGGTGCGGGAGAAGTTCGAGGAGTACGGCCTCGACGCCCGTGCGTTCTCGGGTCTGAAGATCGCCGCCGTGGGGGAGAAGACCTCCGCCGCGCTCGCGGAGTGGGGCCTGCGCGCCGACCTCGTCCCGTCCGGCGAGCAGTCCGCGGCCGGGCTGCTGGAGGACTGGCCCCCGTACGACGAGCTGCTCGACCCGATCAACCGGGTCTTCCTGCCGCGTGCCGACATCGCCACCGAGACGCTCGTCGCCGGGCTGGTGGAGATGGGCTGGGAGGTGGACGACGTCACGGCGTACCGCACCGTCCGGGCGGCGCCGCCCCCGGCCGAGACCCGCGAGGCGATCAAGACCGGACGGTTCGACGCGGTGGTGTTCACCTCCTCCTCGACCGTGCGCAACCTGGTCGGGATCGCCGGGAAGCCGCACGCCTCGACGATCATCGCGGCGATCGGTCCCGCGACCGCGAAGACCGCCGAGGAGCACGGTCTGCGGGTCGACGTGCTCGCGACCGAGCCCTCCGTGGAGGCGCTCGTGGAGGCGCTCGCCGACTTCGGCCGGGCCCGGCGCGAGGACCTGCTCGCCTCGGGTCAGCCGGTGACCCGTCCCTCCCAACGGCGCGGCACCGGCCGGCGCAAGGCCGCCGCGAAGTGACCGGCGGTCAGGGGGCGTTCCCGGCCGTACGGCCCCGCCGGCTGCGTCGTACGGCGGCGCTGCGGCGGCTCGTCCGGGAGACTCGGCTCGACCCCGCCGACCTGGTGCTGCCGGCGTTCGTGCGTGAGGACGCGACGGAGCCGGTGCCGATCTCCTCGATGCCCGGCGTCGTGCAGCACAGCCGTGACAGCCTCAAGCGGACCGCCCACGAGGCCGTGGAGGCCGGGCTGGGCGGCATCATGCTCTTCGGCATCCCCACCACCAAGGACGCCACGGGCTCGGGTGCCATCGACCCCGACGGGATCCTGAACCTGGCGATCACCGACGTCGTGGCCGAGGTGGGCGACCAGCTCACCGTGATGTCGGACCTGTGCCTGGACGAGTTCACCGACCACGGGCACTGCGGCCTCCTCGACGGCGAGGGGCAGGTCGACAACGACCGGACGCTCGAGGCCTACAACGAGATGGCGCTGGCACAGGCCGCCGCCGGCGTCGACCTGGTCGGGCCCAGCGGGATGATGGACGGCCAGGTCGGGTCGATCCGGGCAGCGCTGGACGCCGAGGAGCACACCGGCGTCGGCATCCTCGCCTACTCTGCGAAGTACGCCTCGGCCTTCTTCGGTCCGTTCCGGGAGGCGGTGGACTCCTCCCTTCAGGGCGACCGCCGCACCTACCAGCAGGATCCGTCCAACCGCCGGGAGGGCGTCCGCGAGGCGCTGCTCGACGTGGCCGAGGGCGCCGACATGGTGATGGTGAAGCCCGCGTTGGGCTACCTCGACGTGGTGGCCGCCGTGCGGGAGGCCGTGGACGTGCCCGTGGTGGCCTACAACGTCTCGGGCGAGTACGCGATGATCGAGGCCGCCGCTCAGCGCGGCTGGATCGACCGGGAGGCCGCGATCATGGAGGCGCTCGTCTCCATCCGCGCGGCGGGCGCCGACGTCGTGCTCACCTACTGGGCGCTGGAGGCGGCCCGCCTGCTGCGTCGCTGACCGCGGCCCGCGTGTCGTCGGCCCAGGTCGGCCCAGACCGGCTCAGCCGAGCCAGGCCACGATGCCCTGGAGCGTGTTGGGGATGAGCGCCGCGGCCTGGTCCGGCGTCTTGCCCTGGACCTGTGTCGCGCACTGGCCGGCCAACGGCTGGAGGACGTGCAGCGGGTCGGGGATCGCGGCGAACTGCGCGTTGCAGAAGGACAGCGCCTCGGTCAGCGTCGACAGCGTGTCGACGACCGGACTGGCAGCAGACTGGACCGGCGCCGGCAGGGCACTGGTGGCGCTCTTCACGCCGTCCTTGAGGCTCTTGGTCACCTGACCGACGGGGTTCGAGGGTCCGCTCGTCGGGCCCGGCACGCTGGGGTCGGTGGTGCCGCCCGGGGTGCTGCTGCCGCCCTGCTGGGCGGCCGGGGAGTGCCCGGTGCCGGCGGGAGCCGGGGAGGGCGCGGTGCGGGCGCCGCCGTGGTGGTGCCGCTGGCGGGCCGCAGCCCGACGCTGCTCGATGGTGCTGGCGTAGCTGGGCGTGAACACGCTGCCGGCCGCGTAGGAACCCGACGGCAGGGCGGTGTAGTCCCCGGCGGCGTACGCCTCCATGATCCGCAACACGAGGCTCACGTAGTCGTGGCTGTGGTTGTACCGGTAGACCGCAGCCTCCTGCCCGGCGCGCTGCGAGAGGTTGTCGTTGCCCGAGCAGAGGTAGACGGCCGTGGCGAGCGCCGCGTCGTTGATGTCCTGCGGGTCGCGCTTGCCGTCGCCGTCGGCGTCGACCTTGACGACCTGCCACGTCGAGGGGATGAACTGCATGGGGCCGACCGCCCGGTCGTACACCGGGTCGCCGTCGAGGAGGCCGCCGTCGGTGTCCTTGATCAGCGCGGTGCCGTTCTTGCCGTCGAGCACCGGGCCGAAGATCGGCGGCGTGGCGAAGCCCTTCGGGTTCAGGTGGCTGCCGCCGTACTGGCCGTGGTCGGACTCGACCCGGCCGATCGCACCGATCAGCTCCCAGGAGATGTTGCACTGCTTGTCGGCGGAGTCGATGATCTGCGCGGCGCGCTGGTAGGCGGCGAGCGCGGGAGCGGGGATCCCGCTGGTGGTTGCCGCGGCCACCACCGCATCGGCGCTGCCCTTCGGCACGCCCATGCCCAGCTGGCCCGGCAGCGGCACGCTGGCGGGAGCCTGGATCGCCTGGCTGGGGACGCGGGTGCCGTCGGGGAGCGGGTCGTGCTTGTGTCCGCTCTCGGCACCGACGGCGGCGGAGTTCGAGACGAGGCTGACCGACCACGCTGCGGAGAGCAGGGCGACGGGCACGATCGTGAGTGCCTTGCTCCGTCGCGTGAAGGCCGCTGCTGTCATGTCTGGTTCACTCCCCGTGGACCCGCCGTGCCGACACGTCCCTGCGCCGGCCTGTCTCCCCTGTCAACGAGCATCCCCGCCGAACGTGACGCGGAAACCCTCGGAAAAACTCCCGGGTGCCCGCCTCCGGCCCCCTCCGCAGAGGCTGGGCGCCTCCCTGCAGAGGGTAGAGCGAGCGCTTCGCGGGCGCATCCTTACCGACATCTCAGCCGCTCCGGCGGGGATGTGACGGACGCGATTGGGGTCAGCGCCGCCGGTCGGGGAGAATGTCGCCGTGTCCGACGCAGGAACGCCCTCGGGAGCCGCCGGCTCCGCCGCCTGGTTCGACCGTGCTCGTGCGGTCACCCCCGGCGGGGTGAACTCCCCGGTCCGCGCGTTCAGCGCCGTCGGCGGCACGCCACGGTTCATCGCCTCCGCCGCGGGCCCCTGGCTCACCGACGTCGACGGCAATCGCTACGTCGACCTCATCTGCTCGTGGGGCCCGATGCTGCTCGGGCACGCCCACCCCGAGGTCCTCGCCCGCGTCGGCGAGGCCGTGGCGCGCGGTACGTCGTACGGCACGCCGACGCGTCCGGAGGTGGAGCTCGCCGAGGAGATCGTCGCGCGCACCTCCGTCGAGCAGGTCCGTCTCGTCTCCTCGGGCACCGAGGCCACGATGTCGGCGATCCGGCTCGCTCGCGGGTTCACCGGCCGCGACGTCGTGGTGAAGTTCGCCGGCTGCTACCACGGTCACGTGGACGCGCTCCTGGCGCAGGCCGGTTCCGGGCTCGCCACGCTCGCGGTCCCCGGCACGCCGGGCGTGCCGGCCGATGCCACCGGCGCGACGCTCGTGCTGCCCTACAACGACCGGGACGCGGTCACCGCCGCGTTCGCCGAGCACGGCGATCGCATCGCCTGTCTCGTCACCGAGGCCTCGCCCGGCAACATGGGCGTGGTCCCGCCGGAGCCGGGCTTCAACCGCTTCCTCGCCGAGACCTGCGCCCGGCACGGCGCGCTGTTCGTCAGCGACGAGGTGATGACCGGGTTCCGCGTGTCGCGAGCCGGGCAATGGGGGCTCGACGGTGCCGTGGAGGGTTGGCGGCCCGACCTGGTCACCTTCGGCAAGGTGATGGGCGGCGGCTTCCCGGCCGCGGCGTTCGGGGGCCGGGCCGACGTGATGGCGCACCTCGCTCCGATCGGCGCGGTCTACCAGGCCGGCACGCTCTCGGGGAACCCCGTCGCGACGACCGCCGGGCTCACGACCCTGCGGCTGGCCACCGACGATGTCTACGCCCGTGTCGACGAGGTCGCCGCCGTCCTCGGGGACGCCGCGGGAGAGGCGCTCGCGGCGGCCGGCGTACCGCACCTGGTCCAGCGCAACAGCAACATGTTCAGCGTCTTCTTCACCGACGCCGTGCAGGTCCGCGACTACGCCGGCGCCTCCGCGCAGGACACCGCCGCGTACGCCGCCTTCTTCACCAGCATGCTCGACCAGGGGGTCCACCTGCCCCCGAGCGCCTTCGAGGTGTGGTTCGTCTCCGCCGCCCACAACGACGAGGCCGTGCAGCACGTCCTCGACGCGCTGCCGGCCGCAGCTCGAGCCGCGGCGGCCGCATCCGGTCCGCCCGCCGCCTCCGGGGACCGCCGATGACCGCCACGACCACGGTGCACCTGCTGCGACACGGCGAGGTGCACAACCCCGAGGCGATCCTCTACGGGCGCGCCTCCGGCTACTTCCTCTCCGAGCGCGGGGAGGCGATGGCGCAGCGGGTCGCCGACCGGGTCGGGGACCGGGACATCACGCTGATCCGCTCCTCCCCGCTCGAGCGGGCGCAGCAGACCGCGGCCCCCCTCGCCGCCGTCCGTGACGTCGAGGTCACCACCGACGACCGGCTGTTGGAGTCGGAGAACTTCTTCGCCGGAAAGCCGTTCTCGGTGACCCAGGGGCTGCTGCTGAACCCGGCCGCGTGGCCGCGGCTGTGGAACCCGTTCCGGCCGTCGTGGGGCGAGCCGTACCGCGACATCGCCGCCCGGATGTGGGCCGCCGTCGAGGACGCGCGGGGCGCGGCCCGCGGGCACGAGGCGGTCCTGGTCAGCCACCAGCTGCCGATCTGGATCACCCGGCTGCACGCCGAGCGTCGCCGGTTCGTGCACAATCCCCGCAGTCGCCGGTGCACGCTGTGCAGCCTGACCTCGTTCCGCTTCGAGGGCGATCGGCTCACCACCGTGTCCTACTCCGAGCCGGCCGGGGACCTGATCCCGCTGGCCGACCGCCGAGACCCGTTCTCCGCCGGTGGCGCCCCCGAGCGGGGGACGCCGCACCCGTGAGCCGCTCCCCGTTCACGTCGCGCACCTCGCAGTCGTCCCCGTCGCGGCGCTCATCCCCGATGCTGTTCGTCCTCGTCGCCCTCGTCGCCCTCGTGGCGTCGGTGGCCGCCGGGTGTGGCGCGCGCGGCACCGGTGACAAGGGCTACGTCGCTGGGGACGGCGTCATCACCGAGATCGCGCCGGCGGACCGGACCCAGGTCGGATCGCTGACCGGCACGCTCGTCGACGGCGGCCACTTCGACCTGGCGGCCGAGCGCGGCAAGGTCGTCGTGATGAACGTCTGGGGCTCCTGGTGCGCGCCGTGCCGAGCCGAGGCGCACGTGCTGGCGGCCGCGGCCCGGCAGCTCGGTGCAGGCGACGGGTCGGGGCCCGGCGACGCCGCCACGAACGGCACGCCGGTCGTGTTCGTCGGGATCAACACACGCGACGCCAGCCGGGACAACGCCCGGGCGTTCGAGCGCACCTACGACGTCGGCTACCCGAGCATCTACGACCCGTCCGGCGACACCCTGCTCGCCTTCCAGGGCACCATCGGCCCGAACGCCATCCCGAGCACGCTCGTCATCGACGCCCGCGGCCGGGTGGCGGCGACCGTGCTCGGCGGGCTCACGTCGGCGACCACCCTGGTGGATCTGGTCCACGACGCCGCCCAGGGCGTGGTCAAGCACGCCGGGGGAGGTGCAGCGTGATCCCGCTCGACCTGAGCGTGTGGTTCCGCGACACCGCCCTGCAGGGGTCGCTGGTGCTCGCCGTCCCGGTGGCGCTCGTCGCAGGCCTGGTGTCGTTCTTCAGTCCGTGCGTCGTCCCGCTGCTGCCCGGCTACCTCTCCTACATGACCGGCCTCAGCGGCGCCGACCTCGCGGCCGCCCGGCGGGGCCGCATGCTCGCCGGCGCGCTGCTGTTCGTGCTGGGCTTCTCGGTCATCTTCGTGCTGCTCGGTGCCGCGACCGGCGCCGTGGGCGCGTGGCTGTTCGGCAATCGCCGGGTGTTCACGGTCATCCTCGGCGCGATCACGATCCTGCTCGGCGTCGCGTTCCTCGGCGCCGTGCCGATGCTGCAGCGCGACGTCCGGGTCCACAAGGTGCCCGCGGTGGGACTGGCGGCCGCGCCGTTGCTCGGGGTGCTCTTCGGCTTCGGCTGGACGCCGTGCATCGGCCCGACGCTCGGCGCGATCACGGCACTCTCGGCGAACGACGCCAGCGTCAGCAGGGGCGTGGCGCTGAGCCTGGTCTACTGCTTCGGGCTCGGCATCCCGTTCGTCGTGGCGGCTCTCGCCTACCGCCGGATGATGGGCGCGGTGCGCTGGGTGCGGCGCCACCAGCAGTGGGTGACCCGGCTGGGCGGCCTGATGCTGATCGCCGTCGGCCTCGCCCTGGTGACCGGCTGGTGGGACGTGGCGGTCGCCGACATCCGCAACTACTTCTTCCCCGGCTTCACCCCGGGGATCTGAGCCGATGACCACGAAGACCGAGACCCCGGCGCCGCTTGCCCCGCTGGAGCTGCTCCGCTGGTCCTGGCGCCAGCTCACCTCGATGCGTACGGCGCTCTTCTTGCTGCTGCTGCTGGCCCTGGGCGCCATCCCGGGGTCGATCATCCCGCAGGAGAACGTCGACTCCATCAAGGTCTCGCAGTGGAAGGAGCAGCATCCCTCGCTGACGCCGATCTACGAGAAGCTGGGACTCTTCGGCGTCTACCACTCCGTGTGGTTCTCCGCGATCTACCTGCTGCTGGTGATCTCGCTCGTCGGGTGCATCCTGCCGCGGACCAAGGTGTATTGGCGCGGGCTCCGCTCCCGACCGCCGCGGCCGCCGCGCAACCTGGCCCGGCTCCAGGAGCACCGGACCACGGTGCTCGACGACGGCGGGGACCTGCTCGACCGCGCGCAGGCGGAGCTGCGCCGCCGCCGCTTCCGCGTGCAGCGCTACTCCGGTGACGAGGTCGGAGGCACCGAGGTGGTCGCCGCCGAGCGCGGCTACCTGCGTGAGGCCGGGAACCTGCTCTTCCACGTCTCGATCCTGCTCGTGCTCGCCGGGATGGCGATGGGCACCCTCTTCGGCTATCAGGGCGGCGTGATCGTCGTGACCGGGTCCGGCTTCTCCAACTCGCTGAGCCAGTACGACGACTTCCGGCCGGGCGCGTTCTTCTCGCCCAAGGACCTCGCGCCGTTCTCGTTCACCGTCCACAACTTCGACGTGCAGTTCATCCGTCAGGGCCGGGAGGCCGGGATGGCCCACCAGTTCTCCGCGGCGATGAGCTATCGCACCGCCCCGGACGCACCGGCGCGCGACACCACGATCTCGGTCAACCACCCGCTGACCGTCGACGGCACCGACGTCTACCTGATCAGCCACGGCTACGCGCCGGTGATCACCGTCCACGACGGCCGGGGCCACGTCGCCTTCTCCGGCCCGGTGGTGTTCCTCCCCGAGGACGACACCTTCACGTCGCTGGGCGTGGTCAAGGTGCCCGACGCCACCAACGCCGACGGCAAGCCCGAGCAGCTCGGCCTCGAGGGCGAGTTCTACCCGACCTACGCCTTCACGATGCAGACCGGCCCGTTCTCGGCCTTCCCCGACGACGAGAACCCGGCCATCTCGATGGTGCTGTACCGCGGCGACCTCGGTCTCGACAACGGCCAGCCGCAGTCGGTGTACTCGCTGGACAAGAGCGGCCTGAAGAAGGTGATGAAGTCGTCGAAGGCGCAGTTCCGGGTCGACCTGATGGTCGGTCAGACCACGAAGCTCCCCGACGGCATGGGTTCGGTCACCCTCGACGGGGTCCGGCGCTACGTCAAGCTCCAGGTGAGCCGGTCCCCGGGGGACTGGCTCGCCCTTCTCGGCGTCACCCTCGCCCTGGCCGGGCTGCTGGGATCGCTGTTCATCCGCCCGCGCCGCGTCTGGGTGCGGGTCGGTCGCTCGGCCGACGGGCGTACGCTCGTCGAGGTGGCCGGGTTGGACCGCTCGTCGGGCGGCGACCTCGGTGGCGAGGTCGACTCCCTGGCAGACCACCTCGGCGTGCCGGAGGCTGCCGCCCCCGCACCTGTCCTGAGTGAGGAGTCCTCGTGAGCCACGACCAGTTCGCGGTCCTGAGCAACCAAGCGGTCGCCGCCTGTGCGGTCGTGTACTTCCTCGCCGTGCTCGCTCACCTGTGGCAGTGGGCGCTGTTGCGGCGGGTGACTCCTGTCGCGGCGGTCCCCGCGGCGGAGCCGGCGATGGCGAGCGTGGGCGGCGGCTCCGCTCCGGAACCCGCCGTACCCGTCGCGGTGGACAGCGACGGCGCGGAGCGCGCCGACCTGTTCGGCCGCATCGGCGTGGCGCTCACCGTGGTGGCCGTCGCGGTTCACTTCGTCGCCGTCGTCTCCCGTGGGCTCGCGGCCGACCCGGTCCGGGTGCCCTGGGGCAACATGTACGAGTTCACGATGACGGCGACGTTCGTCGTGGGCCTCGGCTACCTCCTGCTCTACCGGCGTCTCTCGCTCGGCTGGCTCGCCCCCGTGGTGACGGCCTTCATCCTCATCACGCTGATGGTCGACGTGCTGCTGCTCTACTCGCCCGTCGTCCCGCTGCGCGACGCGCTCCAGTCGCCGTGGCTGGTGATCCACGTGGTCGCCGCGATCATCGCCACCGGGGCGTTCACGATCGGCGGCATGGCCTCGGCGCTCTACCTGATCAAGCACCGCTGGCCCGACAGCCGGCCGGGCGGGTTCATCTCGCGCCTGCCGCAGCTCGAGGTGCTCGACCGGGTCGCCTATCGCACCCAGGCGTTCGCCTTCCCGATCTGGACCTTCGCCGCGCTCATCGCCGGGCCGATCTGGGCCCAGCACGCGTGGGGCAAGTACTGGAACTGGGACCCCAAGGAGGTGTGGGCCTTCATCACCTGGGTGGTCTACGCGGCCTACCTGCACGCCCGTGCCACTGCCGGGTGGAAGGGTCAGGCGGCCGCCGTGCTCGCCCTCGTCGGGCTCGCGACGCTGTGGTTCAACTTCATCGGGATCAACTTCTTCTTCGGCTCCGGGAGCATGCACTCCTACGCCTGAGCCGATTGCCACACCAGCGCAGGATCCACCCGCGAGAACCTGTCCTGCTGTAGCGCTCGCGACGTGAAGTGCTGCCTCGTGATGTCAGGGCCGCTCGAACGCGCGGGGTTGCTGCGGATCGGAGTCACCGGCTGACCCGGATCCGCAGCGCTCGGGGTATGCCCGGCTCACCGCTCCTCGCGGCGCCGCCGGTCCAGCTCGCGGAGGAAGTCCTCGTCGTCGTCCGGCCCGCGGGGACCGGTCGGCGGCGTGCGGCGCGGGGAGCGGTCGCGCCACGACTCGCGCTCGCCCTCGCCTGCCCCGGCCCGGCGGTCGATCGACCAGAAGACGGCGTACAGCACCGCAGCCAGGAGCAGGAGCCAGACGACCAGTCGGAGCACGTCGGCCAGCGTAGCCCGCCGTCGTACCCTTGACCCGTGAAGGACTTCGTCGTCTACACCGCCCTGCGGATCCTGCTGTTCGTCGCGTGCTACGCCGTGCTCGCCGGCCTGTGGGTCCTCCTCGGCGGCGGCGACACCGGCGCGTTCGTCTGGCCGTTCATCGGGGCCGCCCTCGTCTCCTCGCTGCTGTCGCTGCGGCTGCTCGACGGTCCGCGCGAGCGGTTGGCGGCGAGCGTGCAGGCACGGGCCTCCCGGGCGAGCGCGCGGTTCGAGGAGATGAAGGCGCGCGAGGACGCCGACCAGGACGCCTGAGCGCAGAGGAGCAGCGGGTCGTGGACGCCACCGTCGAGGGGTGCTGCCGGGTCGCGCGCGCCGACGAGACCTCCCGCGCGTGGCTCGCCGAGGCGGTCCGACGCGTCGAGGCCGACGCCAACCGCTCGGCCGACACCCACCTGCACGTGTTCCCGCTCCCCCCGGAGTGGGGGATCGACCTCTACCTCAAGGACGAGTCGGTCCACCCCACCGGCTCCCTCAAGCACCGCCTGGCCCGCTCGCTGTTCCTCTACGCGCTCTGCAACGGCTGGATCCACGAGGGCTCGACGATCGTCGAGGCGTCCTCGGGCTCCACCGCGGTCTCCGAGGCGTACTTCGCGCGGCTGCTCGGGCTGCCCTTCGTGGCGGTGATGCCGGCCTCGACGTCGCCGGAGAAGATCGCGCTCATCGAGTTCCACGGCGGCCGCTGCCACCTGGTCGCGGACCCCGCGACGATCTACGACGAGGCGCGCCGGGTGGCTGCGGAGACCGGCGGTCACTACATGGACCAGTTCACCTACGCCGAGCGCGCCACCGACTGGCGAGGCAACAACAACATCGCCGAGTCGATCTTCGAGCAACTCGGGTGCGAGCGGCACCCGGTGCCGCGGTGGATCGTGGTCGGTGCCGGCACGGGTGGTACGTCGGCGACGATCGGCCGCTACCTGCGCTACCAGCGTCACGACTCCCGGCTGTGCGTGGTGGACCCGGAGAACTCGGCGTTCTTCGAGGGCTGGCGCACCGGAGACGCGTCGTACACGACGGGGACCGGCTCCCGCATCGAGGGCATCGGCCGGCCGCGCGTGGAGCCGTCGTTCCTCCCCGCCGTCGTCGACGCGATGATCTCCGTGCCCGACGCCGCCTCGATCGCCGCGGCGCGGTGGACCTCGCGGGTCACCGGCAGGATGGTGGGCGGCTCGACCGGGACCGCCATGTGGGGCGCGCTCCGGCTCATCGCGGAGATGCGGGCTCGCGGCGAGACCGGCTCGGTCGTGACGCTGCTGTGCGACGGGGGCGAGCGGTACGCCCACACCTACTACGACGACGCGTGGCTGGCCGAGCGGGGCCTCGACGTCGCGCCGTACCTCGCCACCTTGGAGCGCTTCGGCGCCACCGGCGAGTGGGTCGAGGATCAGCGCGCTGCGAGCAGTCCGGCGAACATGCCGACCGCGTAGAGCAGTTCGCCGAGGCCGGTCTGCTGGAGGACCGGGACGAGCCCCGGACCGGTGGCTCCGTCGGTCACCGTGCGCACCGCCCGGGACAGCGGGAGGACGCTCACCAGGCCGAGGAGCGCTGCCCGGTCGGTGGTCAGGGCCACGCCGGCCAGCGCGGCGACCGCGAGCGAGACCAGGACGCCGTACAGGCGGCGCGTGACGTCGTCGCCCAGCACCACCGCCAGGGTGCGCTTGCCGACCTCCTGGTCGGTGGGGATGTCGCGCAGGTTGTTGGCGACGAGGATCGCGCAGGCCAGCGCACCGATGCCGATCGCCGCGAAGAGGCCGGGCAGCCAGACCGAGCGGTCGAGCCAGGCGGCGCGGCCGGCGTAGGAGAACCAGCCCACGACGCGGTCGCCGCCGGCCTGCACGTAGATCGTGCCCAGCACCGCGACGAGCCCGAAGAACACGAACACCATCACCTCGCCCAGGCCGAGGTAGCCGTAGGGCTTGCGGCCGCCGGTGTAGTACCAGGCGGCCAGGATGCAGAGCGCGCCGACGGCGACGAGCCACCAGGCGGTCGTCGCGGCGAGCACGAGCCCCACCCCCCCGGCGAGGCCCAGCATGAGGAAGGCGGCCGTCTTCACCGCGCGGGGTGTCGCGGCCCCCGAGCCGACCAGCCGCATCGGGCCCACCCGATCCTCGTCGGTGCCCCGCACGCCGTCGGAGTAGTCGTTGGCGTAGTTGACGCCGACCTGCAACAGCAGGCTGACCAGCAGGGCCAGGAGCGCCTTCCACCACACCTCGAGGTGCGCCCACGCCGCGATGCCGGTGCCCGCCAGCACGGGGGCGACGGCGGCAGGCAGCGTGCGGGGTCGCGCGCCGGCGATCCACTCGGCAGGTGTGGCCATGGCGCGGATTGTGTCAGGGCTACGGTGAACCATCGTGAGCAGCCTGCGCCCGGTGTCCGGCTCCCCCGAGGAGGTCCTGGCGCTCCTCCGGGAGTGGGACGCTGCCACGGCGCCCGAGCCGCTCGTCATCGCGACGTCGGGGTCGACCGGACGGCCGAAGCGGGTGGTGCTCTCGCGTGACGCGATGCGCGCCTCCGCACTGGCCACCCAGGAGCGGCTCGGGGGGCCGGGCCAGTGGGTGCTCAACCTCCCGGCGACCTACGTCGCCGGCGTGCAGGTGCTCTACCGCAGCGTCGTGGCGGGGACCCGGCCGGTGATCCATCCTCGGTCGCTCGCCGAGGCGCGGGAGCAGATCACCGGCCGCAGCTATGTGTCGCTGGTGCCAACCCAGCTGATTCGCGAGGTTCGTGACGACGTCGGTGATCGGTCGTCCCTGGCCGCCTTCGACGCCGTCCTGGTCGGCGGCGGACCGCTGCACCCGGCTGCGCGGGCGGACGCCGAGCGCAACGGTGTGCGCGTCGTGCAGACCTACGGGATGAGCGAGACCTGTGGCGGCTGCGTCTACGACGGCGCGCCGTTGCCGGGCGTCGAGGTGCGCATCGACGGCACCGGGCAGGTGCTGCTGCGCGGGCCGATGCTCTTCGACGGCTACGAGGGGGAGCCCGGGCGCACCGCTGCGGCCATGGCCGACGGCTGGTTCCACACCGACGACCTCGGCCACCTCGACCCCGACGGGCGCCTGTACGTGACCGGCCGTGCGGACGACGTGATCATCAGCGGCGGCGTGAAGGTGCCTGCCCAAGCCGTCGCGACGATGCTCACGGCCGAGTCGGCCGTCGTGGGCGTCGAGGTGGTCGGCCGTCCCGATCCCGAGTGGGGCGAGCGGGTGGTCGCGGTGGTCGAAGCGCGCGACCCGATCACGCTCTCCGGTCTGCGCGACCTCGTCGAGCCGCGCAGCTGGGCTCCCCGCCAGCTCGTGCTCGTCGAGAGCCTGCCCCGGCTGTCCAACGGCAAGCCCGACCGCGTCGCGATCCGCCGTCTCGTCGAGGAGCAGTCGTGAGCGCCGTCTTCGCGATCCCGCTGCGCACCCGCTTCCGCGGCATCACCGTGCGCGAAGGCATGCTGCTGCAGGGCGACGCCGGCTGGGGGGAGTTCAGCCCCTTCCTGGAGTACGACGCCGCTACGGCGGCCCCGTGGCTGGCCGCCGCGCGCGAGGCGGCGTACGACGGATGGCCGGCGCCGGTGCGCGACAGCGTGCCGGTCAACGTCACCGTCCCGGCGTGCGGTCAGCAGGAGGCGGTCGCGATCGTGCGGCGTTCCGCCGGGTGCCGCACCGCCAAGGTGAAGGTTGCCGAGGCCGGGCAGTCGCTCGCCGATGACCAGGCGCGGCTGGAGGCCGTGCGCGACGCGCTCGGCCCCGACGGTCTGATCCGCGTCGACGCCAACGGCGGGTGGTCCCTGGAGGAGGCGACAGCACGGATCCCCTTGCTGGACAGGGCTTCGGGCGGCCTGGAGTACGTGGAGCAGCCGTGCGCCGACGTCGAGGACCTGGCCCGGGTTCGCCGTGCCGTCGACGTGCCGATCGCGGCGGACGAGTCGATCCGGCGCGCCGAGGACCCCTACCGGGTGCGCGACCTCGAGGCCGCCGACATCGCCGTCCTCAAGGTGCAGCCGCTCGGGGGCGTGCGCGCCTGCCTGCGGATCGCCGAGGACATCGGGCTGCCGGTGGTGGTCTCCAGTGCGGTGGAGTCGAGCATCGGCATCGCCGCCGGTGTCGCGCTCGCCGCGGCGCTGCCATCGCTGGAGCACGCCTGCGGGCTGGCCACGGTCCAGCTGCTGAGCGACGACGTCGTCGCCGACCCGCTGCTGCCGACCGACGGTGCGCTTCCCGTGCGGCGTCCCGAGGTCGCGCGCGACGCGCTGGCGCGGGTGACGGCGGGGTCGGACCGGGTCGCCCACTGGCAGTCGCGGCTCGCGGCCGCGGGCGCCGTCCTGCAGGATCGGTCCTCGTGAACGCCGCGACCGCTCTCGCGACCTGGCTCGTGGACGAACTGGTCGCGCGGGGCGTCGAGCAGGCGGTGCTCTGCCCCGGCTCCCGCAACGCCCCGCTGTCGTTCGCCCTCGCCGCGCACCCGGCGATCACGCTGCACAGCCGGATCGACGAGCGCAGCGCCGCCTTCCTCGCCCTCGGCATCGCCAAGACCTCGCACCGGCCGGTGCCGGTGGTCACCACGTCCGGGACCGCGGCCGCCAACCTGCACCCGGCGGTGCTCGAGGCCGCGCATGCCGGCGTACCTCTGGTGGCGGTGACTGCCGACCGGCCCGCGTCGCTGCGCGCCACCGGCGCCAACCAGACCACCGACCAGGTCCGGCTCTTCGGTGACGCTGCCTCCTTCGCCGACCTCGACCAGCCCGACGACGGCGCGCTCGACGCCGCCTGGTCCCCCGATGAGCCGATCCACCTCAACGTTCAGTTCGCCGAGCCGCTCCTGCCCGATCTCCCCGGGCCACGACCCGCAACTCACGCGGCCAGAACTTACAACTCGCCGGGCCAGAACGCGCAACTCGACGAGGTGGCGGTGCGGCGGGGGCCGCGGACGGTGGTGGTCGCGGGGGACGACGCGGGGCCGCGGGCCCGGATCCTCGCCGAGCGGGCCGGGTGGCCGCTGCTCGCCGAGCCGACCAGCGGGTCCCGCAACGGGCGTGCGCCGATCCGCACCTATCGGCTGCTGCTCGACACGCCGCTGGCCGACCGGATCGAGCGGGTGGTCGTCTGCGGCCACCCGACGCTCTCGCGCCCGGTGAGCCGGCTGTTGGCGCGGTCCGACGTCGAGGTGGTGTCGGTCCGCGCCCGGGGACGCTGGCCGGCGCGGCCGTTCCCCGTGAGCGCCGAGCACGTCGCCGTGGCCCTCGAGGGCGGAGACGACGAGCCGGACGACCCCGGCTGGTTCGCCGAGTGGCGGGCGGCGGACGAGGAGCTGTCGGCGCGGCTCGACGGGTTCGTCGCCGACCAGCCCCGGCTGACGCCGTACGCCGTCGCCGCGGAGGTCAACGCCGCCGTCCCGGCCGGCGGCATGCTGCTGGTGGGAGCCAGCAACCCGATCCGCGACCTCGACCTGATGGCGCGGCCCTATCCGGTCGGTGAGCGCCGCCTGCTGCTCGCCAACCGGGGCCTGGCCGGCATCGACGGCACCGTGAGCACCGCCGTCGGAGCCGTCCTGGGCCGGCCGCACACGACGCGCGCGTTGCTCTACGTCGGCGACGTCACCTTCCTGCACGACCTCAACGGCCTGCTGATCGGGCCCGCCGAGCAGCGTCCGGACCTGACGATCGTGGTGGCGAACGACGACGGCGGCTCGATCTTCGCCACCCTGGAGCAGGGCGCGCCCGAGCGCGCCGCCGACTTCGAGAAGCTCTTCGGCACGCCGCACCACGCGGACCTGGGCGCGCTCTGCCAGGGGTACGCCGTCCCGCACTGGCGGGTGAGCGAGCGG
The DNA here is from genome assembly GCA_051961835.1 of Marmoricola sp. Classification (GTDB taxonomy): domain Bacteria; phylum Actinomycetota; class Actinomycetes; order Propionibacteriales; family Nocardioidaceae; genus Marmoricola. The sequence continues at coordinate 8,875 of JBQCCW010000286.1, read as the reverse complement.
GTCGAGCTCGCGCACGCCCTGGCGAACCCACCCGGCGGTATCGACGTCGTCGAGGCGCGTATCGGGCGCGGTGACCGGCGCGCGTGGGACGCCGCGATCCGGGCGCTGGCCGGCTGAGCGCCCAGGAGAGCCGCCGGGAGAGCCGCCGGGAGAGCGGCGACCCCACAGCGACCAGGCGTCCGGGACAATGGCGCCGTGGAGCTGACGATCATGCTCGTGAGCCTCGTCGGCGCCGTCGTGCTCATCACCTGGGGCTGCCGGCGGGTGGACGTTCCCGCGCCCCTGGCGCTGATCGCCGCCGGGATCGTCGCGTCCTACCTGCCGTTCGTGCCCGAGGTCCGGTTGCAGCCCGAGGTCGTCCTGGTCGGCATCCTGCCGCCGCTGCTCTACGCCGCGGCCATCCAGACCTCGCTCGTCGACTTCAACGCCAACCGCCGCCCGATCCTGTTGCTCTCCGTGGGACTGGTCGCGTTCACGACGGTCGGTGTCGGCGCGATCGTGCACACGCTGCTGCCGGCGATCGGGTGGTCGAGCGCGTTCGCGCTCGGTGCCGTCGTCGCCCCGCCCGATGCCGTCGCCGCTACCGCGATCGGCCGCCGGATCGGACTGCCGCGCCGGATCGTCACGGTGCTCGAGGGCGAGTCGCTGCTCAACGACGCGACCGCTCTCGTGGCGTTGCGCACCGCGCTGGCGGCCGCGGTGACCTGGCAGGCCGTCGCCCTGGACTTCCTCGTCGCGGCCGTCGGCGGTGTGGTGGTCGGGCTCCTCGCGTTCGCGGTGTTCGGCGGCCTGCGCAGGCGGCTCACCGACCCCCTGCTCGACAGCACGATCTCCTTCTTGATCCCCTTCACGGCGTACGTCGCCGCCGAGGCGATCCACGCCTCCGGCGTGCTCGCCGTGGTGGTGGCGGGCCTGCTCATCGGGCATCGCTCGCCGGTGCTGCAGAACGCGCAGTCGCGCATCGCGAGCCGCACCAACTGGCGGGCGATCGCGTTCGTGCTCGAGGGCTCGGTGTTCCTGCTCATCGGGCTGCAGGCCAGGACGATCCTGAGCGACCTGACCGGTGGCAGCGTGGGCACGACGCGCGTCGTCGTCGTGTGCGCGGCGACCCTGGGCGGCGTGGTGGTGCTGCGGATGGCGTGGATGCTCGGGGCGCGGCTGCTGCTCTCGCGGCGCCAGGAGCGACCCATCCCCACCTGGCGCTACTCGGTCCTCCTCGGGTGGGCCGGGATGCGCGGCGTCGTGACGCTGGCCGCAGCCTTCGTCATCCCGGTGGAGACCCCGCATCGCGACGTCCTGCTGATGGCGGCCTTCGTCGTCACCGCCGGCACGTTGTTCGCCCAAGGGCTGACGCTGCCGGCGTTGGCGCGGCTGCTGCGGCTGCCCTCGCCGGACCCGATGGCGGACGCGCTCGCGCGCGCCACGCTGATGCACCAGGCGTCGCTGGCCGGCCTCAAGGCGCTCGAGGCGCTCGGCGAGGACGACCCGCACGACGTCGACGACGCCATCCGCGAGCGGCTCGCCCGCCGGGACTTCGCGGCGTGGGAGCGGCTCTCCCCGCACGAGGCGGAGACGCCCAGCGAGACCTACGCCCGGCGTCGCGGCCTGATGCTCGACGCCGAGCGCGAGCAGGTTCTCGAGGTCCGCGACTCCGGACGGGTGCCGCACGACGTCGTCGAGGACGTGCTGGCGATGCTCGACATCGAGCAGTCGATGCTCGAGCTGCGCACCGGGGACCGGCAGCCGATGACCGGTTCGATCCCGCAGATCCTCGAGGGGGAGTGCGAGCACCTCCGGCAGCCCCGGCCGCCCGTCGAGCCGCACACCCTCGGCCAGTGCGATGCCTGCCTCGTCGAGGGCACGCGGTGGGTCCACCTGCGCATGTGCACCGAGTGTGGCAACGTCGGCTGCTGCGACTCCTCGCCCGCCCGCCATGCGACCCGCCACTTCGAGGAGACCGGTCATCCGGTGATGCGCTCGGCCGAGTCCGACCAGGACTGGCGCTGGTGCTACGTGGACCAGGTCACCGGCTGACGTCTACCGTCGCGACCATGCGGATCACCAAGTTCGGTCACGCCGGCGTGCGCGTGGAGCACGACGGCACGGTGCTCGTCCTGGACCCCGGGATGTTCACCGAGGGCGAGGCGCTCGACGGGGCGACCGCGGTGCTGCTCACCCACGAGCACGCCGACCACTGGACTCCCGAGCAGCTCCGGCGCACCGACGCCCCGGTGTTCACGATCGCCGCCGTGGCCGACCTGCTGCCTGAGGACGTGCGTGAGCGGGCCACGGTCGTCGCGCCCGGCGACCGGCTCGACCTCGGCGTGCCCGTCACGGTCGTCGGCGAGAAGCATGCGGTGATCCACCCCGAGCTCCCGCGTGTCCACAACAGCGGCTACCTCGTCGATGCCGGCGGCACGACGGTGTTCCACCCCGGCGACGCGCTCACGGTGCCCGACGAGGTGCCGGACCTGCTGCTGCTGCCGGTGAGCGCGCCCTGGATGAAGGCCTCGGAGTGCATCGACTACGCCCGGACGGTCGGCGCACCGCGCAACCTGGCGATCCACGACGCCGTCTACAGCGACGCCGGCCTGGGCATCATCGACGGCCACCTGCGCCGCTTCCTGGAGCCGCAGGAGCAGGAGTACCTCCGGCTCGCAGCCGGCGCTGACCTCTAGCTCAGCCGCCGAGGGCGTCGCGGACCGGGACGAACTTCGCCTGAGACTCCGCGAGCTCGGCCTCGGGGTCGGAGCCGGACACGATCCCGCACCCGGCGAAGAGCCGCACCCGGCTGCCGTCGAGCTCGGCGGAGCGCAGCGCGATGCCGAACTCCCCGTCGCCGCCGGCGTCCATCCAGCCGACCGGGCCGGCGTACCGGCCCCGGTCCATGCCCTCGATCTCGGCGATCATCTCGACGGCGGTCTTCGTCGGCGTCCCCCCGACGGCGGCCGAGGGGTGCAGCGCGGCGGCCAGCTCGAGCACGGTGGCGCCGCTGTGCAGACCGACCCCGGCGACGTCGGTGGCCAGGTGCATCACGTTGGGCAGGTGCAAGACGAACGGGGACTCCGGCACGTTCATCGAGGAGCAGTACGGCGCCAGGGCATCGGCGACCGACCGCACGGCGTACTCGTGCTCCTCGAGGTCCTTCGACGACCGGGCCAGCCGGGCCGCGAGGGTGAGGTCGTGCGCGTCGTCGCCGGTACGCCGGATCGTCCCCGCCAGCACCCGCGACGTCACCAGGCCCTTCTCCCGCCGCACGAGCATCTCGGGGGTCGCACCGAACATGCCGTCGACGTGGAACGTCCAGCACATCGCGTAGCGGTCCGCGAGGCGGCGCAGGGGCCACCGCACGTCGACCGGTGCGTCGGCGGTCGCCACGAGGTCGCGCGCGAGCACCACCTTGTCCAGTTCGCCGGCGTTGAGGTGCAGGACTGCCTCCCACACCACCGACTCCCAGTCGGCGCCGCTCAGGGCTCCGTCGGCGAAGACGAGGTTGACCGGCGGCTCGGGGAGGTCGGTGCGCTCGAGGAGCGGGGGGTCCTGGGGCGTCTGGCCGATCGTGGTGACCCAGCAGCGGTCGCCACGGCGACCCACCACCACCGCGGGCACGACCAGCACGGAGTCGCCGGGCTCCTCGGCGAAGGCGAAGCTGCCCAGGCAGAGCAGGCCGGTCCCCGGCACGCCGACCTCGTCGGCCACCGCTGCCACCCGGACGAGCTCGCGCCACCAGGCAGCGGCGTCCTCGAACCGGTCGGCGCCGGCCACGTCGCAGCGCGCGGCCTCGCCCCAGGCGACGAAGCCCTCGCCGTTGCGCAGCCAGGTCATCGGACTTCCCGGCGGCAGCAGGTCCACCAGCGGGCCCGGGTCGCCGACCTCGACGGTCCGCGCCACCAGGCGCGGCGCGGGACGAGGGCTCACGCTCACGAGCGTACCCAGCCGCTCCCCGCCGCCCGGAGCGAGGACGTGGTCAGGATCGGTAGACGACCACGACGTCGCCGACGCGGACGTGGGCGAACAGCCACCGGATGCCGGCGAGGTCGCGGACGTTCACGCAGCCGTGGGAGGCGCCGGCGTAGCCCCGGGCGGCGAAGTCGGAGGAGTAGTGCACCGCCTGACCCCTGCTGAAGAACATCGCGTAGGGCATCGCCGAGCCGTAGAGGGTCGAGACGTGGTCCAGGTGCTTCCAGTACACGTGGAAGAGGCCCTCGCGGGTGGGGGAGGACGACGCGCCGAACCGCACGTCGACGGTCCGCCGCACGGCACCCTCGACGACGAAGCGCAACGTGCGACTGGTCTTGTCGATGCAGAGCACCCGCCCGGTCCGGCACCGCGGATCCAGGGGACCCGGCACGTTGCCCATCGGCGTGATCTCGTTCGCCAGCTCGGCGGCGGTCGGAGCGTGCGTCATCGCCTCCAGGCGCCGTTGGGTACGCCGGTCGACGTACCCGGTGACGGGGATCCCGCGCTTGGCCTGGAAGCCCCGCACCGCGGCGGTCGTCCGGAGCCCGTAGTGGTCGGTGACGTCGCCGGCGAACCAGCCGATCTGGCGCAGGCGGGCCTGAAGCACTCGCACGGCGGGCCCGTCGTCGGCGGGCCCCAGGAGCCGTGGCCCCGGGGAGAGGACGGGGGTGGTCACGGCGGGGGCCGTCACCACGGGGGAGGGGGCCGAGGTGGGCATCGTCCGGGGGGATGGGAGCGGCGCGGACGTGGCGCGGGAAGGTGGCAGCGTCGGCGCGACCGCGGGACGAACAGGCTGGGCTGGGGTCGGCCGGGTCGTCGCGGGCCGGGTTGGGACCGGCGCGGTGCTCGGCTCCGGGTGCGGGCCGCCCCACTCGGCCGTCGCGCGGGCCACTCCGAATCCGAGGCCGCTCACGGCCAGGAGCAGGACGGCGAGCAGGGTCAGGGTCGTCCGAGCACGCACCCGGCCACCTCCTTGGAGTCACAGCCGTCACATCCGTCACAGGATGGCGGCCTCGATCGTCACCTGCACAGCAGACGCGCCGCGGGCGGAGAAGGTTGCATGGTTAGCCTTCCGGGGTGACACGCGCCGATCTCGACAAGCAGCCGGCCCAGGTGCGGGCGATGTTCGACGCGGTGGCCCGCCGCTACGACGTCACCAACGACGTCCTCTCCCTGGGGCAGGACCGGCGTTGGCGGCGCGCGGTCATCGACGCCGTGGCGCCGCGGCGCGGCGAGCGGGTGCTGGACCTCGCGGCAGGGACGGGGACGTCTTCGCAGCCCTTCGCCGATCGGGGAGCGACGGTCGTGCCGTGCGACTTCTCGGTCGGGATGCTGGCCGTCGGCAAGGCCGGCCGTCCTGGCCTGCCCTTCGTCGCCGGCGACGCGACCCGCCTCCCCTTCGACGACGACACCTTCGACGCGGTCACCATCTCCTTCGGCCTGCGCAACGTCGTCGACCCCGACGCCGGCCTGCGTGAACTGCTCCGGGTCACGCGCCCAGGGGGCCGCATCGTGGTCTGCGAGTTCTCCTCGCCCACCTGGTCGCCGTTCCGGACGGTCTACCTGGAGTACCTGATGCGGGCGCTGCCCCCCGTGGCCCGCGCGGTGTCCTCCAGCCCGGACGCCTACGTCTATCTCGCCGAGTCGATCCGGGCGTGGCCCGACCAGGCCGGGCTCGCGGCTCGGCTGCAGTCCGCGGGGTGGACGGACGTGGAGTGGCGCGACCTCTCCGGGGGCATCGTGGCGCTCCACCGCGCGACGAAACCCCTGTCCTGACGGGACAAAGTCCCGAAACCGGCACCGACCCGCCGTCTCTCCAGGGGTGGTTTCCCGACTGTGACGCGGACCTCTATGCTGAGCCGCGAGTTAGTGAACTGGTTCACATTCTCACGAGCACCAGCCAGGGAGGTTCGCGTGCATCTCTACGCACCGGTGATCGCGCTGCTCGTCCTCGCGACCGGCTTCGCGGTCTTCTCCGTGCTGATGAGCACGCTGGTCGGTCCGCGCCGCTACAACCGCGCGAAGCTCGACTCCTACGAGTGCGGCATCGAGCCGACGCCGCAGCCCGTGGGCGGCGGACGCTTCCCGGTCCGCTACTACATCGTCGCGATGCTCTTCATCGTCTTCGACATCGAGATCGTCTTCCTCTACCCGCTCGCCGTCGCATTCGACCAGATGGCGCTGTTCGGCTTCGTGGAGATGGTGCTGTTCATCGTCCCGGTTTTCGTCGCCTACACCTATGTCTGGCGACGAGGTGGGCTCGACTGGGATTGAGGGGCTGACATGGGCATCGAGGAGCAACTGCCGAGCGGCGTCCTGCTGACGACCGTCGAGGGTGTGGCCGGCTACATGCGCAAGGCGTCGTTCTGGCCCGCCACCTTCGGCCTGGCCTGCTGTGCCATCGAGATGATGACCAGCGGCGGCCCGCGCTACGACCTGGCCCGCTTCGGCATGGAGGTCTTCCGGGCCAGTCCCCGCCAGGCCGACCTGATGATCGTCGCCGGCCGGGTGAGCCAGAAGATGGCGCCGGTGCTGCGGCAGATTTACGACCAGATGGCCGACCCCAAGTGGGTGCTCGCGATGGGGGTCTGCGCGAGCTCGGGCGGCATGTTCAACAACTACGCGATCGTGCAGGGCGTCGACCACGTCGTGCCGGTCGACATGTACCTCCCCGGCTGCCCGCCGCGTCCGGAGATGCTCATCGACGCGATCCTCAAGCTGCACGACCAGGTCCAGCACGGCAAGCTCGGCGCCAACCGTCGCGAGCAGATCGCCGAGCGCGAGGACGCCGCGATGCGGGCCCTGCCCACCTCCGACATGACGGGCCTGCTCAGGTGAGCGACGTGAACGACGAGGACAAGGGCGTCGCGACGCCGGCTCCGCCGGCCACCGAGGCCGAGGTGGTCACAGGCGACCAGGACGCCACCCTCGACACCGTGCGTCCGACCTCCGGGGAGGTGATCGCCGAGCGGCAGGGCATGTTCGGCGTGCGCGGCACCGGCGACACCAGCGGCTACGGCGGGCTGACGAAGGTCGTCGAGATGCCGGGCGCCACCCAGCCGCCCTACGGCGGGTGGCGCGACGACGTGGCGGCCGCGCTGGCCCGCGCCGCTCGGGACGCCGGCGTGGAGCGACCCTTCGAGAAGGTGGTCGTGCACCGCGGCGAGATCACGTTCTTCATCCGGCGCGAGGACCTGCCGGTGCTCGCTCGCTCGCTGCGCGACGACGAGGCGCTGCGCTTCGAGCTGTGCTCGGGCGTCAGCGGCGTCCACTATCCCGAGGACCGCGGCCGGGAGCTGCACGCGGTCTACCACCTGCTCTCGATGACTCACAACCGCCGGATCCGGCTCGAGGTGACCTGCCCCGACGAGGACCCGCACATCCCCAGCGTCGTGCCGACATACCCCACGGCGGACTGGCACGAGCGCGAGACCTACGACTTCTTCGGGATCGTCTTCGACGGCCACCCCGCGCTCACCCGGATCGAGATGCCCGACGACTGGCCGGGCCACCCGCAGCGCAAGGACTACCCGCTCGGCGGCATCCCGGTGGAGTACAAGGGCGCGACGATCCCGCCGCCTGACACGCGGAGGAGCTACAACTAGCCATGAGTGCCTCGACACACGCCGCCGGCGACCCGTACGCCGGACACACCGAGACCACCGAGGGCCGGGTCTTCACCGTCACCGGCCAGGACTGGGACACGATCACCGAGGGGCTCGCCCAGTCCGATCTCGATGAGCACTGGGACAACCGGGTCGTGGTGAACATGGGTCCCCAGCACCCGTCCACGCACGGCGTGCTCCGGCTGATCCTCGAGCTCGAGGGCGAGACGGTCACCGAGGCCCGGTGCGGGATCGGCTACCTGCACACCGGCATCGAGAAGAACATGGAGTTCCGCTCCTGGGTGCAGGGCGTGACGTTCTGCACGCGGATGGACTACCTGGCCCCGTTCTTCAACGAGGCGACGTACTGCCTCGGCGTGGAGCGGCTCCTCGACATCGAGGACCAGATCCCCGAGAAGGCGCAGGTGATGCGCGTCCTGCTGATGGAGCTCAACCGCATCTCCAGTCACCTCGTCGCGATCGCCACCGGTGGCATGGAGATCGGCGCACTGACCGTGATGACGATCGGGTTCCGGGAGCGCGAGCTCGTGCTCGACCTGTTCGAGCTGATCACCGGGCTGCGGATGAACCACGCGTTCATCCGGCCCGGCGGCGTCGCGCAGGACATGCCGGCCGGCGCGCTCGATCAGATCCGGGACTTCGTGGTGCTGATGCGCAAGCGGCTCCCCGAGTACGCCGACCTGTGCAACGCCAACCCGATCTTCAAGGCGCGTCTCGAGGGTGTCGGGCACCTCGACCTCGCCGGCTGCCTGGCGCTCGGCGTCACGGGGCCCGTGCTGCGGTCCACCGGCTATCCCTGGGACCTGCGCAAGACGCAGCCCTACTGCGGTTACGAGGACTACGACTTCGACGTCATCACCTGGGACACCGCCGACTCCTACGGTCGGTTCCGGATCCGGCTCGCCGAGATGGAGGAGTCGCTGCGGATCGTCGAGCAGTGCACAGACCGGCTGAGCGGCCTCGAGGGAGCGCCGGTGATGATCGAGGACAAGAAGATCGCCTGGCCGAGCCGGCTCGCGATCGGGTCCGACGGGATGGGCAACAGCCTCGACCACATCCGCCACATCATGGGCGAGTCGATGGAAGCGCTGATCCACCACTTCAAGCTGGTGACCGAGGGCTTCCGGGTGCCTCCCGGGCAGGCCTACGTGCCGGTCGAGTCACCGCGCGGTGAGCTCGGGGCGCATGTCGTCAGCGACGGCGGCACCCGTCCCTACCGCGTGCACCTGCGCGACCCATCGTTCACCAACCTGCAGGCGGTTCCCGCCTTGACCGAGGGCGGCATGATT
>JBQCCW010000285.1:0-13129 GCA_051961835.1 Marmoricola sp. | reverse complement strand
CCAGCCAGATCACGAAACCCATCGCGCCAAGGTCCCACAGCGACTCGTAGAGGAACGTGGGGTGGAAGGTCGGGTACTGCTCGTAGCCCGGCGGCCGGTGCGTTGGGGCGATCTCGAGGGCCCACGGGAGCGTCGTGGGGCGCCCGAACAGCTCCTGGTTGAAGTAGTTGCCCCACCGACCGATCGCCTGCGCCAGCAACAGTCCCGGCGCCAGGGCGTCGGCCAGGATCGGGAGACAGATCCCCCGGCGCCGGCAGGCGATCCACGCGCCCAGGGCACCGCCGGCGATGCCGCCCCAGATGGCCAGACCGCCGTTCCAGATCTCCAGCGCGCCCACCGGGTTCTGAGGGAAGTACAGCTCGTGGTCGGTCGCGACGTGGTAGAGCCGGGCGCCGACCAGCCCGAACGGGACCGCCCACAGCGCGATGTCGGTGACCTCGCCCGGCCGGCCGCCGCGTTGCTGCCAGCGCCGCTCCCCCAGCCAGACCGCCGCGACCACGCCGGCGATGATGCACAGCGCGTAGGCGCGCACCGGGAACGGGCCGAGGTGCCACACGCCCTGCTCGGGGCTGGGGATGGAAAGCGGCACGAGGGAGCGCAGCACGTCAGGCCTTTCCGAGCATCCGTTGCAGGTCGTCGGCCATCGCGGCGGCCGAGGTGCCGCCGGTCCACACGACCGACGCCTCGCCGTGCCCGACCCCGTAGACCGTCGTGGAGTGGGACACCTCGTAGCCGCCGCTGGGCAGCTTCTGGCCCTTCTTGATGAAGACGCCGAGCGGCTTGGCCAGGCGGTCGATGCGGTCGATGTCGCCGGTGACACCGGTGAAGCTCGGGTCGAAGCGCGCGAGGTAGGACGTCAGCTCGCGCTCGTCGTCACGGCTGGGGTCGGTCGTCACGAACACCACCCGGACCCGGGCACGGTCGGCCTTGGAGAGACGGAGCCACGCCGAGGTGATCGTGCCCATCACTACCTGGCACACGTCCGGGCAGTTGGTGTAGCCGAAGAACACCACGTCGACGGGCCGCTCGTCGGTCGCCAGGGTGAACGGGTGCGACCGGTTGTCGGTGAGGGTCACCGCGGGCACGGTGTACGGCGGGTCGACGTACGTGCCGTGGTAGCCGTGATTGTCCGGTCGGCTGACGTCGCCGACCGCCGACCCGGAGGAGCCGCATCCGGCGAGCAGGAGCGTCGAGCAGAGGACGCCCACCGCGAGCAGCAGCGCCCTACCGCTGCGCACGACGCACTCCGGCGGCGAGGTCCTCGGCGAGCGCACGCACCGACGCCAACCCGGCCGAGCGGTCGGTGCCGGCGTCGAGGAGCGCGCGGACGAAGGCCGATCCGACGATGACGCCGTCGGCGAAGGCCGCCACGTCGGCGGCCTGGCCTCCGTGGGACACGCCGAGGCCCACCGCGACGGGCAGGTCGGTGGCGGCGCGCACCCGCGCGACGAGGGGTCCGGCGAGGTCGCTGCTGCTCTCCCGGGCGCCGGTCACACCCATCACGGCCGTCGCGTAGACGAAGCCCCGGCACGCCGCCGTGGTCATCGCGATCCGCTCGTCGGTGGACGACGGCGCCACCAGAAAGACCTTGTCCAGGCCGCGGGCGTCCGCCGCGGCGATCCACTCCGAGCCCCAGTCGGGAGTGACGTCGGGCGTGATCAGGCCGGCTCCCCCGGCGGCGGCCAAATCGGTCGCGAACCGGTCCACGCCGTACTGCTCGACGGGGTTCCAGTAGGTCATCACGACGGTGGGCACGCCGGTGGCGGCGACCGCCTCGACGGTGCGCAGTACGTCGGCCACGCGCACGCCGCCCTCGAGCGCCTGCTGCGCGGCGGCCTGGATCGTGGGTCCGTCCATCACCGGGTCGCTGTAGGGCAGGCCGACCTCGATCACGTCGCAGCCGGCGTCGACCATCACCCGCAGGGCCTCGATCCCGCCCGCGACGTCGGGGAAGCCGGCGGGCAGGTAGCCGACGAGGGCCGCTCGGTCCTCCGCGCGGGCAGCGTCGAACGCCCCCAGGGTGCTGGTGCTCATCGGGTGCCGCCGAGGCCGAACCACTCGATGGCGGTGCCCATGTCCTTGTCGCCGCGGCCGGAGAGGTTGACCAGGATCGTGCTGCCGGGGCGCTGACGGGCGAGCCGCAGCGCGCCCGCGACCGCGTGCGCGGACTCGATCGCGCAGATGATGCCCTCGGTGCGGGCGAGCAGCGCCATCGCGTCCATCGCCTCGGCGTCGGTGACGGGCTCGTAGGTGGCCCGGCCGGTGTGCGCGAGGTGGGCGTGCTGCGGCCCGACCCCCGGGTAGTCCAGGCCGGCGGAGATCGAGTGGGACTCGACGGTCTGGCCGTCGGCGTCCTGCAGCACGAACGTCCGGGCACCGTGGAGGACCCCGACCGCACCGGCGTGGATGGTGGCGGCATGCCGGGGGGTGTCGACCCCGTCGCCACCGGCCTCGTAGCCGTGGATCGCGACGTCGGCGTCGTCGAGGAAGGCGGTGAACAGGCCGATCGCGTTCGAGCCGCCGCCCACGCACGCCACCACGGCGTCGGGCAGGGCGCCGGTGAGCTCGAGACACTGCGCCCGCGCCTCGTCCCCGATGCCGCGGCAGAAGTCGCGCACGATCGAGGGGAACGGGTGCGGGCCGGCCGCCGTCCCGAAGCAGTACGCCGTGTGCTCGACGCTGGCCACCCAGTCGCGGAACGCGTCGTTGATCGCGTCCTTGAGCGTGCGGCTGCCGGTCTTCACCGCGATCACCTCGGCGCCGAGCAGCTGCATCCGGGCGACATTGAGTGCCTGGCGCTCGGTGTCGACCTCGCCCATGTAGATCGTGCAGTCCAGCCCGAGGTAGGCCGCTGCGGTCGCGGTGGCCACGCCGTGCTGGCCGGCACCGGTCTCGGCGATCATCCGGGTCTTGCCCATCCGGCGGGCCAGCAGCGCCTGGCCGAGCACGTTGCGGATCTTGTGTGCGCCGGTGTGGTTGAGGTCCTCGCGCTTGAGGAGGATCCGCGTGCTCTCGGTCTGGGTGCTCGCCGCCAGCCGGACGGCGTCGTAGAGCGGGCTCGGGACGCCGGCGTACTCGCGCAGCATCCGATCGAACGCGCCCGTGAACTCGGGGTCGACCATCGCCTCGCGCCACACCGCGGTGAGGCGGTCGAGCTCGGCGACCAGCGCCTCGGGCATGAAGCGCCCGCCGAACTGAAGGTCTCCGTCGGCGCCGAAGCGGCCGAGCTCGTCGGGTCCGGCAGTCACCTCAGATCACGCCCTTCCCAGGGATCGCAGTGCGGCGACGGCGGCGGTGGGGTCGCCGTCCTTGACGAGCGCCTCGCCCACGAGCACCACGTCGGCGCCCTGCTCGGCGAGGCGGGTGGCGTCCCCGACGCCGCTCACCCCGGACTCGGCGACCTTGACGACGCCGTCGGGGAGCAGCGTGGCGAGCCGCCCGAAGGTGTCCGGGTCGACGTCGAGGGTCTTGAGGTTGCGTGCGTTGACGCCGATCAGACGCGCACCGACGGCGAGGGCGCGCTCGATCTCGGCCTCGTCGTGGGTCTCCACCAGCGGGGTGAGACCGAGCTCCTCGGCGTGGCGGTGCAGGTCGGCGAGGAGGGCGTCGTCGAGGGCCGCGACGATGAGCAGCACCAGGTCGGCACCCGCCGCCCTCGCCTCGAGCAGTTGATAGCCCTCGACGACGAAGTCCTTGCGCAGCAGAGGTGTCGCGACGGCCGAACGCACCGCGCGCAGGTCGTCCAGGGACCCACCGAACCGGCGCTGCTCGGTGAGCACCGAGATGGCGTCGGCTCCGCCCGCGGCGTAGGCGGTGGCGAGCCCGGCGGGATCGGGGATCTCGGCGAGGTGCCCCTTGCTCGGCGAGCGGCGCTTGACCTCCGCGATCACGCTGAGCCCGGGAGCGGCGAAGGCCGGCATCGGGTCCACCGGCGCCGGCGCGTCCGCTGCGGCCGCGGCAAGGCGGTCCTCGGGGCACGCCGCCCGGCGAGCGTCGAGGTCCTCCCGGACACCGGCGACGATGTCGTCGAGGACGGACATGGTTCACCTCGGATCGGGCATGCGGAAGGGCAGCGGGACGGCTACAGCGTCTCACGCACGCCCAACGAGCCGCGCTCCGCGTCCGTCGGCCGGATGCCCTGCCCTGCCGGGAGGCCGTGCCGTCAGTCCGCTCGGCTCCATGCGCCCCAGGGCGTGTTGCGGTAGATCGCGAAGGCCAGCGCCAGGAGTGCGTACGACGCCGCCACGACGCTCAGCAGCCGGGGCGACAGCCGCACCGGGCGACGGCCGCGACGCAGGCCGACCCAGGCAGCCCAGAGGACCGCGGCGACCGGCAGCGAGGCGACGGCGAGGGCATTGCTGTGCCAGGCGGCGCCGAGGTGGCCGTGGTCCAGGTCGTTGACCGCACGCAGGCCGCCGCAGCCCGGACAGTCCCAGCCGGTGAGGAGCCGCCAGGGACACAGTCCCCACGAGCCGGCACGGTGCGGGTCGCGCCACCAGAGGGCGAGCGCCAGCAGACCGGCGAGGAGGAGCGCACCGAGCGGCCCCCGAAGGGTCGCCGGCGGAGGGGCCGACCGCTCAGTGAGCGCCGTAGCCCATCCGTCCCATCACGGCGCCGACGACGATCGCGATCGGAGCGAGGGCCACGCCGATCCAGAAGACCGTCATGCTGGCGACCATCAGGCCGATCCCGCCGACCACGAAGGCGAGGAGGCCGATCGTCACGGCGGTCCACGCAGCCGGGGTGTTCCCGTGGTTGTCCGACACCGGTGTGCTCCTTCTCGATCGGGGCCTCGCGGGCCACATCCTAGGGGGCGCGGGCTCAGCCCAGGTCGTCGCCCTCGTCGATCGCCTTCCACAGCTCCTGGTTGGTGCGCGGTTCGACGCGGCGGGGGGCGTCCTCGCCCGTCGGGGCGTCGTAGCGCGCCGACATCGACGGCCACGCCGGGGCGTACCGGACCGCGGCGACGAAGCAGGCCACGCTCAAGAGCACGACCAGCTGCGCGAGGACGTACCACCCGGTGAGGCCGGCCTCGAGGCGACCGCCGGTCGTCGCGTCGGCGTGGGCGGCGTCGAGCAGGTCGCCGACGACGGTCAGGCCGCCGCGGACCGTGACGACGAGCAGGGCGACCGCGTCGAGGAGTCCGAGCGCCGCCAGGGCGCGGCGGGGCCGGCCGCGGCTGACCAGGACCGCTCCCCAGGCCGCGAGGGCGACCAGGCTGAGCGCCGATGCGAGCGGCACCTCGCCGGCGGTGCGCAGCGTCGGCGCCGCGAAGCCGAGTGCCCGCTGGGAGCTTCCGGTGAGCTGGGCCCACGGCTTGGCGCTGGCCAGCGCGCCGAGAGCCGCCGCCGCCACGCCGGTCGCCACGACCGGGCCGAACGTGCGGCGGGGTTCCCGGCTCACGAGGCGGACGCGTGGTCGGTGCTGAGCAGCACGTCGGCGTCGAAGCACGTGGCGGCCCCGGTGTGACAGGCCGGGCCCTCCTGGTCGACGACCACCAGGAGCGTGTCGCCGTCGCAGTCGAGCCGCACCTCGCGCACGTGCTGGCGGTGACCGGAGGTCTCGCCCTTGACCCAGTACTCCTGCCGCGACCGGCTCCAGAAGGTCCCGCGGCGCGTGGTGAGGGTGCGGTGCAGCGCCTCGTCGTCCATCCAGCCGAGCATGAGCACCGCGCCGCTGCCGTGCTGCTGGACGACCGCGGGGACGAGTCCCTGCGGGTTGCGCTTGAGGCGCGCGGCGACGGCGGGATCCAGGGCACTCACGGCGTCGAGTATCCCCGACGTGCGGGCCGCCGGCGGCTGCCGGTGGCCCGCACGACATCGGCGGGCCGGTGCCTCAGCGGGTCGTGCCGGGGAACCAGGCGTTGGTCCACACGCGCTCGACCCGCACCCGGGCGCCGGAGTACGGCGCGTGCAGCACGAGCCGGTGCCCGTGGCGCCAGCCGTCGAAGATGCCCACGTGGTAGACGTGACCGCCCGAGGTGAAGAACATCAGGTCGCCGGTGCGCATCTGGCCGCGACGGATCCGGTGGGCGAAGTGCGCCTGCTCGGCTGCCGTGCGCGGGAAGTGCCGGAAGCCGGAGCGCTTGTGCATGGCGTAGTACGTCAGGCCCGAGCAGTCGAACGCGCCGGGGCCGTCGGCGCCGTACCGGTAGGGGTCGCCGATCTGGTGCCGCGCGACCTGGAGAGCGTGGATCACCCGCGAGGCCTGGTGATGCGTGGCCGCATCGGCCGCGGGAGCCGGGGAGACGAGCAGGGTGCTCAGCGCCGTCGCGAGCGTGATGAGGATGAGCGCGCCGAAGCGCGCCGTGCGAGAAGTCGCAGGCATGGTCGTTCCTTCCCACGCCTGTGAGGTGAGCTGTCGGGTTGGAGCCTTGGAAGGTTGCTCCGCCATCAGGTGATGGCTTCACCCCGAGTCCGACTTCCTGCGGAAGCGCGGACGTGGAACCTGTGGGTCCCCCACTCCTGCCAGTGGACGTGCGGGTCGAGGGGGCTGGCAGGACTCGGCGTACCTCCGCGACACCGGACCGTTTCGGCCCAGGCGGCAGACACTCTAAGCACACGATCGCCGAATTCATGTACCCGAAAGGTGTGAGACGTGTCGCAAAGGGAAGGCGTAACCCGGTCAGCGCGCCTGCTGAGCGACCCAGCTGCGATGAAGGCGCGCGTAAACACCCTCCTCGTCGGTGACCAGCGTCTCGTGCCGGCCACGCTGCACGACCCGCCCCCGATCGAAGACCATCACCTCGTCGGCCGCCTCGGCGGTGGAGAGCCGGTGCGCGATCGTCACGCTGGTCCGTCCGCGCATGAGCTGCTCCAGGGCGCGGCCGATGCGCATCTCCAGGGCCGGGTCGACCGCGCTCGTGGCCTCGTCGAGGACGAGCTGGTCGGGGTCGGCGAGATGGGCTCGCAGCAGCGCCACCAGCTGCCGCTCACCCGCCGACAACGACTCCCCCCGTTGCCCGACGCGGGTGTCCAGGCCATCGGGCAGCCCGGCGAGCCAGTCCTCCAGGCCGAGCTCGCTTGCAGCGGCGAGGACGCGGTCCCGACCGGCGTCCAGGTCGCCGTAGCGGACGTTCTCCAGCAGGGTCGCGTCGAACAGGAATCCCTCCTGCGGCACCAGCACCACCCGCCGGCGCAGCGAGGCGAAGGTGACTTGGCGCAGGTCCGTGCCGTCGACGAGGATGGCACCGGTGGTGGGGTCCATCAGCCGGGTGAGCAGCTTGGCGAACGTGGTCTTGCCCGAGCCCGTCTCACCGACGACCGCCACCCGGCTGCCCGGGGCGATCTCCTCGTCGACGTCGTCGAGCACCAGCGGGCCGCCGGGGTAGGCGAAGCAGACGTGGGCGAAGGCCACCGGCACGGCGCCCTGCCGCAGCACGACGCCTCCCTTCCCGGGGTCGGCGAGGTCGGCCGGAGTGTCCAGGATGCCGATCACACGGCGCCAGCCGGCGAGGGCGTTCTGGGCGTCGGTGAGCACCTGGGTGCCCATCTGCACCGGTCCGACGAACAGCGTGACGAGGAAGGCGAACGCCAGCACGGTGCCCGCGGTCACGCTGCCGC
Organism: Marmoricola sp.; assembly: GCA_051961835.1. GTDB lineage: Bacteria > Actinomycetota > Actinomycetes > Propionibacteriales > Nocardioidaceae > Marmoricola. The sequence continues at coordinate 5,567 of JBQCCW010000285.1, read as the reverse complement.
CGCCGATGCCGAGCTCGACCCCGACGATGAGCACCAGCGCGTTGGCCAACCCCGCCGAGACGCCGCCGAGGGAGAACGAGAACGCGGTGAGGCCCTGAGCGTGCGTGCTCGCCGTCCGGTAGCGGTCGATCGCGTCGTCGATCCGGGCCTGGGTCCGCGCCTCGATGGCGTGACTGCGCACCACGACGGCGCCGACCACGGGCTCGGAGACCAGCGAGAGCATCTGTCCGACCATCTGCCGCACGGTGCCGTAGGCATCGGAGAGCCGGCGCTGGAAGAAGCGCAGCGAGGCGAACAGCGGCGCGAAGCAGAGCCACACCACGAGCGTCAGCTGCCAGCTGTAGACGAGCATGATCACGGTGGCGACGAGGATCTGCCCGACGCTCACGATGCCGGTGATGCCGCCGAACACGATGAACTGGCTGACCTGGTCGACGTCGGAGGTCACGCGGGAGACCAGCGCCCCGCGCCGCTCGGTGTTCTGCGTGAGCAGGGGCAGGTCGTGGACGTGGCGGAAGGCCTTGGTGCGCAAGGTCGCCAGGCCCCGCTCGGAGGCCGTGAAGAGCCGGGCCGTCATCTGGTACGACGAGAACGCGGTGACGACGATCGCCAGCGCGGCCAGCGCCGCCATCCGGCCCACGAAGGGCAGGTCGACGCCGCCGGCCCCGTCGATGCCGTGGTCGAGCGTCTGCTGCACGGCGATCGGGACCACGACGCGGCCCGCCGTACCGAGCAGGGCGAGGAGGAGCGTGAGGCCGAAGCCTTGGGCGAGCTCGGGCGAGAGCTGCACGCCCCGGCGGATCACCCGGAAGGCGCCGATCTCCGGCCCCGCCGCGGTCGTCCCCAGGGCGCTCATCCGGTCACCTCCGCGGCGTCGTAGGCGTTGACGAGGCGGGCGTAGGCGGCGTTGCGGCGGACGAGCTCGGCATGAGGACCGCGGTCCACCACCCGGCCGCCGGCGAGGAACAGCACCTCGTCGGCCAGCGCGATCGTCGCCTTGCGGTAGGCGACGAGCAGCATCGTCGGAGCCTCCGCACCGGTCGCGCCGGAGCGCAGGGCGGCGAGGATGCGCGCCTCGACCTCGGGGTCCACCGCGGAGGTGGCGTCGTCGAGCACGAGCAGTCGGGGCCGGCGCACGAGGGCCCGAGCCAGGGCGAGGCGCTGCCGCTGCCCCCCGGACAGCGAGGTGCCCCGCTCGCCCAACCGCGAGTCGAGGCCCTCGGGGAGCGCGGCGACGAACCCGTCGGCCTGAGCGGTGCGCAGCGCCGCCCAGACGTCGTCGTCGGGCACGTCCGCCCCCAGTGTGACGTTGCCGCGCACGGTGTCGTCGAAGAGGAACGCGGTCTGCGGCACCAGGGCGGCGTGGGCCGCGAGCTCCCCGGGAGCGAGGTCGCGGACGTCGACGCCGTCCACCCGCACCTCGCCCGCCTCCGGGTCGACCAAGCGCAGCAGCAGCGTGGTCAGCGTGCTCTTGCCCGAAGCGGTCTCCCCGACGAGGGCGACCGAGCGGCCGGGTTCGACGACGATGTCGAGCTCGTCGAGCACCGGCCGGCCGGGCAGGTATCCGTGGCGCACGGCGTACAGCTCGAGGCGGGCGCCGCCGGTGCCGGCGAGCCGTTGCGCACCCCACGTGGTCTCCAGATCGGTGCCGAGCACGGCCTCGACCCGGTGGAACCCGACCACCGAGCGCGGGAACTCACCCAGCAGCCAGCCCAGTGACCGGATCGGGAACGCGACCACCGTGAGCAGATAGGCGACCGTGACGACGTCGCCGGGACCGGCCGCGCCGCTGCGCACCTGGAGGACGCCGATGCCGAGCACCGCCAGGACGCCCAGGTTCGGCAGCGCCTCGAGGGCCGGGTCGAAGGCTGCCCGGATCCGCCCGGCGCGGATTCCCACGTCGCGCAGCTGGCGGGCCTTGGCGCCGAACCGGTCGGTCTCCTGGGCCTCCCGGCCGAGCGTCTTCACCACCATCGCGCCGTCGAAGGACTCGTGGGCGATCTCGCTCAGCTCGGCACGGAGCGCCTGGATGCGGGTGTAGAGCGGAGACGACATCCGCTGGTAGGTCAGGTTCGCCACGATGACCAGCGGGAAGACGAGCAGTCCGGCCACGGCCATGGTGAGGTCGGTGAGCAGCATCTGGACGACGGCGATCACCATCATGGCCAGCGTGCCGACGGCCATGGGCAGCGGCGCGATCGGCGCCCACGCGGCCTCGACGTCGGAGTTGGCGTTGGAGAGCAGCTCTCCGGTGGGGTGCTGCTGGTGCCACGCCAGGGGCAGGCGAAGGTACTGGCGGGTGAGCTCGCGGCGGTAGGCCGCCTGCAGGCGGTACTGCATGACACCGGCACCGAGCCGGCGCGCCACGATGCCGACCGCGCGGAGCAGGGCGACGCCCAGGAACAGCCCCAAAACCCCGAGCAGCACGCCGGTCCCGATCCGGCCGTCTCGAAACGCCGGGACGACGGCGTGGTCGGTCGACCAGCCGAGCACCCATGCGTCGGCGACGGTCAGCGCCCCGAAGACGACGCTGCCGAGCGTGGAGAGCGTGAACACCCAGGGCTCGCGCCGGATGCCGACTCCGAGCACGCCGAATCCTGCCCCGAGGGTCGATCCACCGCTCCCGCGCTCCGACCGTCCCCCACCCGTGCTCACGAGGACGCAACCCTACGGCGTCACCGGATCATCCCGCCCGTACGACGCCGAGCGCCCTCTGGCCGCGCTCAGCCGTGCGCAACCACCCGCTCGGCGAGTCAGTTGACGGCGAAGTGGACGTGGTCCATGTGGTTGGCGGTGGGTGAGCCGCGGTCGGGCATGAGCCGCCAGCCCTCGCTGGCGCGCACGGGGGTCCAGATGTGCTGCTGCCAGATGATGTCGTAGAGGTTCAGCTCGGCGGCGTGTGCCTGGAGGAACGCCGCGATCCTCATCCCCAGCGCGCTGTCGCCGTACACCATCGCGTCCACCGCGTGACCGGTGTCGTGCTCGGGACGGTCGGCGAGCCCGCCGTAGGTCGCCACCTGCGGGAAGGCGTTGCAGACCGCCTCCCACGCACGGATCGCTCCCGGCACGAGCCCGCTCTCGACCGACGCCGTCGCCGCACAGGGCTGGAACACCACACCGGCGGCAGACGGCTGCGGAGCCGGCTTGTGCTCGGCGAGGTACGTCGCGGTCACCCACCGGGCGGCGCCGTCGACGACCACCTGGGCGAAGCCGCCGCTCTGGGCGCCCGTGACCGCCACCTGCTTCCCGGCCGCCACCACTCCGTCGGTGTCCGCGTGGGCGCCGGGAGCGAGCCGCAGGTCGAGCGGCGCGGTCGTCCAGCGATGTCCGGTGACCCCGGGAACGGCGAGGCGGTCGAGGTCACGGGAGATGCTCATGCTCCGGGCCGCTCCGGTCAGCGCCGACGACGACAACGTGTGCCGGGCGGCCGACGAGAGTGTTCCGGACGACAGGCCGGCAGCAGGCCGGCTCAGCGACGCCGCTGCGTCTGCCGACGGCCGGGACGCGGGTCGCTCGGCCAGCGCACCCAGCGCCACACCGACCCCCACGACCGAGACGGTGGCGACCGGAGCGGCGACCACGGCCAGCCGCTTCCGGGCCGGCCGGGTCGGGGTCGCCCGATGGCTGGCGCGATGCTTGCCTTGCGGCACGGCGTAGGTCCTTCGATCGACGACAGGCGCTCGCCGCCCTCCCCCGAGGTGCGAGCAACCCGGAGATCAAATCACGAATCGATCACGAGGGCCGAATTCCGGGAGGGCTCGCTCATCCACCACTCGCCGCCGCCGTGTCCTCGCGCTCCATCACCGCCGGCGTCTCCTGGTCGTCGAGCCAGCCGTCGGGCAGCGCCACCCGCTTCCGGGGCGCCCCCTGTCGGCCGCGTGGTACGCCGAGCTCGGAGGTGGGGAAGGTCGCCCCGGGGTCCAGGCGCTCCAACAGGGCGTCCAGCTCGGCCAGCGACGACACCAGCGCGAGCGCGTGCCGCAGCTCGCCACCGGCGGGAAATCCCTTGAGGTACCAGCTGACGTGCTTGCGGAACTCCTTGCAGCCGCGCTCCTCTCCCATGTGGGCGACGAGGAGCTCGGCGTGGCGCCGCATCACCGCGCGAACCTCGCCCAGGGTCGGCAGCACGGGCTCGGGCGCCGAGCCGTCGCCGAAGGCGATGGCCAGGTCCCGGAAGAGCCAGGGCCGTCCCAGGCAGCCGCGCCCGACGATGACGCCGGCAACCCCGGTGTGCTCCACCATCCGGCGGGCGTCGCCGGCCTCCCAGATGTCGCCGTTGCCGAGCACCGGGATCGACACGTGCGCGACCAGCGCCGCGATGGCGTCCCAGTCGGCGGTGCCGGAGTAGGCCTGCACTGCGGTGCGCCCGTGCAGCCCGATTGCCGCCGCACCCGACTCCTCGGCGATACGTCCGGCCTCCAGGAACGTCAGGTGGTCGTCGTCGATGCCTTTCCGGGTCTTCATGGTCACCGGCACGCCGTACGGCGCAGCTGCGGAGACCGTGCTGCGCAGGATCTCCGCGAGCAGGCTCCGCTTCCACGGCAGCGCCGCGCCGCCCCCCTTGCGGGTGATCTTGGGGACCGGACAGCCGAAGTTGAGGTCGACGTGAGCCACGCCGTACTCCGCGCAGAGGATCTCGGTGGCCTTGCCGAGGTACACCGGATCGGTGCCGTACAACTGCACGGACCGGACCGTCTCGAGCGGGTCGAAGGTCAGCATCGCGCGCGTCGTCTCGTCACCCTCGACGAGACCGCGGCTGGTGATCATCTCGCAGACGAACAGCCCCGCCGACCCGACGGCGTGCATCTGCTCCAGGCACAGCCTGCGGTACGCCGCATTGGTGATGCCCGCCATCGGCGCGAGCACGACGGGGCTCGGGACCGTGAGGTCCCCGAGCTGCAAGGTGGTCGGCGTGCTCAGGACTTCTTCTTCCCCGGGTGGTGGCCGGCGTGCTTGCCGGCCGGCTTCTTCGCCGACGGCGTCGTGACCGGGCCGGTCCAGGTGATCGGGTCGAACGCCTGCAGCGGCCGGAAGCTGATCGCGGTCAGCGTGCCGTGGTCGGGCACCAGGTAGACCAGGCAGGTCTTCAACGTCGCCGACGCCCCGAAGCCCTGAGGCAGATTGGGCGAGGGGCACTTGGTGAAGGAGTTGGTGAAGCCCGAGGAATGGATCAGTACGTTCTTCTGGTCGACCGCCCACAGCGGCACGTCGGTGCCCCCGACGTCGCCGGTGCCGACGTTCTCGACCTCGACCTTGACGTAGTAGGGCGTCGAGGCCTTGGTGCGGTCGTCGAGGACGTAGGCGGAGAAGTCCTTGAGCTTGGCACGCGTCACGCTCTTCACCGTGAGCGCGAGCACGCTCGAGCGCTTGTCGTTGGGCTGATAGGGCACGGTCGCTGTCTGACCGAACGAGAGCTTCGTGCCCGGGGCGGTGAGCGTGACGCCGCTCGGGACCGCCACGCTGGGCGTCGGCGAGGCCGAGGCCGACGGCGCGTCGCTGGACGATCCGCTCGCCGTGGGGGAGCCGGAGCCGCCGCACGCCGACAGCGTCATCGCCCCCGCCAGCAG
>JBQCCW010000284.1:0-6036 GCA_051961835.1 Marmoricola sp. | reverse complement strand
GCCGACCTGCGCAAGAGCGACCCGGACGTGATCTTCCTGTCCGAGGCGTTCACCGTGCCGGCGATGATGCACGCGCTCGGCAAGGTCGGGTTCCACCAGAGCTACACCTACTTCACCTGGCGCAACACCAAGGAAGAGATCGAGAGCTACGGCGAGGAACTCGTCGGCAAGGCCCACTTCATGCGGCCGAACTTCTTCACCAACACCCCCGACATCCTCAACGACTACCTGGTCCATGGCGGCCCCGGCGCGTTCGCGATCCGCGCGGTGCTCGCGGCGACGGGCTCGCCGCGCTGGGGCGTCTACGCCGGCTACGAGCTGTTCGAGCACGTGGCGGTCCGGCCGGGCAGCGAGGAGTACCTCGACTCCGAGAAGTACCAGGTCCGGATCCGCGACTGGGAGCGCGCGGAGGCCGAGGGCCGCTCGCTGGCGCCGTATCTGACCCGGCTCAACGCGATCCGCCGCGCGCACCCCGCGCTGCAGCAGCTGCAGAACGTCACCCTCCACGCCTCCGACGACGAGTCCGTGCTCTGCTTCGCCAAGCAGGACCTGCGGCCGGCCGCGAGCGGCGGGACCGAGGACACCGTCGTCGTGGTGGTCAACCTCGACCCGCACGGGACGCGCGAGACGATGGTGCACCTGGACATGCCGGCCCTCGGACTGGACTGGCAGGACACCGTCGAGGTGCACGACGAGATCACCGGGCAGACGTGGCGCTGGGGCGCTCACAACTACGTTCGTCTGGACCCGTACGTCGAGCCGGCGCACGTGCTGGCTGTGAGGAGGAACCGTTGACCGCCGCCCCCGAGCGCCCCACCGGGCCCGGAAACGCTGTGAGCCTGCTCTCCGAGGAGCCCGAGTGGTTCAAGACAGCGGTCTTCTACGAGGTCCTCGTCCGGTCCTTCAACGACTCCAACGGCGACGGCGTCGGCGACTTCAAGGGGCTGGCCGACAAGCTCGACTACCTGAAGTGGCTGGGCGTCGACTGCCTCTGGGTCCCCCCGTTCTTCAGCTCCCCGCTGCGCGACGGCGGGTACGACGTCGCCGACTACACCGACATCCTCCCCGAGTGCGGGACGGTGGAGGACTTCCACCACCTGCTCGACGAGGCGCACAAGCGCGACATCCGCGTGATCATCGACTTCGTCATGAACCACACCAGTGACGCCCACCCGTGGTTCCAGGCGAGCCGCCAGGACCCGGACGGCCCGTACGGCGACTTCTATGTGTGGTCCGACACCGACGACCTCTACTCCGAGGCCCGGATCATCTTCGTCGACACCGAGCCCTCGAACTGGACCTGGGACCCGGTGCGCCAGCAGTACTTCTGGCACCGGTTCTTCTCCCACCAGCCCGACCTGAACTTCGACAACCCCAAGGTCCACGACGCGATGCTGGAGGCGATGGCGTTCTGGCTCGACATGGGGCTGGACGGCTTCCGCCTCGACGCGGTGCCCTACCTTTACGAGCGGCCCGGCACCAACGGCGAGAACCTGCCGGAGACCCACGAGTTCCTGAAGAAGGTGCGGCGGTTCGTCGACGACAACTACCCCGGCACGGTGCTGCTCTGCGAGGCCAACCAGTGGCCCGAGGACGTCGTGGAGTACTTCGGCCCCGAGGAGAACGAGCACGGCGAGCTCGTCGGCACCGAGTGCCACATGGCCTTCCACTTCCCGGTGATGCCGCGCATCTTCATGGCCGTGCGGCGCGAGCAGCGGATGCCGATCTCGGAGATCATGGAGCAGACGCCGCAGATCCCGAGCAACTGCCAGTGGGGCATCTTCCTGCGCAACCACGACGAGCTGACCCTGGAGATGGTCACCGACGAGGACCGCGACTACATGTGGGAGGAGTACGCCCAGGACCCCCGGATGAAGGCGAACATCGGCATCCGGCGGCGGCTGGCGCCGTTGCTCGACAACGACGTCAACCGGATGGAGCTGTTCACCGCGCTCCTGCTGTCCCTGCCCGGCTCGCCGGTCCTCTACTACGGCGACGAGATCGGGATGGGCGACAACATCTGGCTCGGCGATCGCGACGGCGTCCGCACGCCGATGCAGTGGACCCCCGACCGCAACGCGGGCTTCTCGGTGGCCAACCCGGGCAAGCTGCACCTGCCGACGATCCAGGACCCGATCTTCGGCTATCAGCGCGTCAACGTGGAGTCGCAGCTCGACGACCCCTCCTCCCTGCTGCAGTGGACCCGCCGGATGATCCACGCCCGCAAGCAGCACCAGGCGTTCGGCCTCGGCGAGTTCCACGACCTCGGCGGGTCGAACCCCTCGGTGCTCTCCTACGTCCGCGAGCACACCTGCCCCGACGGGTCCACCGACACCGTGTTGTGCGTCAACAACCTCTCCCGCTTCCCCCAGCCGGTCGAGCTCGACCTGCGCCGCTGGGAGGGCGTGGAGCCGATCGAGCTGCTGGGCGGCGTCCGGTTCCCCCGGGTGGGCGAGCTGCCGTATCTCCTGACGCTCGGTGGGTACGGGTTCTACTGGATCCGCCTGCCCGACCGGCCCACGCCGCCGCCTGCCCCGACCGCCACCGAACGCCCCGCTGCCGGCCCCGAAGGAGTTGCCCGATGACCCGCGACGAGGCGCTCCAGGCCTACATCGAGGGGGCCCGCTGGTTCGGCGGGAAGGGCCGCGACGTCACGCTCGGCGAGGTCCGCGTGCTCCCCCACGGCATCCACCTGGTCGACGTCGTCTACGCCGACGGCGGGCAGGACACCTACCAGCTGCCGCTGTCCTCCTACGACGAGCCGCAGGAGCGGATCGGCCACGCGCTGGTGGGGATCTGGGACGACCAGCACCACTACGACGCGGTCCACGACCGCGAGGCGATGACCGCGTGGCTGCGGTCCTTCGCGGAGCCGCCGGAGTCCGGCGAGGTGGTGTTCCACCGGGTCCCCGGCGACCACGAGCTCGATCTCGAGGCGCCGTCCTCGCTGTTCTCCGGGGAGCAGTCGAACTCCTCGGTCGCCTTCGGCGAGGACAGCCTGATGAAGGTCTTCCGCCGGGTCACCGCGGGCGCCAACCCCGACATCGAGATCCACCGGGTGCTCACCGAGGCCGGCAGCGAGAACGTGGCCCGGCTCTACGGGTGGGTGGACTGGATGGACACCGTGGATCCTGAGGAGGGGCAGGAGCCGATCCAGCTGGCGATGCTCCAGCAGTTCCTGCGCACCGCGACCGAGGGCTGGGTGTTCGCGTTGACCAGCGTGCGGAACCTCTTCGCCGAGGCCGACCTGCACCCCGAGGAGGTCGGCGGTGACTTCGCCGGCGAGTCCCACCGCCTCGGCGCCGCGGTCGCCGAGGTGCACGCGCTGCTGCGCGAGCACTTCCCCACCGGCACGCTCGACGTCTCCGAGACGGCAGCGGCCATGCAGCGCCGGCTCGACGACACGGTGGCGATGGCCCCGGAGGTCGCGGAGGCGGCCGGCCCGGCGCGCGCGGCGTACGACCGGCTCGCCGGCCTCGCCGGAGCGGCACAGCCCCCGCTCAGCCAGCGCATCCACGGCGACCTGCACCTGGGCCAGACCCTGCGGACCTCGCGAGGCTGGAAGCTGGTGGACTTCGAGGGCGAGCCGGCCAAGCCGCTCGCCGAGCGGATGCTGCCCGACAGCCCCTGGCGCGACGTCGCCGGGATGCTCCGCTCCTTCGACTACGCGGCCCGCACCGTGCTCAAGGACCTCGAGGTCGACGAGGACACCCGCACCCAGCTGTCCTACCGCGCGGAGGAGTGGGTGCAGCGCAACCGGCAGGCCTTCCTGGAGGGCTACGCCAAGGTCGCCCACGGCGAGCAGGACGACCCGGAACTGACCGACGACGAGCAGATCCTCGTGGCGGCCTACGAGCTGGACAAGGCCGTCTACGAGGTCGGCTACGAGCTGCGCAACCGGCCGGACTGGGTGGACATCCCGATGTCCGCGCTGTCCCGAGCCGACACGGAGGCGTGAGAGATGACTGGACCCGACCGCACGACACCGGCACCCCCGACCGAGGCCGTCCCCGGCTTCGACCGCGACCAGTTCGAGCAGCTCGTCGCCGGCGGGTACGGCGACCCGCACCGGCTGCTCGGGCCCCACGTGCACGGCGACAGCGTCGTGCTTCGCGTGCTCAAGCCGCTGGCGGAGTCCGTCGTCGCCGTCCACGGGCCCGGCTTCGGCGAGCGGACCCGGCTCACCCACGAGTACGGCGGCGTCTGGGTCGGCGTGCTCGAGGGCACCCAGGTGCCCGACTACCGGCTCGAGGTCAGCTACGCCGGCGGAGAGCCGATGCGCATCGACGACCCCTACCGCTTCCTGCCCACCCTGGGCGAGGTGGACGTGCACCTCATCGGGGAGGGCCGCCACGAGCAGCTCTGGGACGTCCTCGGCGCGCACGTGCACCGCTACCCGGCCCTCGGCGGAGCCATCGAGGGCACCTCGTTCGCGGTCTGGGCGCCGCACGCGCGCGGCGTCCGGGTGCGCGGCGACTTCAACAACTGGGACGGCCGCGAGCACCCGATGCGCCAGCTCGGGACCTCCGGCGTCTGGGAGCTCTTCCTGCCCGACGTGGGCTCCGGGGCCCGCTACAAGTTCGCGATCCTCGGCGCCGACGGGGAGTGGCGGGAGAAGGCCGACCCGATGGCGTTCTACGCCGAGGTCCCCCCGCTGACCTCCTCGGTGGTCTTCGAGAGCACCCACGAGTGGACCGACGACGCCTGGATGGCCGAGCGGCCCAACCGGCCCGATCAGGCCCCGATGTCGGTCTACGAGGTGCACCTGGGCTCCTGGCGCCGCCGCAGCGACGGCACGATGCTCAGCTACGACGAGCTCGCCGACCAGCTGGTCTCCTACGTCGCCGAGATGGGCTTCACCCACGTGGAGTTCCTGCCGGTGATGGAGCACCCGTTCGGCGGGTCCTGGGGCTACCAGGTCACGTCGTACTACGCCCCGACCTCCCGCTTCGGCGACCCCGACGGCTTCAAGCGGCTGGTCGACCGGCTGCACGGCGCCGGCGTCGGAGTGATCCTCGACTGGGTGCCCGCGCACTTCCCCAAGGACGAGTTCGCGCTCGCGCGCTTCGACGGGACGCCGCTGTACGAGGACCCCAACCCCGCCCGCGGGGAGCACCCCGACTGGGGCACCTACGTCTTCAACTTCGGCCGGCGCGAGGTGCGCAACTTCCTCGTCGCCAACGCGCTCTACTGGCTCGAGGAGTTCCACGCCGACGGCGTGCGCGTCGACGCGGTCGCCTCGATGCTCTACCTCGACTACTCCCGCCAGGACGGCGAGTGGCAGCCCAACGTGCACGGCGGCCGGGAGAACCTCGAGGCGGTGCAGTTCCTCCAGGAGATGAACGCCACCGTCTACAAGCGGGTCCCCGGCGCGATCACCGTCGCCGAGGAGTCGACGTCCTGGCCGGGCGTCACGAGGCCGACCGACGCCGGGGGCCTGGGCTTCGGGTTCAAGTGGAACATGGGCTGGATGCACGACAGCCTGCGCTACATCGAGCACGAGCCGGTGCACCGCGGCTGGCACCACGGCGAGCTGACGTTCAGCCTCGTCTACGCGTTCAGCGAGAACTACGTGCTCCCGATCAGCCACGACGAGGTCGTGCACGGCAAGGGCTCCCTGCTCCGCAAGATGCCCGGAGACCGCTGGCAGCAGCTGGCGAACCTGCGCGCGTTCCTCTCCTACATGTGGGCCCACCCCGGCAAGCAGCTGCTGTTCATGGGCTCGGAGTTCGGCCAGGAGTCGGAGTGGGCCGAGGGCCGCGAGCTGGACTGGTGGCTGCTCGACCACCCCGAGCACGCCGGCGTGCAGCGCCTGGTCAGCGACCTCAACACCGTCTACGCCGACACCCCGGCGCTGTGGACCCAGGACAACGAGCCGGCCGGCTTCCAGTGGCTGGTCGGCGACGACGCCGGCCGCAACACCGTCGCGTTCGTCCGGTGGGGCCTCGACGGGGAGCCGCTGGTCGCGATCACCAACTTCGCCGCCGTGCCGCACGAGGGCTACCGGATCGGGCTCCCGCACGCCGGGGAGTGGGC
>JBQCCW010000283.1:0-4693 GCA_051961835.1 Marmoricola sp. | reverse complement strand
GAGCGAGAACTCCTCGGTGCGCCGGATGATGAACAGCATCGAGGACGGCCTGCGCACCGGCGAGCGGTTCTCCGAGTGCCTGGAGCGCTATCCCAAGGTCTTCCCGGAGTTCTACCGCGGCATCGTCCGCTCCGCGGAGCTGACCGGCGAGCTCGACACCGTGCTGGCCCAGCTCGCCGTCTATCTGGAGCGCGACCTCGAGGCGCGTCGCAAGATCAAGTCCGCGACCATGTATCCGTCTGTGGTGGCGGCGATGTCGGTCGTGACCGTGCTCGTACACGCCGTCTACGTGCTGCCCAAGTTCAAGGACTTCTTCGCCAGCCTCGACGCGAAGCTGCCGCTCCCGACGCGGATGCTGCTCGCCTTCACCGACTTCCTGGGCCACTGGTGGTGGGCGCTGCTCGGCGGCGCTGCCCTGATCGTGCTCGCCTCGTGGATCACCACCCGGTTCGAGAACGGCCGCTACGCCCGCGACGCGTTGCTCCTCAAGATCCCGGTGCTCGGTGAGACCATCCAATACGCCCTGGTGGAGCGCTTCTGCCGGGTCCTCGGGTCGATGGTGAGCGCCGGCGTCAACCTGCCCGAGGGGCTGCGCGTCACCACGGACTCGCTGCGCAACCGGGTGGTCATCAAGCGCCTCAACGGCGTCGGGGACGCGATGATGGAGGGGCAGGGCATCGCCACTCCCCTCGCTCGCACCCAGCTCTTCCCCGGCACCGCCACCCAGATGCTCCGTGTCGGCGAGGAGACCGGCTCTCTCGACACCCAGCTCGGCGTGACGGCGGAGTACTACGAGGTCGAGCTCGACTACAAGATCGCCAAGCTCACCGCGCTGTTCGAGCCCGCGGTCATCATCTTCATGGGCCTGATCGTCGGCTTCGTCGCCGTCGCGCTGATCTCGGCGATGTACGGCATCTTCAACCAGGTGAAAGTCTGATGTCCGGCTCTCAGGGGAGCCGCGACGAGGCGGGCGAGACGCTCGTCGAGGTCCTCGTCGCAGTCGCGATCCTCGGGCTCGCGGCCGTCGCCGTCCTCGCCGGGGGGGAACTAGCCGTGAAGTCGTCGACGATCGGTCGCAACCAAGCCACCAGCGGCAGCTATGTGCGCAGCCTCGCCGAGTCGATCCAGAACAGCGTCGCAGCCAGCGGATACCAAAAGTGCGGCGGCGGCGCCTACCTCACCTCTGGCGTCTTGACCTCCGCTGGCATCCCGAGCACGTACACGGTGACGGTAGTTAGTACGTCAGCCTGGACCTCGTCCGGTTGGGTGGCATGCACGAACACCCTCGACAACGGCGTGCAGCGCCTGGATCTCAAGGTCACCAGTCCCGGCGACATCGTTCACCGGGCCAATGAGACGCTGTCCGTGATCATCCGCAAGCCCTGCAACGGCACGTTGCCGACGCCATGCTGACGCCCAGGCGCCGTGACGACGGGGGGTTTACACTGATCGAGCTCGTCATCACCGTCTCGATCGTCGGCACCATCGTCGTTGCCCTCGCTGGCATCGTTCTGCAGTACGTCAAGGTGAGCACCACAACACGGACCCGGCTGGACGAGTCCACCGACCAACAGTTCGTCTCGGCGTACTGGCAGCAGGACGTGAGCAGTCTCGGGGTTCACGGCTTCCAGCCGCTCGTCGCCAACAATCAGCTGCCGACCCAGCAGTCGGTGTGGACGGGCTCTGCGCCAGCCGGCGTGCCGAGCGGCTGCACCACGGGCCTGCCGGGTGCCGTCGTGATCGGGTTCGCCTGGAACGAGTACCCGACCTCGACGGGTCCTTCCGACAACCCGACGACTGTCTGGACCAACGCCGTGGTCAATGCCGCTGTCTACGTTGCGCAGCAAGTCGGGTCCGAGTGGCAGCTCAGCCGCATCCGCTGCACCGGCGCTACGCCGACCACGACCGTCGTCGCTCGCCACCTCACGGCAGCTCCCACACCCACCTGCCTCGCCTCCGACGGCCAGACCACCGTGTCCTGCACCGCTACCAGCCCCTTCCCGGCCGTCGTGACGCTGAACCTGGACGTTGCCGAGCACGAGACCGGTTCCGCTGTCTCCACCACGGGATACAACGTGACGCTGTCGGCTCAGAGGAGGCAGGGATGACGACGCGCTTCCGCGAGCGCTCAGAAGAGGGCGCGGTGCTGGTCCTCGCCCTCCTCATCGTGACGACCGTCGCCCTGGTGGCGGGCGCGCTTCTGACCAGGGGAAGCGGCAACTTCCTGGCGACCGTCAGCCTTCGCCAGGTGGCGGGTACCGCGTACGCCGGAGATGCCGCGGCCAAAATGGCCATCAACGACCTGGAGCAGGGGAGCAACGCCCCGGACGTGCAGCTGTTCTCGTCCGTTCCCACTCCGTGGGTGTTCGACAACAACGTCGACGGCACGGGCTGCTTCGGCAGCAAGGCGGATCCGGCCAAGGCGAACGCGTCGCTGCCCATCAGCAGCCTCACCCTCCGGAACGTGTATCCCGCGACCGGCGGGGGCTCCTCCACAACGGCAACCGTCACCTGCACGGCGGTGCCCGGCACCGGAATCTTCGGGACGGCCCAAGGTGCCGACGACAACGGGGTCGGGCGTGCCGTCACGATCCTCGGCACGGGTTCGAGCGCGCTCGAGGTGAACCCCCAGGGTCACGGCAACGCCGCACCCTTCCAGATCCACGGCGACATCGCCGTCGCGGGCGGGATCCAGGTGGACCATGGCATCCTTTTCACCACCGGATCTGTCTCTGCACACCCGTGCCCGTCCGCGAGCCTCGTAAGCGCCAACGGCGCGTGCACCGACTCCGGTGGTTCGGTGGCGGACCCCTTGGCAGCTCGTGCTCCGGACCTGACCACGGTGCCCACTCAGCTGGGAACGTGGAGCGGGTGCACCTTTCAACCGGGCTACTACGACGACGCCTACGCCTTGACCGCCGCAACCAACGCCTGCACTACCTCGACGTTCGCGCCAGGTGTGTACTACTTCGACTTTCACAACAACTCGGGCGACCCGACGTACAGCCCCTACGCCCTGACGAGCACGCTCAACGGCTCGTGCGCCGGCACGGGGGACGTGTGGGTGATCTGCAAGAACGTCATCGGCGGCGACACGGCCGGAGGCAGCAACACGATCCCTGGACAATGCAAGAATCCGATCGACAAGCCGGGCAACAACGGTGTCCAGTTCGTCTTCGGTGGTGACAGCCAGATCAGCCTCGGGAACAACGCCAACGTTGAGCTCTGCGCGCCGGGAACGGGCGCGAGCCCGCCTATTGCTCTCTACGGCCTCGACGGGGCGTCGAGCTCCCGGGGTCAACTGACGGCCGGCTACGCCAACACGGTTCAGCAGAATCCGAGCATTACCGCGGGCACCGTCGTCTCCTCGCAGACCGGCAACCAACCCGACTTCAAGCCCAACCCCAACAACGTCACGGGCAAGGCGTCACTCGCGGCCGAGGACGGGACCACCGAAAGCTTCTCGGCCAACAGCGGCAACAACGCTCCGTCGCTGACGCTGAGCAGCTTCACACCGGCGACCACCATCCCTCAAGGATCGTTGCTCACCGCGGCGAAGTTGATCGTCAAGCACAACGAGACCGCCACGACGAGCAAGGGCAATGCCAGCTCCGTGGCGCCCCACCTGACGGTGAGCGTCGGCGCGGCCAGCAAGGTCGACGTCAGTTCCAGCCTCACCAACACGTCGACGACGTCGACTCCGAACACGTTGAAGAAGGACACGGTCGACCTCACGCAGAACGCCACGCTGATCAAGGCGCTCGCGGCCGCTGTGCACAACGGCGACCTGAGCGGCCTGTCGGCTGCGTTCAGTGAGGACGCCAAGGGGAACACCACCGCCAACGTCGACTTCGTTCAGCTCCAGCTGACGTACTTCACGCCGACCCTTCGCGGGCAGACGGCCACAGCGATTCCCGGCAACTGCGTGGCGGCGCTGACGTGCGACATGGTCGTCACCGGCAACGGCTCGTCGTTCGCCGGAGCGTTCGTGGTGCAGGGCGCCCTCTACGCGCCGAACGGGAAGGTGGACCTATCACTCGGCAACCAGACTGCAGTAGTCGCGATGCGCTGGGGCCTGGTTGCGAAGGCAGCGGTCCTCGGCAGCCTGAGTCAGTTCCCCTTTGCCTACCCGGTCGTGTCCATCCCGGACGCGGGTCCGGGCTTCGGACCAAGCGTCTCCGCGGTCGATCTCAGAGTCTTCCTGTGCACCGGCAACGGTCCGTGCGCCACCACGGGGCAACCGGTGCTCACATCGCGCGTGAAGATCACCGATCCCGTCGGCGCCAATGGACTGGTGAACCCGGCGCCCGGCACCCGCAAGATCGACGTGCTCAGCTGGAGTGAGCAGCGCTGAACACCGACGACATCCGGACGCTGACAATCATTCTCCTCGCCGGCCTGCTCGGGCTCGCCATCGGGTCGTTCCTCAACGTGGTCGCGCACCGCGTGCCGCGGGGCGAGTCGGTGGTGAGCCCGCCGTCGGCGTGCCCGAACTGCGGCACCCCGATCCGCAACCGGCACAACGTGCCGGTGCTCGGGTGGCTGGTGCTCAAGGGGCGGTGCCACGACTGCGCGGCGCCGATCAGTGCGCGCTACCCCGTCGTGGAGGCGGTCACCGGGCTGCTGTTCGCCGCGGTGGCGTGGCGGTTCGCCGACCACCTCGCGCTGTTGCCGGCGTACCTCGCCTTCACCG
>JBQCCW010000282.1:0-33612 GCA_051961835.1 Marmoricola sp. | reverse complement strand
ATCTGCTCGGGATGCGGCCAGAACCGCTCGCCGCCGCGCGGCACCAGCCGCTCGTCGGCGAGGTAGGTGCGGATCATCGTCCCCCGCGCCAGCCGCGGTCGCAGCAGCCGATGGCGCTTGAAGCCGAGGTTGATCCGCCGCAGAGTCTCGGCCTCCGCGACCCCCATCGACCGGTTCGGGAAGCCCGCCTCCGCGTCGTACCCCGCGGCGTCGATGCCCAGCACCGAGGCGAAGCGTCGCCAGATCAGGTCCCGCGGAGCTCCCCCGCGGGCGAGGGGGAGCACGTGCACGCGCTCGGGCGGGACCAGACCGCCCCACCGGTCCAGCACCGCTGCGAGGTCCAACGTCCACCAGTCCCAGATCGGCTGGGGGTCGTCGTCGGGCGGGGGGTACTCCGCCATCGTCGCCACACCGCGGTTCTTCAGACTCTCCTGCCAGCTGGCCGTGAAGAGGCCGAGTGCCTCCCGCGCGGTGATCACCAGGTGCACCTCGGCCGGCGCCAGCGTCTCGATCAGCGCCGCCGCCTGCTCGGCGGTGGCCGCCGCCAGGAACTCGTGACTCACCAGGGCGGTTCCCGGCCACTCCCGGATGTCGGCGAGCACCCGCTGGTAGGCGGTGCGCCGCCAGCCGGTGAAGTGGTCGAGGCCGGCGTGCTCGAGCACGCCCCACGTGAACCACAGGTGGTCGGGCCGGCGGCGTCCGGGCAACAGCACGCCGGCCTCGCGCAGCTGGGCACGGTGGCTCCAGAGGATGGCTTGCAGGTAGCTGGTGGCCGTCTTGGGCAGGCCGAGGTGCAGCAGGACCCGCTCGGCCACGTCAGAGCTCCTGGCGGAACCGCTCGATGGCCGCCTCGATCTTCTCCTCGTCGCGGGCGGCCATGGGGATCAGCAGCTCCTGCACGACGTCGGCGATCTCGGCGAGGCGCAGGCTCTGCTCCCTCAGCTCGGCCAGGTCCTGCTCCAGTTGAGCGACGCGGGCCTCCAGGTCGCTCCCGGCCGACCGGGCGGTCATCCGCTGCTGCAGGCGAGACCTCCACTCGCTGGTGTTCACCGTGCCGCCCCTCCTGCGCTCGTCTTCACAGCGCTCGTCTTCACAGCGTTCGCCTCCACCGGGCTCATCTCCACCGGCTCATCTCCACCGGGCCACCACGCGCCCGGTACGCCGACCGTCGTCGTGCTCCGCCGGACGCTCCGCCGCGTGCAGGATATGGGCTCCCTGCCGCTCCAGCGTCTCGATCACCTCGGCCACAGGGACCGGTCGCAGGGTCGCGTCGTCGCTGCGGCGACCCCCGCTGGACCAGAAGTCCGCGTAGCACCGACCGCCCTGACGCAGCGCCATGGAGGCGAACCTGGCGACCGCGTCGCGACCGAAGGCACCGGTGGCGTCGAGCAGGTGGTTCGCGAGCAGCACCCGCGGTCCGGGGCGGCGCGCCACCAGCGCGCCCTCGCTCAACACCGACCGCCACTCCTGGAAGTTCAACGCCCGGACCTCCAGGTCCCACTGCCGCTTCCGCGCCCGGCGCAGCGCACCGTTCGCCACCGTGGGGATGAAGTCGTAGGCCGTGACGCTGCTGCCCTGTCGCGCGAACCAGAGTGCGTCGACACCGCGCCCGGCGCCGAGGTCGAAGAGCTGCTCCGGCGCTCCCCCTTCGGCTTCGAGCACGTGCTGGGCCAGGTCGGAGGGCCGCAGCTGCTCCAGGCCGTCCTCGGACTGCTGGTGCGCCCGCGACCACGCTGCCCGGTTGCTGCGGGTCGCGCGGAACCAGGCGTTGAAGGCCTTGATCGTGCTCTGCGGCGTCTCGAACTTGAAGGCGGGGTCGGGCACCCTCCAGTGCGGCCCGTAGGTCGCCTCCAAGCGCCGCTCGGGCTCGGCCGGCGCCGGCAGGGTGCGGCCTTCGAGGGTGCAGGTGCCCAGCGGCAGGATCCACTCCTCGCGGAACGGCGTACGGATCTCGCCGAGGAGGTGGAGGTGGCCGTGGGCGAGGTAGCCACCGAAGACGTCGAGGCCCCGCGCCACGCCGTCGCTCTCGGTGACCCGCACCTTGAACGATGCGCCGCTGTACCGCAGGATCTCGAAGCGCTCGGCGAGCCGTCGCTGCAGCGCGAAGGACTCCCGGACCACGTCGAAGGGATGGCCGTACCTGCTGACGTAGCCGAGGTCGGCGTCGGAGTCGTGCCCGATCAGGCGCTGGTCGCGGACCGCGCCGAGCAGCGTGCCGTAGGCGGGGAACGCCGCGATGCCGGCGGCGGCGAGCTCGGCGAGGACGGCCTCGACGGCGTCGAGGAGCGGTGCGGTGGTCGCCTCGGTGCGGTTCTCGAACGTCGCGATCAACTTGCCGGTGTTGTCGAGCCCGAGCGGCCGGCCCTTGCGGTCCACGATCGTGACGCGTCCGTCCCCGGCACCGAAGCGCAGCTCCTGCTCGGCCAGCGCCTCGGGCTGCGCGTGCACCGCGACCCGCACCACGGCGGTGCCGTCCAGGTGCGGCAGCAGCGCCGAGGGCCAGGCGGCGCGGCGGCCGCCGCGCGCCGGGACGGTGTCGCGGTGGGACCAGAAGGACCAGATCCGGCGCCCGTCGAAGCTGACGTCGAGGGCGACGTCGTCGCCGCCGACCACGGTGACGCCTTCCTCGTCGACCTGCACGCCCTCTGGTGCGCGGGCGGCGCGGGGGTCGTCGGGGACGGACACGGCGCGCAGCCTAGCCGACGCCGGAGGCGGTCAGCCGAGGTCGGGGTAACGGCTCGACCCGGCCATCCGACGCGTCTCGGGAGGCGCTGCCGAGGTGTCGTTGTAGGGCGGGATGTGCTGCCAGAGGTAGTCGATCCACCGACTGTAGTGCCGGTACACCCAGCGCGCGTGGAAGGCGCCCATCACCTCGTCGTTGTAGCGCGACATCGTCGACCAGTTCTCCGAGCCGTTCAGCACGAGCGTCGCAGCCGGGTCCTTGCCGATCTTGCCGCCGACGGCGAGCACCTTCATGTGGAGGTACTTCTCGAAGACGCCGTCGGCGTTCTGGTCCTCCACGAAGTGCGCGCGGGGGACGGTGCCGAGCAGTTTCCTGCTCGAGCCGCCCATCACGGTGTAGAGCACGCTCACCTCGCAGCCGCGCGACTGCAGGTCGTTCAGCTGGGTGGCGATGCTGTCGCCCACGTCACCGCGGATGACGGCCTGGGCGACCAGCACGCGCGTGCGGCCCTTGTCGGTGCCGACCGTCGGGTCCGCGCCGTGGCACCGGACCTTCTTCAACTCGCGGGTGACCCAGTCGACCTTGCCCTGGTAGGGCAGTACGGAGAACGTGATGTTGCCGGCGGTGTACTGCTGGTAGGGGTGCGCGACGGTCTTGCCGGCCCACAGCTGGTCGAAGATGCCGTCGGCGAAGGTGAACAAGCCGTGGTTGCCGACCTTGGTGAAGAGGTCGTTCCACTGTCCCGTGCGCGCCATCGACGTCAGGTTCGGCGACCCCCACATGACGACGTCCCGCGTTGCTCCGACGCGGCTGAACAGGAACATCTTGGTGTGCAGCGTGCCACGCGGGCCACGGCAGGCCCCCCGGCACGTGCTCACGCCGCTGCGCAGCTGCTCCGGGCGCCCCTTGTTGCCGCGAGCGAGCGCCGCCTTGAGCCGGTCGTAGTAGCGAGGCTGGTCCTCGGTGCGCCCCTTCGCCATGATCAGCCGCACCCCCACGCCCCGCTTGTGGGCGTTGATCAGCGCGCGCACCCCGGCGTCGCTGAAGAAGCTCCAGGTGGCGACCCGGATGATCGACCGACGCCGGGCGTGCCGGATCGCGTCGACGATATGCGCCTCGATGACGTTCTGGGCGGCCGCGGTTCCGTTCGCGTCGTTGAAGAGCACGCCGGTGCCCATCGTGTACGGCGCCGTCGCCGGCGCGGTGGCTCCCGCGGGGCCGGTGAGCGCGAGCAGCGGTGCCAGCAGCGCCACGCCGGCGAGGGCGAAGAGGAACCGGCGCGAGCGGGCCATCGAGGGTCTCCAGGGTTCGAGCGACAAACGGAACGGGACTATACGTGGCGACCCCCAGAGGAACCGCCGGAACGACGACGTCGTCAACCGGTGCAACTGCGGATGAGGGCACGCATCCGGCGCGCGGGATGGTCGCCGGCCACCCGGTTGATCGGGCCGCCCGCAACGGCGTACCACCGTGCGCGGTGCAGGACGACCACCTGGCCCGACGAGCACGATCGGCGGCGGTCGTGGGCCACCACGTCGCCGGCGCGGCATGCCCGGTAGCGGGCCGGGAGCCGGTGCCCCGTGCGCCAGACCCGGGCACACGAGGGATACCGGTGAGCGGCTACGGGTGCCGACGTGGCGGTCGGGACCGCTGCCGGCGCCGATCGGCTCCCCGACCCGTCGCCGCACGCCACGAGCGTCACCGCCAGGCCCACGGCGAGGAGGACCGCACCGACGCGCCGCGGCGACCGGCCCGACCGAGCCCAGCGCTGCAACGGATCCATGTCGTCAGCGTAGGGGTCCGCTCCGGTGGTGTCCTGCGTCTGCGGCAGCGCGGTTCGCGCGGCTGCTCCGGGGGTCGCGACCACTAGGCTGACCAGACGTGAGCACCGCCCCGACCCGCGTCTTCGCCGCCCGCCTGGCGGGGTTGCCTGTCTTCGACCCGCAGGGCGACCAGGTTGGCAAGGTTCGCGACGTCGTGGTCGTGCTGCGTTCGGACATCCGTCAGCCGCGCGTCGTAGGGCTGGTGGTGGAAGTGTTCGGCCGGCGTCGCATCTTCGCCCCGATGACCCGGGTCACCAGCATCGACGCGGGCTCGGTCAAGACCACCGGCCTGCTCAACATGCGACGTTTCGAGCAGCGCTCCACCGAGACGCTGGTCATCGGACAGATCCTGGACCGGGTCGTCCGGGTGCGGAGCAGCGGCCTCGAGGGCGTCGTGTTCGACGTCGCCATGGAGCAGGCCCGCACGCGCGACTGGGTGCTCTGCCGGGTGGCGATCGCGGAGGGCACCGGCAAGAACCGCCTCCGGCGTCGGCGCCCCCAGACCCACGTCGTGGAGTGGGACGAGGTCGAGGGCCTGCAGCGCACCGGCCAGCACGAGGGCGCCACCCACCTCATCGCCTCGCTGGCCGACCTGCGCGCCGCCGACGCGGCCAACGTCATCCATGACCTGCCTCTCGAGCGTCGCACCGAGGTCGTGGCCGCGCTCGACGACGAGCGCCTGGCCGACGTCCTGGAGGAGCTGCCCGAGGAGGACCAGGTCGAGATCCTCGGCCACCTCGACGTGAAGCGGGCCGCGGACGTGTTGGAGGAGATGTCGCCGGACGACGCGGCCGACCTGATCGCCGACCTGCCGCCGGAGACGGCGCAGCAGCTCCTCGACCTGATGAAGCCCGAGGAAGCCGAGGACGTACGACGCCTCATGGTCTACGGCGAGGAGACCGCCGGCGGCATGATGACGCCCGAGCCGGTGATCCTCCCGCCGGACGCCACCGTCGCCGAGGCGCTGGCCCGGGTGCGCAACGAGGACCTCACCCCCTCCCTGGCGGCCGTCGTGCACGTGTGCCGGCCGCCTCTGGAGACCCCCACCGGACGCCTGCTGGGGATCGCCCACATCCAGCGGCTGCTCCGCGAGCCCCCGTCCACGCTCGTGGCAGGGGTCCTGGACACGAGCATCGACTACCTGCGACCGAACGCGACCCTCGAGGACGTGGCGATGTTCCTCGCCACCTACAACCTGGTCGCCGCGCCCGTCGTCGACGACGAGGGCCGGCTGCTCGGCACCGTCACGGTCGACGACCTGCTCGACCACCTGCTGCCCGACGGGTGGCGTGACCGCAGCGTGCGGAGGCGGTGAGGATGGTGCCGCCGAAGGAGCGTCAGCGCGAGCGGCCCGACCGTCGCGCGGACAAGCAGCACGAGGAGCGGGCCCGCCCGCGGCTCGACACCCCCCGGGAGCTGGGCCCGCGGATCTCGTTCCTGCCCAACGTGGGCGAGGACCGGTTCGGCATCTTCGCCGAGCAGTTCGCTCGGTTCATGGGGACCGCGAAGTTCATCCTCTACATGACGGTCTTCGTGTTCGTATGGGTCGTCCTCAACCTCGTCAGCTTCGTCCAGCACTGGGACCCCTATCCGTTCATCCTCCTCAACCTGTTCTTCTCCACGCAGGCGTCGTACGCCGCGCCGCTGATCCTGCTGGCCCAGAACCGGCAGGAGCTGCGCGACCGCGTGGTCGCCGAGCAGGACCGGCAGGCGGATGCCGCCGCGCACGCAGACATGGAGTTCCTCGCCCGCGAGGTGGCCGCACTGCGGATGGCCCTGGGCGAGGTCGCCACCCGCGACTACGTCCGCTCCGAGCTCCGGGCCCTGCTCAACGAGCTCGACGAGCGGGCCACCCCTCCCGGCGACGAGGCGGGCGACGACGAGCCGGCGGGCGAGGATGAGGCGGATCACTCCGGCCCGACCCCTCCGGCTCCCGCCTGAGCCGTACGCTGGGGGACATGGCCTCCCCCGACCTCGAGCAGGTGCGCGCCGCCCTCGCCACCGTCAACGATCCTGAGATCAAGCGCCCCATCACCGAGCTGGGCATGGTCGACGGTCTCGAGGTGGCCGGCGACGGCACGGTGACCCTCACCGTGCTGCTCACCGTCGCCGGGTGCCCGATGCGCGACACCATCACCCGCGAGGTGAACGCCGCCGTCTCCCGCGTGCCCGGTGTCACGCGGGTCGACCTCCAGCTCGGGGTGATGAGCAACGAGCAGCGCTCCGAGCTGCACTCCACCCTGCGCGGCGGCCAGGCGCAACGAGAGATCCCGTTCGCCCGGCCGGACTCGCTGACCAAGGTCTACGCGATCGCGTCCGGCAAGGGCGGCGTGGGCAAGTCCTCCGTGACGGTGAACCTCGCCCTCGCGATGGCGGCGCAGGGACTGCGCGTCGGTGTGGTCGACGCCGACATCTACGGGCACTCGGTGCCGGCGATGCTCGGCGTCGCGGACAGCCGGCCCACGCAGGTCGAGGACCTCATCATGCCCGTGCCGACGCCCTCCGGCGTGTCGGTGATCTCGATCGGCCAGCTCAAGCCGCGGCGCGACCAGGTGGTCGCCTGGCGCGGACCGATGCTCGACCGTGCCCTGGTGCAGATGCTCGCCGACGTCTACTGGGGCGACCTGGACGCGCTGCTGCTCGACCTCCCCCCGGGCACCGGTGACGTGGCGATCTCGCTGGGCCAGCACCTGCCGAACGCCGAGGTCGTCGTGGTGACCACCCCGCAGGAGGCGGCCGCCGAGGTCGCCGAGCGGGCCGGGACGATGGCGTCGATGATGCCCCAGCGGGTCGTCGGCGTCGTGGAGAACATGTCCTACCTCCCCTGCCCCCACTGCACGGCGGAGGGCAAGGACCACCGGCTGGAGGTGTTCGGCGCCGGTGGCGGCGAGCGGGTGGCGACGACGCTGTCGGCCCGGCTGGGCTACGACGTCCCGTTGCTGGGCCGCGTGCCGCTCGATCTCCGCCTGCGTGAGGGCGGTGACGCCGGCAAGCCGGTCGTCGAGGCCGACCCGACCTCGCCGGCCGCGGCGGAGCTGCTCCGGGTCGCCGGGACGCTCGCCGGCCGGGGGCGCAACCTCGCCGGCATGCAGCTGGGGCTGACCCCCACGTCGAAGCTCTGAGGCTGTCGTGTTCGGCGTCGGTCTCCCGGAGCTGCTGGTCATCCTGATCGTCGCCATCGTGGTGTTCGGCCCGGACCGGCTGCCGGAGTTCGGACGCCAGGCCGGCCGGATGGTGCGACAGCTGCGGACGTTCGCCCAGGGAGCCCAGGACCAGCTCCGCAAGGAGCTCGGTCCCGAGTACGCCGACCTGCGGCTGACCGACCTCGACCCCCGGGTGGCGATCCGGCGGCACATCCTCGAGGCTCTCGAGGACGACGACCCGGTCCCCCACGTGCCGGGCATGCCGGACCGGCTCCGCGACGGCGAGGTGCCGCCGTACGACGCCGAGGCGACCTAGCCCGTCTTGGCGGCGAGCCGGACCTCGACGGTGCGCTGCTGTCCACCGCGCACCACCCGCAGGGCCACCCGCTCTCCCGGCACGTGGCTGCGGATCGCGACCACGAGGTCGATCGACCCGGTGACCTCCTCGCCGTCGACCGCGGTGACCAGGTCGCCCGACCGCAGCCCGGCCTGAGCGGCCGGCGAGCCCGGCGCGACCGACTGGATGCGGGCGCCCTTGTCGCCCTTCACTCCGCGCACCGTCGCGCCGATGACGGGATACTTCGCCTCTCCGGTCTTGAGGATCTGGTCCGCGGTCGTCTCGACCTGCTCGATCGGGATCGCGAAGCCGACGCCGATGTTCCCGCTCTCGTCCGAGCCGGTGGCGGCACCCAGCGAGGCGATCGCCGAGTTCACCCCGACCACCTGCCCGCGCAGGTTCACCAGCGGGCCGCCGGAGTTCCCCGGGTTGATCGCGGCATCGGTCTGGATGGCGTTGATGTAGGAGGAGTCGCTGCCGTCTCCGGTGGTGACCGGGCGGTGCACCGCGCTGATGATGCCGGACGTCACCGTGGCCGAGAGCCCGAGCGGGGAGCCGATCGCCACGACGGTCTCCCCGACGAGCATCTGCTCCGCGGAGCCGATCGCCGAGGGCGGGAGCGACTGGGCGCCCGGGACCTTGAGCACTGCGATGTCGTAGACGGCGCTGCGGCCGATCACCGTCGCCTTGAGGTGACGGCCGCGTCGGTCGATCACCTCGATCGGGCCATGGTCGGCGGCCGCCTCCGCGACCACGTGGTTGTTGGTGATCACGTGACCCTGGCGGTCGAAGACCCAGCCCGACCCGGTCGCGCCGGCCGCCTGGCCCTTGTACTCCGCGACGATCTGCACGGTGCTGGGCAGGACCTTCTTCGCCACCGAGGGGATGCTCTGATTGTCCGCGGGCAGCGGCGGCGCGGTGCGCTGCTGGACCCGCAGCACCCCGCCCGGGGTGTCGCCACCCGGCGGTCCGACCAGCCACGCACCGATCGCGCCACCGGTGAGGCCCAGCACGAGCGACAGCACGCAGACTGTCGGCCACAGGTACGCCGGAAGCCGGGACGGGACTCGGTCGGAGTTCCTCTCACGGGTCGGGGCGGACTCCGGCGGACCGGCCGGGGGGAACGCCGGCTGCTGGGGTTCGCTCACCCGGTCATCTTGCCGTACGGGGGGTGGGCGTACCGAGCGGACCGCCGGCCCCGGACCCCACCGCCCAGCCCACGGTGGACCCCACGACTCCGGAGATGAGCTCGGCGCGGAGCACGTCCGGTCGCAGGCTGGTAGGCGCCGGCATGGTGCCGGGGACCTCGCCACGACCGGCGGGAGCCGTCGTCGCCCCGACGATCCCGAGCACGGCGACACCGAGCGAGCCGGCGCCGACGACGGCGACGGCGGCGCGGCGACGGCGGCTGGTGCGCTCGATGCGGTCGACGGCGGACCACGCCCCGACGGCGTAGAGCTGGCCGAGCAGGTCCGGCGGCGCGCCCTGCGGCGCGTGACAGGAGAGCGCGCGCAGACGGTTCTTGGCCCACCCCTCGTGCTCCACGAGCCGCCGGCATCCCGGGCAGCCGAGCACGTGCGCCCAGACCCGTTCCTCCTCGGCCTCGGAGAGCTGCCCGTCGACGAGGGCGGACACGCTGTCGCCGACGTGGCCGGTGAGGCTCCCGGCCAGCTGGGCGGCGAGCTCCCGTGGACCCTTCACGGCCGTCGGCCCCTCATGAGAGCTGCTCGCTCAGTCGGGGACCGAGGTGCCGCACCCGCTCTCCACTGGGCGCTCGGTGCGCGAGGTGCTTGCGGAGCAGGGCGCGGCCCCGGTGGATGCGGCTGCGGACGGTGCCCATCTTCACGCCGAGGACGTCGGCGATCTCCTCGTAGGCGAGCCCCTCGATGTCGCACAGCACCACCGCCACCCGGAAGTCGGCGGGAAGCAGAGCCAGCGCCTCCTCGATGTCGTCGTCGAAGGTGCGGTCGAGGTTCGCGATCTCCGGGCTCAGCGTCGTGCTGGGCAGCCGGTTGTCGCCGTCGTCGGGCAACGCGTCGAACCGGATCCGCTGCTTGCGCCGCGCCTGGTCGAGGAAGAGGTTCGTGGTGATCCGGTGCAGCCAGCCCTCGAAGGTCCCGGGGGTGTAGGTGTGCAGGGAGCGGAACACCCGCACGAACACCTCCTGGGTGAGGTCCTCGGCGTCGTGCCGGTTGCCGGTGAGGCGGTAGGCCAGGCGGAAGACCCGCTCGGAATGCTGGTCGACGATCTGGTCCCAGGTGGGGACGCCGGCGGTCTCGGCGGGAGGCTCGCCGGTCGGAGAGGTGGTGCGATCGGGCTGCGGCACGGAGGCCGTCCTTCCCTCGGAGGGAGCGGTGCGTCGGAGCGGCCGTGGGATCGCCATGCCGTTCCACCTCCAACCAACCAGGGGGCCCTGAGATCTGGCTGAGCGAGCCCGCTGAGCCTGGGTCGTCGACAGGCTCAAGATGCCTCGTCGACCTCTCCAACGCCGGACGTGGGGAGTTCGTTCCCGACGCGCGGCCGGATGGGGCCGCGGGTCCCTCGGCGGGCGCGTGGGAGGCAGTAGTCTCCCGCTGAGACCGACTCCCGGAGGCCCGTCATCACCACCCCACTGAAGCCCGCCAGCTGGCTGTTCGCCGACGCCTACATCGCCGAGGACGACATCCTGGCGCGGGCGCGCTCGCGCGCCGAGGAGGTCGGCGTCACTCCGGTCGGCGCCGGCGCAGGGGCCGCCCTGCGGTTCACCGCCGCGGTGCTGGACGCGCGCTCGGTGGTGGAGATCGGCACCGGCACGGGCGTCTCGGGACTCTGGCTGCTGCGCGGCATGCGCGGCGACGGGGTGCTGACCTCCGTCGACATCGAAGCGGAGCACCAGCGCCTCGCCCGGGAGACCTTCAACGAGGCCGGCGTCCCGGCGCAGCGCGCGCGGTTGATCCCCGGCGCCGCCCTCGAGGTGCTTCCGCGGCTCACCGACGGCGCCTACGACCTCGTGTTCTGCGACGGCGACAAGCACGAGTATCCCGACTACCTCAGCGAGGCGCTGCGGCTGCTGCGCTCCGGCGGGGTCGTCGCGTTCGACAACGCGCTCTGGCACGACCGGGTCGCCGACCCCGCGCAGCGGGACGAGGAGACCGTGGCCATCGGCGAGCTCGGGCGGGTGGTCGCCGAGCACGAGGACCTGGTGCCGGCGCTGCTGCCGGTGGGCGACGGCCTGCTTCTGGCGCGCAAGAAGTAGCCCTCGTCGACGCTCCTCGTCGGCGGGCGCCTCAGTCGCCGACGCCCGCGAGCGGTGCGTCGCCGCTGAGCCAGCGCAGCAGGAGCCGCGGCCCGAACCCGGTGGGCCCGGAGGTCCACACGTCCCGGTCCTCCTCGGCATCGCCTACCGAGGCGATGTCCAGGTGCGCCCACGGCAGGCCGGCCGTGAACGGCTTGAGGAACAGCGCGGCGGTGATCGCAGAGGCGGTCGGTGGTCAGTTGTTGGCGTCCGCGATGCGGGAGGAGAGCCGGTCGGCGTACTCCTCGACCAGCGGCATCCGCCACAACGGCTCCTCGGCAGCTGCGCCGGCCGCGACGAGCCGCTCGACCAGGACGTCGTCGGTGCCGAAGACGCCTCCGGTCTGCAGGCCGAGCGCGACCTTGATCCCGCCGGTCAGCGTGGCGACGTCGACAAGGGCGTCGGGGGCGAGGTTCGCCACCGCCCAGGCGAGACCGTCGGCCATGACGAGCCGTCCCTCGGCGTCGGTGTTCACCACCTCGGTCGTGCGCCCTGCGTAGTGCCGGAGCACGTCGCCGGGCCGCATCGCGTCGCCGCCGACGGCGTTCTCGGCGATGCACAGCAGGCCGGTGACCCGGATCGGGCAGCCGAGCGCTGCGAGGCCGGACATCACCGCGAGCACGACGGCAGCGCCGGTCATGTCGCGCTTCATGTTCACCATCGCCTCGCCGGGCTTGATGCTCAGCCCGCCGGTGTCGAAGGTGATGCCCTTCCCGACCAGCGCGACGTGCGGTGCCTTCCGGGCGCCCTTGGCGGGCTTGTAGGAGAGCCGGACGAACCGCGGCGGCGTTGCGGAGCCGCGGCCCACGCCGCTGATGCCGCCGAAGCCCTCGGCGAGCAGCCGCTGCTCGTCCCAGACCTCGACCTCGAGCCCGCTGCGCTCGGCGACCTCGACGGCCCGGTCGGCGAGCCAGGCGGGAGACTTGATGTTGGAGGGCACCGTGGCGAGCGCCCGCGCCAACCAGCCGGCGCCCGCCAACACCAGGCCGCGCGCGAGCACGGGGGCGGCCGACCCCGGCGTGCCGGCCAGGACGAACCGCTCCGGGGAGGTGCGGGATCCGGACGCGAGCGTGAACCGGAACGACGCCAGGACGACGCCTTCGACGAAGGCCACCAGGCAGGCGTCGTCACCGACATCGTGCACGGTCGTCGCCACGGTCTCGTGGCCGCGGGCCGCGCGAGCGAGGGCGGCGCCGGCTCGGCGTACGGCGGCGGGAGATGCGTCACCGACACCGACGAGGAGCAGGGTCGTGACGGCCTCAGCCTGCGCGTGGGGCACGACCGTCACCTCGCCGGCGCGGCCGGTGCCCTCGCTCCGCTCCAGGAGGTCGAGGAGATCGAGGCCGAGGTCGTCCTGGGCGGCGGCGCAGCCCGGTCCGAGCTCGGGGCCGTCGGCCGTCTCCAGCACCGGCAGGGCGACCAGGGTCGCGCCGGCAACGGCGGTCGGAGGCGCCTCGTCGAGCGTGACGTCCGGCGGCGCCGCCTGCGGGACAAGGCCCGGGGCCTGGGTCACGGCTCGGAGCACGTCGACGGGGTCACCGCTGGCAGCACGCACCCTGGCGACAATAGCGAAGGCTCCGGGCGGTCCCTGCGGACCACCCGGAGCCGACGCTGGGGCTGGGGGTGGTCAGCCGACCACGTTGTGGAGCGCCTCGCCGAGAGCTCCCGCCTCCTCGGCGTTGAGCTCGACCACCAGGCGGCCGCCACCTTCGAGCGGCACCCTCATCACGATGCCGCGACCCTCCTTGGTGACCTCGAGCGGGCCGTCGCCCGTCCGCGGCTTCATCGCCGCCATGCGAACACCTCTTCCTGTGTCGTGGTGCGCTCCGTGCCGCGCCCTACCGTGTCATTATCCCCTATCGCGCCGGGCCGCGCCGACGGCACGACCTCGACGGCACGCGATGCGGCAGACTCGGCCCCATGACGCAGCAGGAGCAGTCCCCAGCCGAGACCACCTCGCCGGTGGGCTACGACGTCGCCGACGGCGTCGCCACGATCACGCTCGACCGGCCGCAGGCGATGAACGGACTCGACCTCGCCACCAAGGTCGCCCTGCGCGAGGCCGTGCACACGGCGGCCGAGGACCAGGGCGTGCGCTGCGTCGTCCTGACCGGCACCGGCCGGGCCTTCTGCGTGGGTCAGGACCTCAAGGAGCACCAGGAGCTGCTCACCTCGGGCGGCTCCGACCTCGGCAGCACCGTCGACGAGCACTACAACCCCATCGTCACCGCGCTGGCCACGATGGCCAAGCCCGTCCTCGCCGCGGTCAACGGCGTCGCCGCAGGCGCGGGAGCCAGCCTCGCACTGGCCTGCGACGTCCGCATCGTGGCCGCGTCGGCCGGCTTCAACTTCGCCTTCGCCGGGGTCGCGCTGTCCTGCGACACCGGGTCGTCGTGGACGCTCCCCCGCCTCGTGGGTCCGGCGCGGGCGCTGGACCTTCTCTACTTCCCCCGGACGATCGGCGCCGAGGAGTCCCTGGAGCTCGGGCTCGCCACCCGGGTCGTGCCCGACGACGAGCTCGCCGCCGAGACCGCCACGCTGGCCGCGCGCCTCGCGGCCGGCCCCACCATGGCGTACGGCGCCATCCGACGCTCGGTCGCCTTCTCGGCCGGCCACGACCTTCCGGAGTCGCTCGCCTTCGAGAGCAGCATGATGTCGCTCACCGGCGCCACCCAGGACCACCGCGACGCCGTCGCCGCCTTCGTGGCCAAGGAGAAGGCGACCTTCCAGGGTCGCTGAGCCGACCGTCGGTCAGGACGCGTCGTCGTCGAGCTGGGCGGCGAGGCGGTCGAGGAGGGCGTCCACCTCAGCGGCGCGATATCCGCGGACAGCGGTCGAGAATCGCACCGCGCGGAGGTCGCGGGCATGCAGCGGTCCCTCCGGGAGGACCGGACGCGGCTCGTCGGTCTCGGCGGGAGAGAGGCCCTCTCCGGTGCCCGCAGCGACGACGACGATCCCGCCGACGAGCAGCAGGACGACGACGCCGAGGAACCACACCATGGCGCCTCAGCCCTCCTGGGCCTGGTCGGCACCGTCCAGCGGCGGCACCGCCCCGGACCCGGCGGCAGCGCCGTGGGTGTCTCGCGCCTCCACCATCAGCCGGACGACCTCGTCGACGTCGTCGGTGAGGTGGACCAGGTCGAGGTCGGTCGGCGAGATGTTGCCGTGCGCCAGCACCGAGTCGCGGAGCCAGTCGAGCAGCCCCGACCAGTAGTCGCGGCCGATGAGCACCACGGGGAACGACGTCACCTTGCGCGTCTGCACCAAGGTGAGCGCCTCGAAGAGCTCATCGAAGGTGCCCAGGCCGCCCGGGAGCACCGCGAACCCCTGGGAGTACTTCACGAACATGGTCTTGCGGGCGAAGAAGTACCGGAAGTTGATCCCGAGGTCCACCCACTTGTTGAGGCCAGACTCGAAGGGCAGCTCGATACCGAGGCCGACGCTGGTGCCACCCGCCTTGCTGGCACCCCGGTTGGCGGCCTCCATCGAGCCCGGCCCGCCGCCGGTGATCACCGCGAAGCCCGCCTGCGCCAGCTTGCCGCCGAGCTCGACCCCCATCGCGTAGTAGGGGCTGTCGCGCTTGGTGCGCGCCGAGCCGAACACCGCGATCGCCGGTCCGAGCTCGGCCAGCGCACCGAAGCCCTCGACGAACTCGGCTTGGATCCTCATCACCCGCCACGGATCGGTGTGCACCCACTCACTCGGTCCGCGCTCGTCGAGCAGTCGCTGGTCGGTGGTGCCACCGTCCATCCGGGTGCCGCGCAGCACGGTGGGCCCGCGGTGCCGGAACGGTCGCTCGACCTCGTCGTTGTCCGTGGTCACGAAGGATCCTCCTCGGCGCCGAGCCACCGGCGCAGGGTCTGCTCGCACAGGCGGAGCTGCGCGAGCGGCACGTACTCCTCCTGCTTGTGAGCCAGCATCGGGTCGCCGGGGCCGTAGTTGACCGCCGGCACGCCGAGGGCGGAGAACCGCGCCACGTCCGTCCAGCCGAACTTGGGGCGGGCCTCGGCACCCACCGCGTCGACGAAGGCGCGCGCGGCCGGCCTGTCCAGGCCGGGGAGCGCACCCGGCGAGGAGTCGGTCAACACGGTCTCGAAGCCGTCGAAGAACTCCTCCACGAAGGCCAGCGCCTCGGTCTGCGAGCGGTCCGGCGCGAACCGGAAGTTCACCGTCACCCGGCACTCGTCGGGGATGACGTTCGTGGCGACGCCGCCGCGGACGAGCACGGCGTTGAGTCCCTCGTGGTACTCCAGCCCGTCGATCACCGGCCGCCGCGGCTCGTACGACGCGAGCCGGGCGAGCACGGGGGCGGCTCCGTGGATCGCGTTCACGCCTCGCCACGCGCGCGCCGAGTGCGCCCGCTCTCCGCGGGTGACGACCTCGACCCGGAGAGTGCCCTGGCAGCCCGCCTCCACCCCGGCGTCGGAGGGCTCCATGAGGATCGCGAAGTCGGCGTCGACCAGGTCGGGACGCTCCTCGGCGATGCGCCGAAGACCGTTGTGGACCGCGTCGATCTCCTCGGCCTCGTAGAAGACGTAGGTGACGTCGCGGTTCGGCTCGGTGACCGCCGCCGCGAGCCGTAGCGCGACCGCCACACCGCCCTTCATGTCGCAGCTGCCCAGGCCGTGCAGGAGCGTCCCGTCGTTGCGTGCGGGCAGGTTGTCGTGAGCGGGGACGGTGTCCAGATGGCCGGCGATCACGACCCGCTCGTCGCACCCGAGGTCCGTGCGGGCCACGATGCTGTTGCCCAGCCGGGTGACGTGCAGGTGCGGCAGGTCCAGGAGTGCCGCCTCGACGTCGTCGGCGATCCGGTCCTCATGGCGACTCTCCGAGGGGATGTCGACCAGGGCGGTGGTCAGCGCGACGACGTCAGCGCTGAGGTCGAGGGCCATAACCGGCATCCTCTCAGTCGGGGAACACGCAGAACTCGTTGCCCTCGGGGTCGGCCAGGACGGTCCAGGCCACCGGCCGGGTGCGCCCCGGCACCTCGGCCACATACGTCGCACCCCGCGCCAGCAACGCCTCCGGGTCGCCGTACAGGTCCCAGTGCATGCGGTTCTTCACCGTCTTCGGCTCCGGCACCGGACCGAACACCCAGGCGAAGAACGGCCCGCCCGTCGGCATGCCCGGGACGCCCTCGAGCCACCACCAGGGACGGCCGTCGTTGCGAGCCTCGAGTCCGAACACGTCCCCCCACCAGCGGCAGACAGCCTCGGCGTCGTGCGCGTCGACGACGATCTCGAAGGCGCGGTACGTGGGCAGGTCGCCCTCTCGGACGAACGCGCAGAACTCGTTGCCGGCCGGGTCGGCACAGACGGTCCAGTGCTCGTGCTGCTCCCGGATCACCCCACCCAGACCGGTGACGTCGTCCAGCGAGCCGACGCTGACGTCGAGGTGGACGCGGTTCTTGACGGCCTTCGGCTCGGGCACGGGACACAGGGCGATGCCCATCCCCTCCTCCTCGCCGACCACGTCGCCCGGCCCGCCGTCCGCGGAGGCGAGGGAGCAGCCGGTCAGCGCCGCCCAGAACGCGCCGGTCCGTCGATCCGTCGGGTCGACGTCGAGGCAGAGCTCCTTGAACCGCGTCACGCCGGGTCACGCTACGGCGCCGGCGGGCGCGCCGACCAGCCGTCGGCGACCGACTGGCACTCGGCAGCCCCGCTCGACCACCCCGGTAGCCTTGCCCGCATGACGACGACGCGCGACGCCGCCGCCCCCGCCCCGACGCGCGCGTGGGGCTTCGCCCTCGTGACGACGGTCGACGGAGGGCCCGCGGACGGCACCGTCCTCGACGCCTGGTTCCCCTCCCCCGCTCTCGGCGAGGGCGACGCGGGCGCGACCGCGCCGGACTCCCTCGCGCAGTTGGCCGGTCGCGACGAGCTGCGGGGCGTGCGCACCGACGTCGCCCACTGCTCGGTCACCCTGGCCGAGGCGCCGCGCGACGCCGTCGACGTCTACCTGCGCCTGCACCTGCTGAGCCACCGCCTGGTGCGGCCGCACGGGGCGAACCTGGACGGCGTGTTCGGCCTGCTGGCGAACGTCGTCTGGACCAGCCACGGCCCCTGCGCGGTGCCCGGGTTCGAGGAGACCCGAGCGCGGCTCCGCGCCCGCGGACCCGTGCAGGTGCTGGGCATCGACAAGTTCCCCCGGATGGTCGACTACGTCGTGCCGACCGGCGTACGCATCGCCGACGCTGACCGCGTCCGGCTTGGAGCCCACCTCGCCGAGGGCACCACCGTGATGCACGAGGGCTTCGTCAACTACAACGCCGGCACGCTGGGCGCCTCGATGGTCGAGGGCCGCATCTCTGCCGGCGTCGTCGTGGGCGACGGCTCCGACATCGGCGGCGGCGCCTCGATCATGGGGACGCTGTCCGGCGGCGGCAAGGAGGTCGTTTCCCTCGGCGAGCGGTGCCTCCTCGGCGCGAACGCCGGCCTGGGCATCCCGCTCGGGGACGACTGCGTGGTGGAGGCGGGCCTCTACCTCACCGCGGGGACGAAGGTCACCGTGCGCGACATGGACTCCAAGCCCCAGGTGATCAAGGCGGGCGAGCTGGCCGGCTCCGGCAACGTGCTGTTCCGCCGCAACTCGGTGACCGGGACCGTCGAGGCGGTGCCGTGGAAGGGCAGCGGGATCGCCCTCAACGCCGCCCTGCACGCGAACGACTGAGCGGCCGTGCGGCTCTTCCGCACCGCCGTCTTCCTCGGGGTGCTCGCCCTCATCGCCGGGATCGGCGTCGCGGTCTGGCGTGGGGTCGGCCCGCTGCCGGACCCCGAGGGGTGCAGCGCCACCGTCGAGGGCCACTCGGTCTCCCTGGATCCCGGCCAGGGGCAGGTGGCGTCGCTGATCGCCGCCATCGGGGTGCAGCGGGGACTGCCGGCGCGCGCGGTGTCGATCGCGCTCGCGACGGCCTTCCAGGAGAGCAAGCTGCGCAACCTCGCCTCCGGCGACCGGGACTCGGTCGGCATCTTCCAGCAGCGTCCCTCCCAGGGCTGGGGCACCGTCGCCCAGATCCGGGATCCGGTCTACGCGACGAACGCCTTCTACGACGCGCTGCAGAAGGTCCAGGGCTACCAGACCATGCGCATCACCGAGGCAGCCCAGCTCGTGCAGCGCAGCGGCTTTCCCGAGGCGTACGAGGCCCACGCCGACGACGCGCGCGCGCTCGCCTCCGCACTGACCGGCTACAGCGACCATGGCTTCTCCTGCGTCGTCCACGACAACCAGCGTCAGGGCTCGGCGCAGGGGGTGGAGTCGTCGCTGCACACCGGCTACGGCAGTGCCCTGCGTGCCGTGCAGGGCCCCCGCCAGGACGTGCTGGTGACCCTGCCTCCCGGCGACGCGGGCCATCGCCTGGGGTGGTCGGTGGCCGAGTACGTCGTGGCCCGCGCCCGCGTCCTCGGCGTGCGCGAGGTCCAGTACGCCGGCCACCACTGGCAGGTCGGCCGCGCCTCGGAGAAGGCCTGGACGAAGCTGCCCGGCGACCGCCGCCACGTCCTCATCTCGCTCGGCTGAGTCCTGACGACCGGCCGCTCAGCCGGCGAGGCGGTCGACGGCGGCCGCGATGCGCTCGTCGGTGGCCGTGAAGGCGATGCGGACGTGCCGGGCGCCGGCGGCGCCGTAGAAGGAGCCGGGGGCGACGAGGATGCCGCGGTCGGCGAACCAGTCCACCAGCGCCCAGCAGTCGTCGTCCCCCTGGGGCCGGGTCGTCCAGAGGTACAGGGAGCCGGCCGACTCGTCGATGCGGAAGCCTGCGCCCTCCAACGCTCCCCGCAACGCGGTACGCCGAGCGGCGTACCGGCTGTGCTGGGCGTCGACGTGCGCGTCGTCGTCCAGGGCGGCGATCATCGCCCGCTGCTGGGGGCCGGGCATCTGCAGCCCGAGGTTCTTGCGCACCGCGAGGAGCTCACCGACGACGGCGGGGTCACCCACCACGAACGCGCACCGGTAGCCGGCCAGGTTGGAGCGCTTGGACAGGGAGTGGACGGCGAGGATCCCCTCGAGCGACCCGCCGTTCACCGACGGGTCGAGCACCGAGACCGCCGAGCCCTCCCAGACGCACTCGAGGTAGCACTCGTCGGAGACCAGCAGCGCGCCCCGCTCCCGACACCAGGCGACCACCTTGCGCAGATGCTCGGGCGGGAGCACCTTGCCGGTCGGGTTCGACGGGGAGTTGATCCACACCAGTGCCGGGCGCTCGGGCCCGAGGGCGAGCGTCGAGTCCGTCGCGACGATGCGGGCGCCGGCGAGGACCGCCCCCACCTCGTAGGTCGGGTACGCCAGCGCCGGCTGCACGACCAGGTCGCCGGGCCCGATGCCGAGGTGGAGGGCCAGCGAGGCGATCAGCTCCTTGGAGCCCACCACCGGGAGCACCGCATCGAGACCGAAGCCGCCCAGGCCGAAGCGACGCGACAACCAGTCGAGCACCGCCCGCCGGCTCTCCGGCAGGCCGATCGTGGTCGGGTATCCGGGCGAGTCGGCCGCCGCGCAGAGCGCCTGCTGCACGACCTCGGGCGTCGGGTCGACGGGGGTCCCGACCGAGAGGTCGACGATCCCGCCCTCGTGGGCGCGTGCCCGCTCGGCGTACGCCGTGAGCTTGTCCCAGGGGAAGTCCGGGAGGCGGGCGGAGACCGAAGCTCGGCCGCGGCCGGCCAACGCGGTCAGTGGTCCTGGTTCTGCGGGGGCAGCTCGGCGATCATCGGGTGGTCGTGGTCGATCTCGCCCCTCTTGGCGGCACCGCCCGGCGAGCCGAGGTCGTCGAAGAAGTGCACGTTCGCGTCGTAGTACTGCTTCCACTCGGTCGGGGTGTCGTCCTCGTAGTAGATCGCCTCGACCGGGCAGACCGGCTCGCACGCACCACAGTCCACGCACTCGTCGGGGTGGATGTAGAGCATCCGCTTGCCCTCGTAGATGCAGTCCACCGGGCACTCGTCGACGCAGGCGCGGTCCTTGACATCGACACAGGGCTGGGCGATGACGTAGGTCACCAGATCCTCCTCGAGGAGACGTACCGAGATGCGGCAGCAGCCAGCCTAGTATCCCGAACGTGCTCCCCGACGAAGGCCCCTCGGATTCGGGACGGGCGCCGGCGACCCCCGGTCTCGGCCCGCACGTGGTGGGCCAGCGCGTCGTGGTACGACGGATCGTGCCGGGCCGTCGCGGCCCGACCGGTGGTCCCGAGCTCACCGACGTCCTCGGCGTGTGCGAGCTCTGGGACACCGTGGAGCGCCGGGCCCTGATCCGCGGCGAGGACGGCTCGATCGTGGAGATCCGGCTGGCCGACGTGGTCTCCGGCAAGCCGGTGCCGCCTCGTCCCTCCGTACGGATGCGGCTCACTGCACGCGAGGCCGAGGAGCACGCGCTCACCCTGTGGCCCCGGCTCGACACCGAGACCCTCGGCGCGTGGCTGCTGCGCAGCGATCCGACGGCGCGCACCGGCGAGCGCGTCGTCAAGCGCGCCAACTCCTGCCTGGCGATGGGCGACCCGGGGGCCCCGCTCGTTGAGGCGCTGGGCCGGGTGCGCGGGTTCTACGCGGCCCGGGAGCGTCCCGCGCTGCTCCAGGTGGAGGCCGGCGCCGAGGGCGACCTCGGCGCGGTCGCGCTGGGTTGGACGCCGCTGTCCGAGGGCGCCGCCACCTTCCACCTCGCCCCGACCGCGCGGGCGTTGCGCGCGCTCCCGGCGGGTCTGCCGACCCTGGATCTCCTCGAGGAGTCGCGCGAGGCACGGGTCCTCTCCCCTGGTGTCCAGGCTCGAGCCGTTCTCGACGGCGACTGGCTCGGCATCCAGGACCTCGCGGTCGACCCGGACCGGCGCCGGCGGGGGCTGGCGAGCGCCGCCCTGGCCGCCCTGCTGGACTGGGGCGCCTCCCACGGCGCGCTCACGGCCTGGCTGCACGTCGAGGTCGGCAACACCGCCGCGCTCGCACTCTACGAGCCGCTCGGCTTCCGCGCCCACCACGGCTACCGCTACCTCGCGGCGCCCGATGACGGGGACGGCGGTGCCGGCGAGGACGGGGTCGGCGAGGACGGGGTCGGCGAGGACGACGTGGGCGGCGGGAGGCAGGTCACCGACGGCACCGGCGGGTAGGTGCTGTCGAAGCGCTCCGGTGGGCGGTGCCCGATCCGGCGCCGGACCGTCACGGTGAAGCCGGCGCTGCCGTCCCGGGGGGTGCAGTCAGGCGCGGCGGAGGTCTGCACCGGCGGCGCGACCACGCCATGGCGCCGCCCGGTCGCCACGCGGACGTGCAGACGCTGGGCTCCCCAGACGGTGAGCTGCGGGCCGGGCCGCGCGCCGGTGAGCGTGACGAGGACGCCGCTGTCGGGTGGCGCTGCGATCGTGACATCGGTGCGTTGCAGGCCGGCCGGCAGCGCTTGGTCGTAGGTGGCGGGCACCGTGGAGGACGTCACGGGGAGGCCGGCGCGCAGGGCGAGCGTGAACAGGGCCGTCGCGAGCTGCTCGTCCTCACCGCCCAGGCGGGCGCTCAGGTGGAGCGACCCGCCCGGCGGCAGGACCACGGCGTCGAGGAGGCCCGCTCGCCTCCCGTCGCCGACGGTGATCCACGCCAACCGGCGGCGGATCTTCCAACCGCGCACCTCCGCGGTCGTGCGGCGCGGCGTCTGCACCACGGCGTGGATCCGGAGCACGCGCTGACCCGGGGGCCGCCGCAGCACCGCCGGCAACCGGTCGCCTAGCTGCTGGTGATCGAAGGTGACGCCATCGACGGATGCCACGACGACCGGCCGGCCGTTGCGGAGCCGCACGGTCGCGTTCACCGGCTTCGGTCCCAGCGTGCGGGCGTGGGCGACGACGAGGTCGGCCAGGTGGTCTGCATCGACGAGCAGGGCGAGCCGGCCCTGGGCAGGGACCATGTCGAGCGCCTGGCCGAGGATCTGCGGGGGGACGCTGACCCGGTGTCCGCCCAGGTCGAGGACGACGGGGGCGGACATCGCAGGCCGGGCGATGTCACGCAGCGCGGCGCGCACCGCCGCGGGGGCGACGTACGGACGGCGGGTGATCAACGGCAGCTCGCCGGGGTGGCCCTCGAACGCCAGCCGCGCGACGAGTGCCTCGGTCCGGTCGTGGTCGACGGTCAGGCCGGGTTGGCCGAACACCGCGCGCGCATGCCCGTCGACGAAGCGCACGTCGCCCTCGATCAGGGGCTGACCGATCCGCGCGGTCAGCGCGTCCAGCGCCCCGGTGAAGCGCGGCACGTCGACCGCCACCGCCGCAGCCCGGTCGCGACCCCCGGTGAGGAACCTCCACAGCGCCGCCGGCGTCCACCGCGCCGCGTCGCCCCCGGCCTCGCGGACACTGCGCACGGCGTCCAGTCGCATCCCGGCAGCGGCCGGGTCGAAGCGGTAGCTGCGGTCGTCGTGGGTGAGAGTCACCGGGCCACGCAACCGCGGGGCCAGCTCCTCGGCGAGGCGCTGCTCGGCGTCGGGAACGGCGAGGCCGCCGATGCCGACGCCCTCCACCTGCGTGCCGAACGGCACCCGGTGCTCGGCGTAGCGGTGCAGCGCGAGATAGGCCGCGGCGAGGAGGAAGAGCGCCATCGTGAGCACGAGCCACCGGCGCCGCCCGCCGCCCCGGTCGTCGGCGACCCGCTCGGCAGCGTCTCGCTCTCCGAGGTCGTCGAGGAGGCCCATGGCCGAACGTGGGTCAGTCGAGCCCGGCGAACAGGTCGGTCTCCAGACCGTCCGGTCCCGGGGGCCCCGGACGCCCCTTGGCGATCCGGAAGAACTCCGTGCCCCAGACTTCGTTGCCGACGTTGTTGGACAGGGCGAAGAACGGTCCGTCGACGGCGATCTGCGTGGCGTGCGCGCGCATCGCGGCCATCTTGCGGTCGACATACGCGCAGCCGTCGATGGCGGCGGCGAGGTTCTCGTCCTCGGTCACGAACGGGGGCAGCTGACCGTCGGGGTCCATCCCCTCGAAGGTGGTCGTGTCGCCGGCGTCCCGGAGGCGACGGAGGCCCTCCCGCATCCGGCTCGCCGACATCGCGCCCCAATAGACCTTGGCGATGTCGTGGGGAGCGCCGAGGTCGGGGCGGTACGACGGGACGGCGGCGAGCGCGGTCGCGTACGTCGCGACCCGGTGCGCCTGGATGTGGTCGGGGTGGCCGTAGCCGCCGAACTGGTCGTAGGTGACGAGGACCTGCGGGCGCACCTCGCGGATCACCGCGACGAGATCGTCGGACGCGGTGGTCAGGTCGGCGTTCCAGAACGCGTTGTCGTGCAGCGTGTCGGCGGGGATGGCGTGACCGTCCTCGTGCCACTGCATGCCGGAGTCGCGGTACTTCCCGAAGCCGCCGAGGTAGCGGTGGTCGATGCTGCGCCCATCGGGAGCGGCGAGCTCCGTCATCGCATTCGAGAGCTCGGTCCGCCGCTGCTCGGCGAGGGTGTCGTCCCTGTCGGCGGCCATGTGCGCGAGCTCCGGGACGAGGATCTCGCCCATCTCGCCGCCGGTGCAGGTCACGAGCGTCACCCCGACGCCCTCGGCGACGTACTTCGCCATCGTCGCGCCCTGCCCGATCGTCTCGTCGTCAGGGTGAGCGTGCACCAGCAGCAGGCGCCGGCCCGATGCCGCCACCGTCGATCCAGCCTCTGTCATGCGGTGAATCCTAGGTGTCGCCACGGACGGGCCGATGGCGACGCCGCGGCGCGTCGGGGAGGGTCAGGGGCGGCGGCCGCAGGGACGGCGCGACCTCGTGCTCCACCCAGCCGTCCCTCTCCTCGGCGAGCAGCTCGACCATCACGAGAGGGGCCTCGGTGTCGAGCGACCAGGCATGGTCCTCGTCGTCGTCCTCGCCCGCGAACGGGGCCCGCCCGACGACGGCGGTGAACCCGTCAGCCAGCAGGCGAGCGGCCACCGCACGGGCGTCGTCCTCGGTGGCGAACAGGGCACGGACGCTGGTCACCGGTCCACACTAGGCAGCAGCAGCGGCACACGCCGCAGGTCTTGCCCGACCAGCGGGCTGCCGACGCGTACCGTGTGCTGGTGACGGTGCAGACGGCGACGCCCGACCTCTGGTTGAGCCCGGTAGAGGACCACGCGGAGGCGGTCCGGCGGCTGCTCTCCGCGGCCCCGCGGGTGGGCCTCGCCGGCGTCTGCGCCGACCTCAACCGCGACGCCCGCCCCACGTCGGTCCCGTCCGCGCTCGAGGCCGACGGCCTGACCTGGGACGCCTCGGACAACGACACGGAGCGGTGGTGGCCCGGCGCCGTCGCCCACGCGGGCCAGCACGTCGTGGTCTCGTGGGGCTCGCGGAGCCGTCAGGGACAGGACCACGGGAGTCGCCTCACGGTGCTCGACCCCGTCTCCGAGCGGTACCGGCACGTCCTCGTGATGAGTGTCGGCGACAGTTTCGGCGAGCTGGTGCTGCGGCCCGTGCAGGTGGACGCGACGGGTCTCGTGGTGACGGCCGGCGGCCCGGTCCTCCTGGCCGGCGGTCGGCGCGGTGTGTTCGTGGCCCACTGGGACGACGTGGTCGCCGTCGAGCCGTCGGCCGAGACCTTCGGCTACCGCTACGTCCTGCCCGTGCGGGCGCAGCTGCGTGGAGAGACCGGTGGTCCCGGCGACCGGCTGCGGTGCGACCTGCTGGCGTACGACGGCGAGGAGCTGGTGGTCTCCGAGGACGGCCGGGATCGGGCCGATCGAGTGGTCCGCTTCCCGCTTCCCGAGGCCGGTGCTCATGTGCGCGCCCTCGGGGCCGACCGGCACGGATCGGCCGACGTCACGGGGCTCGCCGTGCTCGACGGCGTGCGGTACCTCGCCCGGGACCACGGTCGCCGGCCGGGCGAGCTCGTGATCAGCGAAGGCGCCGCTGCGGACCGGCACCGGCGCAAGCAGCTCGCCCGGGCGCTCCCGCCCGGGCCGGGCGCGCTCGCGGCCCACGAGGGCCGCCTATGGAGCGTGAGCCGGCTGCCGGGGCGTCGCTTCGTGTTCTCCGTCCGCCCCTGAGCGCCCGGTCCAGTGCGGACACCGTTGCTGGAGCGACGACGTCCGCACTCGACTCGCCTCTACCGGGGCATCAGCGCGAGCTGGCGGGACTGGGCGACGAGCCGGTCCTCGGCGTCCCAGACCTCGCAGTCCTCCTCGAAGAACCCTCCGGCCATGTTGCGGGTCTCGTGTCGCAGGCGGAGCAGGCCCGGGGCAGGGGTGGCGCGGATGTGAACGGTCAGCTCCAGGGTCGGCGCCCACCCGAGCCGACCGAGCTCGAACGTCGTGGGCGGCAACAGGTCGACCACGGTGAGCAGCGCCGTCGGATCGATCGGGCGACCATCGGCGAGCTCGAACCAGCCCTGGATCATCGGCGTGCCGCTGGGCTGCCCGAGCATGCCACCGGCGCACGCCGGATCCAGCCGCATCGCGAACCGGTCGAGCATCGGCACGAAGGCCTTGAAGTCCGGCGGCGCGTCGGAGGTGAGCAGGCACTTCTCGACCGGAGGCAGGTCCGGTGGTGTCGCCCGGAGGAGCGTGTCGCCGGAGCCGCCCAGCACGCCGTACGTCGCCAGCGCGCTGATCCGGTCGACGGGCGTGCCGTCCTGGACCTGCGTGAGCGTGGCGCGGACCGTCGTCGTGCCGCGCCCGGCGCGGAGCACCTCGACCCGCACGGTCGCCGGGCCGGGACGCGACGCCGCCAGGTAGTAGGCGCTGACCGTGTAGGGGTCGACGTGGCCGCGCTCGGCCAGCTCCGAGCCGATCGCGTTGCCGATCACCCCGAGCAGGTAGCCGCCGTTGATGCCACCGCCGACCATCCAGCCGGCGGAGAGGTCGGCGATGTAGCGGCCCTCACCCTGCGCGGCGACGGCGATCGCCGCGTCGTACTCATAGCCCATGA
The DNA here is from genome assembly GCA_051961835.1 of Marmoricola sp. GTDB lineage: Bacteria > Actinomycetota > Actinomycetes > Propionibacteriales > Nocardioidaceae > Marmoricola. The sequence continues at coordinate 7,512 of JBQCCW010000282.1, read as the reverse complement.
GCGCCGACGCTACGGCGTCGCGTAGCCCGCCGCCGTACCCCAGGTCACACTCCGTGACGAGCCGTCCTGGATCACGGGACAGTGGGTGCCGAGGAAGTTCGTCGGCATGCAGAGATTGCAGTGGATGCAGGGCGATCGGGTGGCCGCATCCGCCTGGAGCCGGTTGACGAGGTCCGGCTGGCGCAGCAGGCCGCGCCCCAGCGCGACGAACTCGAAGCCCTCCGCCATCGCCGTCTCCATGCTGGGCAGGTCCACGATGCCGCCGAGCAGGATCATCGGCAGGCTCACGCCGGCGCGCACCTGGCGCGCCTTCTCGAGCAGGTAGAGGTCCTCGTAGGGGTACGCGCGCAGGAACCGCTTGCCGGTCAGGCGGAGGCCGGTGCGCATCGGCTGGCGCATCACCGCGGCGAACTCCCTGATCGGGGCGTCGCCGCGGAAGAGGTACATCGGGTTGAGCAGCGAGGAGCCGGCGGTCATCTCCAGCGCGTCCAGGCTGCCGTCCTGCTCGAGCCACTGGGCGGTGCGGGTCGCCTCGTCGACGGTGATCCCGCCGCGCACGCCGTCGCTCATGTTGAGCTTGGCGATGATCGCGATGCGGTCGCCCACGGCGTCGCGCACTGCGCGGGCGCAGGCACGCGCGACCTTGGCGCGGTTCTCCAGCGAGCCGCCGTACTCGTCGGTGCGGTGGTTGACCTTGGGGCTCAGGAACGCGCTGGCGAAATAGCTGTGGCCCAGGTGCACCTCGACGGCGTCGAAGCCGGCCTCGACCGCGCGGCGTGCTGCCTCGCCGTGCGCGGCGACCACCCGGTCGATGTCGGCGCGGCTCGCCTTGCGGGTGACGCGGAACGCCTGGTTGGGGAAGTTGCGGGAGGGGCCGATGGCGGGCAGCCTCGTGCCGCCGGGATCCGCGACCGGACCACCGTGCCCGATCTGGGCGGAGACCGCCGCGCCCTCGGCGTGCACCGCCTCGGTCAGCGCACGCAGACCCGGCATCGCCTCGTCGCGCCACCACACCTGGTTGCCCTCGGTGCGGCCCTCCGGGGCGACGGCGAGGTAGGCGACCGTCGTCATGCCGACACCGCCGCGGGCGTACTCCACGTGGAAGTCCACCAGGTCGCGCGTGACCAGGCCGGCGTGGGCGAGGCCCTCGTACGTCGCTGCCTTGATCACCCGGTTCCGCAGCCGGACGGGGCCGAGCGTTGCCGGCGAGAGCGGATCGGGCGCCTGTTCCATGGTGGGAACGTAACTCCTCGTGCCGCTGCACCGACCGTGCACGACGACTCAGCGGACGCTCACGGCTCCAGCGCGGCGAGCAGGTCGGCTGCCGGGCCGGTCGTGGCGTGGCGGTGGCCCGTCCCGGCCCACAGGTGCAGGAGGTCCGGGTCCCCGACCGCCGCCGCGTGCCGGCGCAGCGGCGCAGTCACATGGTGGAGCGCGGGGTAGCCGGCCGGCGCCTCGGCGTCGTGCTCCTCCACGAAACGGTTGCGCAGGGCGCGCGCCGGCCGACCCGTGAAGGCGCGGGTCACCGTCGTCTCGTCGTACGACGGGTCCTGCAGCGCTGCCCGGTGCGTCGGTCTCGTGCCGGCCTCCTCGGCGAGCAGCAGCGCCGTGCCGACCTGGACTGCGAGGGCGCCGCCGGCGAGCGCCGCACGGACGTCCTGCGACGTGCCGATGCCGCCGGCCCCCAGCAGGGGCAGCGTGGTGTGCGCGCGGACCGCTCTGAGCAGGTCAGGCAGCGGCGCGTCCTCGGGGATCGCCCGCTGGTCGAACGTGCCGCGGTGTCCGCCGGCTGCCGCCGACTGCACGATCAGCAGGTCGGCGCCGCGGTCCTCGGCGACCTCAGCCTCGGCGGCGGTGGTCACCGTGACCGCGACCTCGCTGCCGGCGTCGTGCAGGGCGTCCACGGTGCTCTCCGAGGGAGCGCCGAAGGTGAACGACACCCACGGGACGGGCTCGTTGAGGAGGAGCTCGAGCTTGCCGCGCCAGTGGTCGTCGTCACCCCAGACCGGGTCGCCCAGGGTGACGCCGGCTCGGGCGGCGTCCTCGGCGAGGCGCTCCCGGTAGGCGTCGACCGCCGCACGCTCGGCAGCCGACCAGGCCGACTGCTCGGGCACGAAGAGGTTCACGCCGAAGGACTCGACCCGCCCGCGCACCGTGGCGATCTCCTCGGCGAGCACCTCGGGTGTCAGGTAGCCGCCGGCGAGGAACCCGAAGACGCCGGCGTCCGCCGCGGCGAGCACCAGCTCGGGAGTGGTCGGGCCGCCCGCCATCGGCGCGGCGACCAGGGGCACGTCGGAGAGCTGCACTCCCCCACGGTGCCAGAGCCGCGGAAGCCAGAGCCGCCGAGGCGGCGCTCATGGCTCAGTAGCCGCCTTCGGGTGGCACCATCTCGCCGCGGATGCCGAGCAGCCGGATCGGGCGGCCGTCCTCGAGCGAGTCGAGCAGCGCGCCCACCGCGGCAGCCAGCACCGTGGGGTCGAGGGTCGGCTCGGTCAGCTTCCGGCTGCGCTGGACCGTGAAGAAGGGAGCGAACCGCACCTTGAGGTGCACGCGCCGGCAGGCGCGTCCCTCGCGCTCGAGGTCGGCGACGACCTGGCGGGCCAGCTCGAGCAGCGCGTCGTCGATGTCCTCGCGCCGCGACAGGTCCTGCTGGTAAGTCGTCTCCCGGCCGTGGGCCCGTGGGACCCATGGCGTGTCGTCGACGCTCGTGTCGCCGGCACCTCGACCGAGAGCGGCGTAGTGGACGCCCCTCCGCGGCCCGAACTCCGCCTGCAGCAGCGCGAGGTCGGCGGCTGCCAGGTCGCCGACCGTGTCGATGTCGTGAGCGGCGAGGCGCGCCCCGACGCGGCGTCCGATCCCCCACGCGTCGGTGACCGGCCGGGGGCCCATCACCTGAAGCCAGTTCTCCCGGGTCAGCAGGAACACGCCTCGGGGCTTGCCGAGATCGGTCGCGTTCTTGGCCCGCACCGTGGTGTCGCCGATGCCGATCGAGCAGTGCAGGCCGGTGCGCTCGAGGACGGCCGCCTGGAGGGCGCGCGCCACGCCGTGGGGGTCGTCGGTCTCGATCCCGACGAACGCCTCGTCCCAGCCGAGCACGGCCACGGTCGCCCCGGGAGACTCGCGCAGCGTCGCCATGACCTGCTCGGAGGCCGCCTCGTAGACCGGCCGGTCCACCGGGAGGAACACCGCGTCGGGACACTTCCGCGCCGCGATCCGCAGCGGCATGCCGGAGTGCACGCCGAGAGCGCGGGCCTCGTACGACGCCGTCGAGACCACACCCCGCTCGGTGGGGTCGCCCCGGCCGCCGACCACGACGGGGAGGCCCGCGAGCTCCGGTCGTCGCAGCACCTCGACCGCGGCCAGGAACTGGTCGAGGTCGACGTGCAGCACCCAAGAGGTCATGCCGGGAGGTCCCAGACGAGCTCGTCACTCACGACGCGCGCGCCCTCGCTCGGACGATGGGACACCAGGGCACCGGTGTGCATCAGGTGCTCGACCTCGATCCCGTGGAGCAGCAGCACCACATCGCTGATGATCCGCCGATGGCAGCGCCACCACACCGCCTCCGAGCACATGATCGCGGTGCGGCGTTCGCCCACGTCGGTGAGCAGCGTCGCGAGGCCGGCCGCGAAGTCCGGCGTACGGGTCCAGGCTGCGTAGGCCCGGAAGGCGGCCACCTGCCACCAGGTGTCCGGGCACGGTTCGTCCTTGCGGAGGTGACGGCGCCCGCCCAGCCGCTCCTCCCACCGGTAGCCGATGTCGGACCGCTCGAGGATGCCCGGCACGGCTCCGCGGGCCGCTGCCTCGTTGGCGCGGGAGCCCGGGAAGCGCCGCACGTCGACGACCCGCTCGACGCCAGCCCCGGCGACGAGCGCGGCGAGCTCGTCGGCGCTCAGGCGCCCGTGCCCGAAGGTCAGCAGCGGCGCCGGCACGCGCCCAGTATGGCGGTCGCCTCCGTTGCGGTCGCGCAAAGGTTGGAGTGCCTGCCGAACGGGGTAACCCTTGGTCGACGACCGACTGCGAGAAGGAGCCCTGTCTTGGACATCACCGAGGTGATCCTCCACCAGCACATGGAGCAGCGACGCATGTTCGCGATGCTCGACGAGATCCCCCGCGACGACACCGAGACGCTGGGCGCGGTGTGGAAGCGCCTGGAGGTCCTGCTGGAGACGCACGCCGAGGCGGAGGAGAAGTACTTCTATCCCGTCTTGCTGAAGGTGGGCACCGGAGCCGCGGACGCCTCGGACGTCGACGACGAGGTCGAGGACGCCGTCAAGGACCACAACGACATCCGGGACGCCATCAAGCAGGTCTCCGCCTCCGAGGTCGGCACCGACGACTGGTGGGACGCGGTCATCGCCTGCCGCACCTCCAACAGCACCCACATGGGCGAGGAGGAGCGCCAGGACCTCGCCGACTTCCGGCATCACACCGACCTTCAGACCCGCCACGACATCGCCGTCCAGTTCCTCCGCTACGAGTCGCTGAAGGCCGCCAACGGGGTCCCACCGGTCGACAAGGACCCGAAGGAGTACGTCGCCAAGCACAGCTGAGCCGTCAGCGGCTCGCCACGACCCTGTGTGCTGGGGATCGGGGTCACTCGGTGACTCCGATCCGCAGCACGCGGTCGGTCACACCCCGGCCGCGCCCTCCAGGTGAGCCGCCAGGTTCTGCAGGGACTCCGCCATGCCGCGCTCGTGATCTTGGGCGGCGATCCCCGGCGGCACCTGCTCGGCGCGGACTTGCACGCGCGCCCCGCCGGCGACCGGCTCGACCGTCCACGTCATCGTCATGGTGCCGGCGAAGGCCGGATCGTCGCTGACGAAGTCGACCTCCTGGACCACGAGGGTGTCGGGTCGGATGTCCACGAAGCGCACCTCGACGACGTCGGTCGCGTCGGTCGCCTTGCCGGCACCGGCCCGCGGGTCGTCGTACGACAGCGTCATCCGGTAGGAGCCACCCGGACGCGCATCGAAGTGCTCGACGGTGCCCGACATGCCGGTGGGGGGCAGCCACCGCTCGAGGGCGGCCCCGTCGACCAGCGCGGCGAACACCCGCGCCGCGTCGGCGCGCACCACGCGCTCGGCTCGATCGATCCTGCCCATCGCTCCCCCGTCCGGTGTCCTGCCGCGACAGCCGGTCCGACGGTAGCCTCCCGGAGCCGGCAGTCCCCGCCCCCAGGAGGCTCACATGCGCGTCCGCGTCGACCTCAACATCTCCCTGGACGGCTACGCCAGCACCGCCGACCAGACCCCTGAGGACCCCATGGGCGCGGACTGGGGCCGCCTGGTGCAGGCGTACGTCGGAACGCGCACGTTCCAGGAGCGGGTGCTGGGGAAGACCTCCGCCGCCGGGACGACCGGGGTGGACGAGAAGTACGCCGCGGCGTACTTCGAGGGCATCGGGGCAGAGATCATGGGGGCGGGGATGTTCGGGCTGCACGCCCATCCCGACGACCCGGACTGGCAGGGCTGGTGGGGTGACACGCCGCCCTTCCACTGCCCGGTCTTCGTCCTGACGGCACAGGAGCGGCCGAGGCTGGAGCTGGGCGGCACGACCTTCCACTTCATCGCCGCCGAACCGGCGGACGTCCTCGCCCGCGCGACGCAGGCGGCCGGCGGACGGGACGTGCGGATCGGCGGCGGCGTGACCGTCGCCCGGGCGTTTCTGGCCGCCGGGGTGGTCGACGACCTCCATGTCGCGATCGCACCGGTCGTCCTCGGCAAGGGCCAGCGCCTCTGGGACGACCTGCGACACCTCGAGGACGGCTACAGGGTCACCAGCGAGGTGGCGGAGAGCGGCGTCGTCCACGTGACCTTCCGGCGCTGAGCCTCCTCTGCCGCCCGACCGCGTGCCAAGCCACCCGTTCGGGGGATGTCGCCCGGCGAGACGGGAGCGGATAGTCGACCCCGGAACATCGGAGTGAGGGGATCGTCATGAGTCGTCGTCTGTTCGCCCTGGCCGCCTCCGGCCTGCTCGTCGTGGCGTTGCCGCTGGCTGCCCAGGCGTCGCCGTCGCCGACCGGCCTCACCGCCCGCAACGTCGCGGTCTGCCCGACGCCGCAGAACACGCTGACCGCCCGCTGCCACGCGATCCTCCACGAGTTGGTCGACCGCACCGGCAAGCCGGTCGACCCGAAGACCTCGGGCGCTCCGGCGGGCTACGGACCCGGCGACCTGCAGAGCGCCTACAACCTGGCCCACGCGTCCGCCACCTGGGGCGCCGGGACGACGGTCGCGATCGTCGACGCCTACGACGATCCCAACGCGGCCGCCGACGTGGCGACCTACCGGGGCCAGTTCGGCTTGCCCGGACTGGCCTCCTGCACCGTGGGCAAGGGCGCGATCGACAGCAGGATCAGCGGCCAACCGTGCTTCGTCAAGGTCAACCAGAGCGGCGTTGTCGGCTCCTACCCGCGAGCGAACGGCGGCTGGGCGCAGGAGATCTCCCTCGACCTCGACATGGCCTCGGCGATCTGTCCGAACTGCAACATCGTGCTGGTGGAGGCCTCGTCGTCCTCGTTCGCCAGTCTGGGCGCGTCGGTGGACACCGCCGCGAGCCTCGGGGCGGTGGCGATCAGCAACAGCTACGGCTCGACCGGCGACGCCTCCGACAGCACCTACGGGAGCTACTACAACCACCCCGGGATCGCGGTCACGGCGAGCACCGGCGACAACGGGTACGGCGTGAGCTACCCGGCGTCCTCCGACTTCACCGTCGCGGTCGGCGGCACCTCACTGACCGAGAGCAGCACGAGTTGGTCCGAGACCGCCTGGAGCGGCGCGGGCAGTGGCTGCTCGACGTACCAGGCGAAGCCGGACTGGCAGACCGGGGCTGTGCCGTCCGCCGTCTGCGCCAACCGCGCCGTCGCCGACGTCTCGGCGGACGCCGACCCGAACACCGGCGTCGCGGTCTACGACTCCTACAGCTACCAGGGTGCATCCGGCTGGATGCAGTTCGGCGGCACCAGCGTGTCCTCGCCGATCGTCGCCTCGGTCTACGCGCTCGCCAAGGGCTCGGGGGCAACCTGGACGGGCAACCCCGCGACGACGCTGTACTCCGCGCCGACCAGCCTGAACGACGTGAAGCGCGGGAGCAACGGCAGCTGCGGCGGGTCGATCCTGTGCACGGCCGCGGATGGCTGGGACGGGCCGACCGGGCTCGGCACGCCGGACGGCCTGGCCGCCTTCGGCAGCTCGAGCGGTGGCAGCACGGGGGGCGTCACCATTGCGCCGGCGATCGAGAGCAAGACGTGTTCGAGCGCTACGTGTTCGTTCACAGCAAGCGGCGACGGCACGCTGACGTGGGACTTCGGCAACGGCAAGACGGCTACCGGCTCCTCCCCGTCGGTGACCTACTCCTCACCAGGCAGTTACAAGGTGACAGTGCGCAACACTGCAGGGAGCGACTCCACCACGATCACCTGCGCCTCGAGCGGCCGCGGCCACAAGACCCTCAGCTGTAGCTGACCCGACCCGCCGTCGGGCACCGATTCACACGTTGAAGCGGAAC